>NZ_CP092827.1:2487857-2792500 GCF_022533585.1 Pseudomonas sp. LS.1a
GGTCCTTGGCTTGCAGCGGCCTGATCAGTACGTGGATGCCATTGTCGAGGGCTTCGATCCAATGTTCGCCCGCAGGCTTGGGAAACGAGGGCGCGGTATATTGACGGGAAGTTTCAGCAGGAGCCATGGCAGTATCCTCGTGTGATGGAGATGGGGCGGTTGGACGCTTGAATGTGCACTCCAGTTAGTGCCATTGATGTTTTATTTCCAGCCATTGACTGTTTGAAAGCCATTTGTCTGCAGCTGGAAAGAATATGTTTTCCTCCGACTCCATGTGGTCGTAATATTTTTCGATGTAGTCATCAACAGTGTCAGCGATTACTTTCGTGTTTTTTGTTGTAGCCGCTAATGTATTCAATTGCCCAGCAATGCGCGCAAATGCCTGGTGATCTCGCTCGATATCCAGGATCCGCGGGTGGATCGGCGCCTCCGTGGCTAGCAAGGCTCGCCGAATGATTTCTTCATTCTCATGGTGGTGCCGCTCTGCATTACTGTGCAAGGCCTCCAACATCTCGAACAAAAGCTTACAGTCATCAGTGCCATCGGGCTCATGCTTTAGCTTTTTCAGCAATTTCCTGATCTGGCTTATCTTGTTGGCCATGTCATGATGATAGGCGTGAAGTTCGTTCAGTAAGGTATTCATGACAAATCCTCTTCACGTTACCAGACAATGCAGACTTATAAGGTTGCCAGTCATGCTCAACGACAGGGCTCACTGATGCGGTAGTCGCTCAGTAAGCGCCTCACCCGCTTCGACGGCCGGCAAACCACAGGGGCCTTCAGGTAGAAAAACGGGTTGAAGGCTGTCCACGTCGAGCATGAGGGCAGCACATTGGCCTGACTTGATCTCGATCAAGCTTTAGTAGGGCACAACCATGCCCCTTGGTCAGTTGCCTCAGAAACTTCGGGCGAAGCGGCTAGCGTTCATAGAGCCCGCAAGAAGAAGCGCAGACATCGTCATGTCAGGCCCTGAAGAACTGTCTCCCGGCTGTTCAGCCGGTTCAATCAGGCTGGGCTCCTGCAATGTGTTGGCCGGGAGGTCCGACTCATCGATCAACAAGGCCTGCTCAAGCTCGGTCGGATGGAGGAGCCGAATTGAGGGCCTCGAGAATCCTGTCATAACGTTGCACAGGCCCATTCAGAGGAAATTGACAACTCCAGGATGGACGCGACACATGGTCTGCCCGCAACCAGATACGCTGTATCGGGACCCCTTTTTGCCAACAGATGCGCGCGGCATGCCTTGCCACCAAGGACGGCGCGCAGCAGTAGACAGTGTCCGGCTTGAAATCCTCCAGCTGTTCAGTCAGTTGAATCCAAACGCTTCTGCTGTTGCGTGGCACCGAGGTAAACGCTGAGATCCATGGCTGACATTCGGCGGGCAGGTGCTCCTGCTCAAAGCTTTCGTGCAACAGCCTCACCTCTACCCAAGGTAGCCAACAGCGAACCTCATCCAGTGTGCAAAGTAGCGCCAAAACCCCCTCGCCGTGAGTGATAGCCAGCAGTCGCACACTCTGCAAGGGCACCGGCCAGGCGCTGCCCAGAGGCCCTGAGTACTCCAGCAGATCTCCGACCTGCAATGTCAGGAGGCTGCGGGTGGCGACCATGAACCGACCCGCTGCGCCAGGCATGCTGATGTAGTTGCAGGTCCAGCGCTGGGTTTGATTCGCCAGTTGGCAATACTGGCCTGGCATCGCCTCGCTGCGTTGCGGGTTGCACAGCATCAGGCGAAGGTACTGTATGCCGGGCCCCGGCAATGTTTCCAGCAAACGGACACATTCACTGTGATCCTCGTCCATATGCGCCTCGAACAGGTTTGGGCGGGCCACGCTCCATATAAGCTAAGCCCCTGCGATGGCAACACTTTGATCAGGATCAAACCGACAGATGATGCTGGCCGCATCCTGATTGATAAAGGTCAAACGTGGGCTTGCCTGCCAGCGCAAGATCGAGGTGTCACCCAGTGAGGCATTACTCATTCGAGGAGGTCGCCATGTCCGAAACAGCCAAGAAAGTACCTGTCACACCCGCTGCCACCCAGCCCACCAAGGCTTCGCCACCAAGCACCGAGCCATCGGACTTGTGGCGTCCATTCCAGCAGTTGCGGCGACAGATCGACAGTTTGTTCGACGATTTCGGGCGCCGGCCACTACGCATGCCGTTCAGCCACACGCCGTTCGATGTCGAGCCATTCTGGCGCCGTGAGCTGTTCAGCCATGGCATGCCGGCGATGGATATCAGCGAACTGGCCGATGAGTTTTGCATCAGCGCCGAACTGCCTGGTGTGGACGACAAGGACATCGAGATCAAGCTGGTCAATGGCAGCGTTGTGATCCGCGGCGAGAAGCAGGAAGAAGTCGACGAAAAGCGCAAGGAATACCACCTGTCGGAGCGCCACTACGGCAGCTTCGAGCGGGTCTTCCAGTTGCCCCGTGAAGTCGACGCTGAAAAGATCACGGCCCAGTTTGCCAAGGGCGTGCTGCTGGTGCACTTGCCCAAGCGCGCCGAAGCGATTCACCCTGAAAAAGTGATTCCCATCACAAGCAGCAAATGAGCGACCCGACCGCGTTCAGGAGCATGGACGCTCCCCCCTCGTATTTCAGTGGAACGGTGCTCCCACCAACTGCCCCTGGTGACCTTCGCAAGCCGTTCACTTGTGGCACCGGTCGCCGATTTCAAGGCGCTGGCCGACCGCTACGGTGCGCCGGCCGAACGCAGGCACTTCCTGTTGGGCCGCCAGGGGGCTGGACCGACTGTTTGGCAGCAGCACGGAGCATGTGTTGTACCAGGTACCCTGCAGTATCCTGGCGGTGTAGGGCCATGCGTCGGGGTCATGCGCCGCAGCCCCGGCGGTTGGCAAGCAACTCGGCGACCAGGGCACTGGTATCGACGATATCCAGCTGCTGCAGGCATCGCACGGGCAGGCGAAAGGGCGCGATGCTGTCGGCAACCAGTACCCGTTCGAACACACCGCTGTCGAATAGCTCGCCACCAGTGGTGAACAGGCCATGGGTGGCAGCGGCCAGCATGCGCCTGGCTCCGGCCTGCCGGCAGGCCTGGGCAGCGCGCAGCAGTGTCTGCCCCGTGCTGATCAGGTCGTCGAACATGATGACAGTGCTGCCTGCCACGTCACCCACCAGGTGTTCGCCGCTCAGGCCCGCCTGCTGGCGGTGCTTTTCCATCATGGCCACAGATACCGGGCGTCTCAGCAGGTCCGCCAGAACCTGGCGAAACTGCTCGGCGCGTTTGATGCCGCCAATATCCGGCGACACGACCGTGACTGTCTGTTCACCGAGCAGCGGGGCCAGGTGTTGGGCGAATAGCGCGGTGCATTGCAGGTTCCAGCTGGGGATTCGGTAGGCGTTGTCGAAGGCGCTGGGATTGTGTACGTCCAGCGCCACCACGCGGTCGACGCCGCAGCTTTCCATCAGGCAAGCCACATGGCGGGTGATGGTCGCATCCTGAAACTCTACCTTGCGGTCCTTGCGGCCATAACACAGGTAAGGCGTGACTGCCGTCACCTGGCTTGCACCGGCGTCCTTGAGCGCACCACAGAAGAACAGCAACTGGCATAGCTTGTCGTGTGCGCTGTGGTGCGCATCGCCATAGAGCGAGTGAAAGACGATGACCGCTCGACCGTCGACCGATTCGCCAGGCCAGCACTTGTGTTCTCCGTCCTCGTAGTCGCGCTCTTCATGTGCTGACAGTGTCCGGCCCAGGCGTTGCGCCACGGCATTCCCATAGGCCTGGCTGCCTCGCAGGGCGAACAGTAACGGCGGTGTGTCATTCATGCCCTGCGCTCCATTGGTCGTACATAGCAACATAAGCTGCGTTGGACTGTGGGGTTTGACGTTTATCAAGTCGAGCATAGCCAGCAGTCGGACACTGGGCAGGCCAGAACATGTCAAGGCCTGCGCACCTAAATCTGCACCGAGAGTATGCCAATGGACAAGTACCAGAAAAGCCACAGCGACAAACTGGAGGGCGTGAAACCAGACGGCTGATCGTTCAACCGTGGATCGCCAGAATGCTGGAGTGAACCTTGTACAGGGTTTGCTCTGTAGTACTGCCAACGACCTTGCTCACCCCCTCGTGGTAGAGCGTACCCATCACCACCACATCGAAGCCATGCTGGTTCGCGTAGTCGCTGACCACGTTGCGGGCAGCACCTCGCACCAGGTGCAGATGATCTGCCTTGATGCCGTAACGGCCGCCGAACGTCGCCATGCGCTCGCGCGCGCGACCAGATATTTCCTCTATCAGCTTGTCAGTCCAGGCCACGGGTGCGGCGGCATAGGCAACGAAGCTGGTGCTGGGTTCATAGGCCTGCAGCAGATGCAGTTGCGCCTTGCATCGCTGTGCCAGTGCCTGTGCCGATTGCAGGATGTGGTCGTTGAGCCTGTCTATCACCGGGTCGTGCTCGACAAGATCCACGGCGACAAGTATGCGCGCTGGCAGCCTGGTTTCAGCCTGGGCCACCAGGTGCATCGGGATCGGGCAACGGCGCAGCAGTTGCCAGTCCAAGGGGGTGAGCAGGGCACGGCTCAAGGCGGTTTCGTGCCTGATGTCCTTGATCATCATCTCCACCCGGTGCAGTTGGGCCAGCCGGATCAAGTCCTTGAGCGGGTCTTCATCGTCCAGTGTCTCGGCGTAGGCGGTAATGCCCAGTTCGCCCAGCGCCTTCACCTGGTCCGCGAGCCAGGCCTTGCGGTGCTCGGCGTCCTGCTTGCGGGCATTGCTGCGCAGCACCTGGTCCAGGGTGGCCAGGCGTGAGGGCAGTTGACTGAGCACCACCAGGTGCAAGGTGGCGCCTGTCATACTGGCCAGCGCCTGAGCACGCGTCAGGGCAGGCGAGGGGTGCAGGTCTGGATGGCAGATAAGTAGCAGTCGCGAGTAAGCGTTCATGATGGCCTCCACGGCGATGGCAGCCTCGATGAAGGCCCACCGGTACAGGTCAAGGGTGACGCAGTGGGGTTTGATGGCCTTGATATTTATCAAGATTGGCTGAGCGGCAGCTTCGATAATGACAGCGGTGCGGCACCCCATATTCGCGCCAGGAGGTGGCTGATGAGCCTGTACCGCCGGATTCTTCTGGTCATGACCAAGGTCCAGGCCCATGCCGCGATGCATCGGGCCATGGCATTGGCTCACGCCTCAGGTGCCTTTTTGCACGTACTGGGCATCCACACCCCCACTGAACCTGGCCTGCCCGAGCCAGGGCAGCAAGCTTCACAACCTTCAGCCGCGTTCGCGCACTTCAGTGCCGGGCTCAAGGCTTTGCTCGACGAGCAGGCGCCCGCAGGGTTGCACACCACCTTCGAAGCGCTGGAAACCTCCACGGCGCGTGACCTCGTACCGGCGTGTATTGCTCGCTTTGCGCCTGACTTGGTAATCAAGGGGCTCCCCGCCAGTCCGGTACTTGGCCTGAACGACAAATCCTCGGTTGACCATGTGTTGCTGCATACCAGTCAGGTGCCATTGCTGCTCGTACCTGCCGAGGCCAGGGCCATGCCCATGCCCGCGAACATACTGGTGGCCGTGGATGTGGCCAAGACGGACCTTGCGCAGCAAGCGCTGAACCATGCGCTGGTGGAGGCAGGTCGGCAACTGGCGAGCCCATGCAACGGCCAGGTCCATCTGCTGTCGGTCTATGATCTGCCGTTGGCCATGCTGGCCAATCCCGACCTTGCAGCGCCATGGGCGGAGCAGGTGCGCGAGTCACTCCAGCTACCATTCGATGAACTGGCCGATATCCATGGCATTCCCTATGCGCAGCGCTACTTTATCGAAGGTGCGCCGCTGCGCGTTATTCAGTCTCTCGTTCCCACGCTGAAGATCGATGTGGTGGTGGTCGGCGTGGCGCAGCCCAGACGTTGGGCCAAGCTGATCGGCGATACTACCGAACGGCTCGTCAATCATGCCCCGTGCAGCATTCTGACAGTCAGGCCCCCGTCAGCGGATTGATTCAGGCGGTATCGCCGGCTCGGCCGTGGCGAATCACTTCCACGCTGAAATCCGCTTCGAAAGGCGGCACATGACATTCGACGATGTCCTGCTCGGCGACTTGCAGGTGTATACCCACGATATGTGCATGCACGGGTTGCCGGCAGGCGTGACGGTCGACGAGCACCGCGCTGAGTACCCGTCGCGCCCCAAGCTCAGCCAGGTAAGCGCAGGTGCGCAGCAGGGAGTGCCCTTCGTACAGCACGTCATCGACCACCAGCAAGGTGGTGTCGGCCAGATTCAGGTTGGCCAGCTCGGGGTTCTCGGTGAGCTGCGTATGGGCATGCAGGAGGCTGAGGTCGTCGGCGTAGCGCTTGACCTTGATCGGGTAGAGCGGCAGTGGCGCGGCACCACCGGTCAGTTGTTGCAAGTGCAGTTGCAGGCGACGCGCCAAAGGCTCACCTCGGCGTTGAATTCCCACCAGTACCAAGGGTTGCGCAGGCATCAGCGCCAGGGCCTGATACGCCATTGTACGCAGCACGCTATCGAGATCTTGTTCGTCATACAGGCGAAAGCGTGAGGGAGCGGGGCGGTTCATGATTCTTGTCCGTAGCCGGCCAATGGTTATTGGCAACTTACGCTGCCACCGCCAGTTCGACTTGATAAAAGCCAAGCACAGGTCAAATCCACGACGATGCTCGCGGTCGATGTCGATGTCGATGTCGATGTCGATGTCGATGTCGATGTCGAGGGCATTGGGGCTGGCATCGCCCGATGCGCAGCGGTCTTGCAGGTTAATTACCTCAACTGTTGACCTAAGATAACTTCTGCCACCTTTGGGCTCGCCGCGCCACGGACGCAGTGATAGCGTTTTTATACAGTCGTGTCGATCACGGTGGGTTGTCATGTATCAGAATCTGGCTGTCCTGGCTGCCTTGCTGGTGCTGTACGCCAACCTGGCCGGTGCGCTCGAATCCAGACCCGTCAACGGGCCCCTGTTGTTCCTGCTGGCGGGCCTGGTGGCCGGCCCGGCTGGTCTCGGGTTGCTGAACCTTTCCCTGGACCGGCATGATCTTCGGCTACTGGCCGAGCTTACCCTGGCGATCGTGTTGTTCAGCGATGCTGCCCAGGCTGATCTGGCTCAATTACGCCGCAACCGGAGCCTGCCGCTGCGCCTGCTGACGATTGGCTTGCCGCTGACCCTGGTCGCCGGTTGGCTAGCTGCGTGGTTGATGTTTCCACGCATGCCCTGGTTGGAAATGGCCCTGTTGTCGACGATCCTGGCCCCGACCGATGCCGCCCTTGGCAAGGCAGTGGTGACCAACCCCCTCGTGCCAGCCAATGTGCGTGAAAGCCTGAATGTCGAAAGCGGGTTGAACGATGGCATTTGCGTTCCGGTGCTGCTCTTGTTGCTGGCATTGTTGATGGAAAGCCGCTCGACGATGCCCTTTGCCCTGGGGGGATACTTCTTGTTCGAGGAGTTGGGTATTGGCGCACTGACGGGGGCTGTGCTAGCGCTGATGGTGGGAGGGCTGTTGCGTCTTTCCCAACGCAGCTGCCTGCAGGTGGAGTCATGGCAACAACTGGTAATGCCCGCCCTGGCGTTGCTAAGTTTCGCCAGTGCCCAGGCAATGGGCGGAAGTGGTTTTATCGCGGCATTCTGCGCAGGATTGCTTACGGGGTACCTGTTCAACCGGGAAACGCAACTGCTGCTCAAGACCGGCGAATCCTGCGGTGAAGCGCTTTCGCTGCTGACCTGGGTGGTGTTCGGTGCCTACGTTGCGCCCAAGGCCTCGCAAATCCTGTCGCCCTCGGTATGGTTCTACGCACTGTTGAGCCTGTCGCTGGTGCGTATGGTGCCTGTCTGGGTCAGCCTTGCCGGGAGCGAACTGACTGCCGATAGCCGTCTGTTCATTGGCTGGTTCGGGCCGCGTGGTCTAGCGTCTATCGTTTTCGCTGTGCTGGTACTCGATGCACGGTTGCAAGAGGGCAGCACGATCATCGCCACGACTATCGCTTGCGTCGTGCTCAGCGTGGTATTGCACGGCATAAGCGCTGCAATTGGGGCCCGCCGGCTGGGACGCAGCGTAGGAAAGTGAGGTGTTGCACACCAGTGATCGGTTCTTCGACAGGCTTTCGCGGAGGTTGCAGCCATGCGTGAAAAAGCAAAGAAGATGGGCTTGGTCGGACTGACGACACTGGTCACGGTAAACATGATGGGGTCCGGCATCATCATGCTGCCGGCGAGCATGGCGCAGATCGGCGCTGTCTCGCTATTGTCCTGGGTGATCACGGCCATAGGCTCGATGGCTATCGCCTACTGTTTCGCCCAATGCGGCATCTACTGCACGCAATCGGGTGGCATGTCTGCCTACAGTGAACAAGCCCATGGCAAGTCTGCTTTCTTTCTGTGCTCCTACCTTTACTTTTTGTCACTGATGATTGGCAACGTGGCCATCGCCATTTCCGCCGTGGGCTATCTCACGCCTTTCATTCCCTGGCTTGGCACTGGCGGCGGGCCGCTACTGGCAGGAGCGGTGACGTTGATCTGGTTTACCACCTTGTCCAACCTGGGTGGAGCCGAGGTTACCGGTCGTATTGGCGCGGTCAGCGTGTGGGGTGTCATCGTCCCGGTTGCTGGCTTGAGCTTGATTGGCTGGTACTGGTTCAGCCTCGCAACCTTCCAGGACGCCTGGAACCCAGGTCACATGCCAGTGGCTCAGGCCATAACCAACAGCATTCCACTGACCTTATGGGCGTTCCTGGGTATGGAATCAGCTGCGCAGAACTCCGACGCGGTGGAAAATCCGAAGCGCAATGTTCCTCTGGCGTGCTTGCTCGGCACCCTTGGCGCGGCCGTGATCTACATCCTCTCGACCAGTGTCATCCAGGGCATCGTGCCTAATCCGGAGCTTGCCAACGCCAGCGCGCCCTTCGCCATGGTCTATGCGCAGATGTTCAACGACTCCGTCGGCAGCGTGATCATGGCATTGGCGGTGATCGCTTGCGTCGGTTCGTTGCTCGGATGGCAGTTCACCTTGGCTGAAACCGCCAGGGTCACCGCCGGGCAGGGGCTTTTCCCAACGCTGTTTACACGCACTACAGCCCGCGGCGTGCCACTGGCGGGCATGCTGACCTGCGCGGTGCTGCAGAGCCTGATTGCCCTGTCGACGCTCTCGCCCAATGCCAGCGCCCAGTTCAGCAAACTGGTAAACCTGGCTGCCGTGACCAACATCATTCCCTACATCACCTCGCTGACTGGGCTGTTGGTGATCATGTACAAGGCCCAGGTACAGGCAGCCATTTTTCGCCGTAACAGCGCAATCATGATGGTCGCGGTTTGCTATTGCTTCTACGCACTTTACGCCTCGGGCCTGGAGGCCGTATTCGGTGCGGCATTGATCATGGCGCTGGGTTACCTGCTGTTCGGCTTCATTGCCAAACGTTTCGTCAAGGCGCTGGACATGATCGGAGGTGCGCCATGAAGCGTGGATCGAAAGTGACCGGTTGGTGTCTTGTCAGTTTGCTGTTGTGCGCGTCAGCGGACAGCTCCTTCGCCGCTCCCGACACGTTGGGCCGGTTACGTCAAGGGCAGGTGCTCAACCTCGGATTCATGGAGGGGTTCGCACCCTTCTCATCAGGCAGCGAACAGGCTCCGGAGGGGTATTCCATCGACCTTTGCCAAGCAGTCGTCGCACGTATTCGGGAATTGCCAGGGCTCGCTGGCTTGCAGGTGCGCTGGCACTCACTGGCAGAGCCAGAGGCTGTTCGGGCCGTGGATAACGGGCAGGTCGACTTGCTGTGTACACCGATGGTGGAAACCAAAACCAGACGAGGCACGTTGGATTTTTCCATTCCGGTGTTTACCTCCGGCCTCGCGGCTTTGGTCAAGCGCGATGCACCTGCCAGCCTGCTCAGCCCCCTCAGCGGTAGCACGGACAATTCCGGACCGCGCTGGCGCGCGACGATCAATGCAGGGCTGAGCAAGCACAGTTTCGCCGTATTGCGTGGCACCTTGAGCAGCCGCTGGGCCCATGAGCGGATTCGCCAGCTTGGCTTGCAATCCACGCTCGAGGAAGTTTCGACGTACGAGGAGGGTGTGCAACGGGTGGCCGAACGCAAGGTCGACGCGTTCCTCGGAGACAGGGTGGTCCTGCTGGCCTACCAGGCCCGGCAATCCGAACGCGACCAGCTGTGGGTTCCGGATCACCTGTTCGTCATGAGCCGGGTGGCGTTGTCGATGCCAAGGGGAGATGTAGATTTTCGCTTGTTGGTGGATACCGCCTTGAGTCAGGCCCTTTCGGGGCCGCAAGGTGAGGCGCTGTTCGTTCGCTACCTAGGTCCACAGTCCGCACAGGACCGCTTGCTGCAAAGCCTGTATCCGCTGCCAGACTAGTTGGCGGGGATAGTGATGACTGGTGTCTCCGGCGCGACGCCGGTTTCGGCAAGGGACAAGAGCACGAGGATGAACAGAAACTCGGACTTGGACTTCAGGTCGCGATCATCTATCCAGAACCAGTGATCGCGATAGCGCACGGCCGCATAGGCATTGTCTGGCTTATGCTCGCTTGAGAGGATACGCACCAGTGGCGCGTCCCACTCGCTGGAAATCACAGGAAGGGCGGGCGCGGGGTTTGCCCGCCCTTCTTGCACATGGATGGGGGGGGGCGTCGATGGTGGCGGCGATTTCCGAGAAGATCTCCGACATCGAGCGCGTCAGCAAGGCCACTTCGGCATCGTCCCGCTGCACCGAGCCGAAAGTAAGGTGCAGTACCTCCGCATCGGGTCGAAGGTGTAGCGACTGACGTACCAACCGGCGATCATTTTCGACGATCTCCGATTTGGTGTCGGCGATCAGCAGCAACTCACTGTCAGCCCCCGCACGTTGACTGATCCGCATACCCAGCTTTTCCGAACGCTGAATCCGCCGAAGTGCATCTAGCACCGCATAGAACTCAGGGTCTGCTGAACGTAACCGAGACGGGGAGGTAGACCTGTTGTACAAGCCGTTTGCGGCACGCGTGGTCAGGTGCAGCACGCGATCGACCGGATAGCCCGCCTGAACAAGCGAGAATATCGCCGCTGGCGAAAGTGGCGTGAGCAGATAGCGGGAAAAGCGTTCACCGGATAGCGGTGTGTAGCTGATGGTAGGACGATCCGTATAGAGGCCGGAAGCGCCCAATGTCTGGCTATTACCCTCGGCTGGTGAACCGCTGAACCAACTTGCGGAAAGGTTCACCTGACTTTGGATGGCCGTGGAACTGATCACCGATGACACCTCCAGATAAACAGGGGCATCGGCGTAGCGCAACTTGACGATGTTCAACAGGGTCTGTTCTTTCCAAGTCGTGGCTATGACGGTCGCGTAGTCGCTTCTATCGCGCTCGATAGTAGAGGGGCCGAGCGTGGAACAGGCGACCAGCATCAGTGTGGCCGCGACTAGAACGGTTCTGTTGAAACGACAGGAGCTCGAATACGCTGTGGAAACACGATTTTCATTCATCTTCTTGAATCCAGACAAATGCAGTTGGGGCACTCCCGGGCATAGGCCATGGCAGTGCTCAATCGTCTTCCTCGCGAAACGCTTTTATCCTGCCTTTTTTCTCGGCGTTGACCAGCGCCGCGTAGTCCCTGGTATTTTGCTCGGCATAAGCCAGGGCAAACTTGCCAAGGGCCTGATCGAAGGCGTCCGACTTGCCGAGATATCCGCTGATCAGTGCTGCGTCCCCTGACTTGGCATGCGCCCGCGCCAATGTCATGCCGCACACCTGCGCATACATGTTCATCTGCTCGAAAGACGCACCTTCTACCGGCAATGACATCTTCATATCGCGCAGTTGTCTGACGAAAAACTGCCGGCCCTTGCTGCTTTCGGTCCAGCCCAGAAAAATGTCGCTGGCGGACTGCGAAAGGCGCTGGCCGGTAACCACGCGCTGACCTTGATTGGCGAATTCGCTCTTACCGGCATAGGGCGCCAGCACTGATGGGCAGGCTTCCTTGAATTGCAGCAGCAGCGGATGGTTCTCGGCCGAAAAGAACAAGCCGACGAAGCAGAACGTGCCCACGCTGCCGATGCCCACGGCTTTCACTGCAAAGTCCTCGAGGCGATAACGGTCGTAGAGAAATCTGCGCTCGGGTAGCAATGAACTGCGGTAATCCTCAAGAGCCAGCTTAACGCGCTTGGCAAAACCGGCTTCATGGATATGGAACAGGATTGGCGGCTGGTCGACCAAGCGCCGCCTACCGCCCACTTCATCACTGATCTGGGGATACAGGTAGTCCCCAATGCGCGTTCTGGCCTTGGCTATCAACTCTTGCCGCGCCTTGCGGTATTTCATGCTGGGTGCCATGTCGATGATCGCTTGAGCATCCAAGCGGTCGTACCAGACGTCAAGCGGACTCATCTCCGACAATTCACGCATGCGTTTGCGGTAGGCCTGCACGCAGGCCATGGCCAGTTGTCCTGCCTCCTTGTCGTTCAGCCGATTGTCTTGGGCGGCGACGGCAAAACTGACCGCCAACCGTTTGATGTCCCATTCCCAAGGTGCAGGAAGCGTCTCGTCGAAGTCGTTGATATCGAAGATCAGGTTGCGTTCGGGGGTGGCGAACAAGCCAAAATTGAGCAGGTGGCAATCGCCGCACGCTTGGACGCGTACGCCGGTTCAAGGCAGCGTGGCGAGGTCGCGTGCCATCAGGCCGGCCGAACCGCGCAAGAAAGTGAATGGACTGCGCAGCATTCGCCCGTAACGGACAGGCACCAGTGCCGGATGTCGGTCACGGTTGGACAGTTCGAGCAAACCGACAGGATCACGCTGCCTGGGCTTGGATTTCCACGTTGCATGAGCCGCCCGCGGCACGACATCTCGTAGACGTTTGCCGGCCTCCAGTCTCTCCTTGAACGAGTGAAAATTCTTATCTTCACGGATGTCGTCTATTACCCTGGACAACCGTTTGGTTGAACGCTTCTTGAACTCAGCCATGTCGGCACCTTGGATGAGCAAAGGTTGGGCCCGAACGACAACGGAACTCGTCTGTGATGAATCACTGATGCGGCGTCGAATATTCCCGGACAGCTTTTAAAAAGCGTAGCAGTAATTCACTCATTCCAAAGACGCGATGGGCTGACTCAGACTCGGATTTCAACCGTGCTGGCCCAGCATTAAAACAAGCGTTGTATCACCCCCGTCTTTGAATCTGGAGCACTGCGAGTCTTGACCTGATAGGGTTTGGCATTGGCTGCTATCGACCCAAATCAGACCTTCTCCAAGGGCTGCTAGCGGACAGAAGCAGACACTCAAATTCATGGGGGAGGTGCGACTCGACGTTTCTGTCGCCCCCACGATTTTTAGGAATGCCACCACTCTTCGCTGTAACGAAATTTTATATCTCTGGGCGAGATTTCCATGAGCGGGCACTGGAGATGGCATTCCTTCACTTACCAACCGCTGCGCCCGTAGCAGCTGGTGATGCCTACAGACACCTGATCCAGACTGGGCTGTAGGCGTTCGCGGGTAAAATCCCTTTTTGGTCAGGCTCACTTTCCCGTTGTGCGGCTGACCCCATGTCAAAACTCAGAAAACCTGAACAACTCGACGTGCTTCCCTACATCGGGAAATGACTGGTGCTTGCCAGCGCCGTAGCGCTTCTTGCGGGATCGGCATCCGCGCTGTTTCTGCTCTCCCTCGATCACGCGACCCAATGGCGTGCAACCCACCGCTGGGCCATCTGGCTGTTGCCTCTGGCCGGCTTTGCGGTGGGGGGGGTATCACCTGTTCGGCAGGCCAGTGAACGCGGCAATAACCTACTGAACGATGGCACGTTGACTCTCCCCTTAGGGGGAGACTTTAGACTCCCGGCCCTCGATAGACCTGGCCTGAAAACAGCTTTTTTGGCCCGATGACTTTATTCATTCAATGCGGCTTTTGTAGGGAAGCAATCAATGAACAATCCGTTGGAATTGGACAGCGTTATCAGCAGTACACAGGAGATTCTTGCGCAGTTGCTGGTGTTGGATAGGGGCGACGTGGCAGAGCACAGCAGTATCGTTGACGACCTCGGCGCGGACTCGCTGGACATCGTCGACCTGAGCTTCCAGCTGGGCCGTCAGTACGGTTGCACCTTGCCGAAAACCAGCGTGCTGGATCACGCGGTAGCGGTGTTCGGCGACGCCAGCCGGTTTGTCGAAAATGGCCGAATCACGCAGGACGGCGTGGCCTTGCTGGAGCACAGCCTCAGCGCTTATGCGCCGGGCCAGTTGCACGCGGGCATGCAGCCGGGCGATGTCTTCTCGGCCACCACCGTGCGTAACTGGGCGCAGCAGTGCCATAACGTTTTCAACTACCTCCCCGAGACCTGCCCGGAGTGTGGCGCGGTTCATGCCCTACTCAATGAACGCAAACAAGTGGTGTGTGGCGGTTGCAGTGCTCGCCTGACCCCTCTGGACGGTGACTCGATCTCGCGTCTGTTGGTTGAGCAGTACGCGGCCACCCAGTTGAAGGCTTCGGCGTAGGGGTTGCCTTGATGCAGGCCAGAGAGGTTCTGGTCACCGGCTATGGCCTGGTGGCTCCCACGGCACTGGATGCGGCCTCGCTGTTCACGACGATCTGCGAAAACCGTTCCTGCATTCGCCAGCACCCGGCGTTTGTCGAACTGGGGTTTGCGAACCCGGCGGCCGGATTTATCGATGAGCAACAATGGCAGGTCATCGCGGCGGCCTTTCCGGGCGATCTGCAGACCACCTCCCGGCAGGAATGGCTCTCGCATTACGTGGCCCGCCAGGCGCTGGCCCATGCCGGGTTGGCCGATGGTGCATTTGCCCGAGTCGCCAGCGGCATTTTCGTTGGGGCCAACAAATATTGCGCGAGCGGTGATTTGCGGGACGCCAGCCGTTACATGGACGATCAGGGGCGGGTCGATCTCGACCAGTACCTGGATAACCACACCCTCAGCGGTGGGGCGTTTGCCCGTCGGGTTGATCAGCAAACCCGCCATCTCGCCGAATGGCTGGGTGTACGTGACCATATCTCCACACATTCCGATGCCTGTGCCGCCGGCACCATGGCCATCGGCAGCGCCTATCGAGCGATCGCCCGTGGCGAGATCGACCTGGCGTTGTGTGGCGCGGTGGAGTTGATGGCCCATGAATTGTCCTACTACAGCTTTGATGGGCTGGGCGCACTCTGCCAGCGAGTGGACTTTTCCCCACAAGAACAGAGCCGGCCGTTCATGCCGGACCGTTGCGGTTTTGTGCTGAGTGAAGGGGCGGCGCTGTTGGTGCTGGAATCCCGCGAGCATGCCGAGCGTCGTCAGGCCTGTTCGCTGGGCCGGGTGCTGGGTTACGCGAATCTGTGCGAGGCAGAGAAGATCACCTCCAGCAGCCGCGACGGCAGCAAGTATGCCGCCTGCATGACGGCGGCCCTGGCCGATGCCGAACTGACCAGTGCGGCTGTGGACCATGTGAATGTTCACGGTACGTCGACACAGGCCAATGACCGTTGCGAGGCCCTGGGCCTGGCGCAGGTCTTCGGCGAAACCCTGGAGCAGATGACGTTCACCGCCAACAAATCTGCCGTAGGGCATTCGTTGGCCGGCAGTGGTGCCATTGAGGCGGTGCTGTCGTTGATGAGCATTCAGTTGGGCGTGGCCTTGCCGACCCTCAATTTCCAGCCGGAAAAATCCGAATTTCCAGAGTTGAAATTCCTTTGCGAACCGTTGCAGCAACCGATCAATGTCGTGCTCTCCAACTCCTTCGGGTTTGGTGGCGTGAACAGTTCGTTGGTGCTGGGCAGGGCATGACATGATCAGATCCAATTCAACCGCTGTTTATATCACCGCTGCGTCGGTACTCAACGCCGCCGGTACTGAATGTGCGTCCCGTGACAGTCAACCTCCGGCCGCGCAACCGCTGGATTTCGACCCGGCACGCCTGGCCCATTGTGTCGCAGCGCCCGCCTTGCCGGCTGGTGTGTACGACCGCAAGCTGTCCCGCAGCCTCGAGCCTCAGGGCGCGCGCCTGCTGTATTGCGCCGGCCGTCTCGCCGAGACCTTGCGTGGGCTGGAACTGCCCGACGAGCGGATCGCATTGATCGCTGCCATTCCGGAAGTGGATGGCCCCAGCTCGTGCTGGGATGCAGTGCAGGCCATTGGCGCACAACCGGCGGATCTGTTGGCGCAATTCTTTGCCCACACACCGCCGCTGCATGCGCTGATGATGCTCAACAGCAGCGTCATGGCCCACGCCGCTGAGGCCTTGCGTTGCAAGGGACCCATGGGCGGTTTTTGCTCCCAGGGTAATGCGGGGCTGGATGCTTTGATGGAGGCCGCCGCCCATCTGAGCGAAGGCCGTGCCGATGCTGCCGTCGTCGTCAGTAGCAGTCCGAACATCACCCCGGCGTTGTACCTGCGTGACGCTACTCACCCACCTGTGAACCCCGGCCCGTGGGTTTTCGGCGAAGGTGCTGCGGCACTGTTGCTGACGACCAATCCGGGCAGCGGTGCTCAGTCTGCGTTGCGTATTGCCGGGTTTGCCCGTGGTTACAGCGCGCAACCCGAGCGTGGACTGGCGGTTGGTCGCGACGTCATTGAGCGTGCTTTGAGCAACGAAGAACTGTGCCTCAGCGATGTCGGGCAAGTCGTCGCCGATGCACAGGATCCGCAGATTGCCGCGTTGTTTGCCCGATCGGGGCACACCCTCGAACACTCCAAGGCGTTGGTAGGTGACTTGGGCGCCAGCGCCTTGCTCAGCGAAATCGCTGTGACCTGGGCACTGGATTGCAGCCGTTACACGCTGTTGCTCGAACATAGCCGAGGCGGGCATTGGGGCGCGGTGCTGCTGGCCAGAATGTCGTCGGACACAGAGACAATGGAGAGTTACCCATGAGCCCCACACGGGTCGTGATCACGGGCATGGGCGCCGTCACCGGCTTCGGTTTCGAGTGGCAGTCCATGTGGCAAAAAATGTTGGCCGGCGAGCATTGCATTCGGCCATGGCAACCGGAAGGTGTCGAGGCGGGTGCGTTTCCCGTGCGTTACGCAGCGCCCGTGGACATGAGCTTGATGCCGGCACACTTGAAAGACCATCCGGCCTGGGGGTTGTCGCTGGAAAAACGCACCCGCTTTGGTTGGGTCGCGGCCACCCAAGCCATTGCCGACAGTGGCCTGAGTCCCGAACAGTTGCGTGGCGCGGCGGTATTGTCAGCGTCCGGCGCACCTGCTCATCGTTTGCAGGACATGCTGCTCAGCCTGGCGGATAACCCGGCGCAGGCGCCGTCCTGGGCTCAATTGATGGCGCGACAGGCGCAGGTCGATCCTGACAGTTCACTGTGTCAGAGCAACGACCGTCTTGCGCGGGTGATTGCCGATGGCGTTGGCAGTGAAGGTCCGGTGATCAATATCAGCAGCGCCTGCGCGGGAGCGTCCCAGGCCATCGGCAATGCATTCCAGATGATCCGTCGCGGCGAGGTCGAGGTGGCCATTGCCGGGGGCGCCGATTCGGTGCTGAGCCTGGACACCATGACCGCGCTGTATCTGCTCGGCGCCGCCAGCAGCGAACAGCGTTGGGGTACCGAACTGTGTCGGCCGTTCGACCGCCATCGCAGTGGCTTGATTGCGGGTGAAGGCGGTGGTTTTGTAGTGCTCGAAACCCTCGAACGGGCGCTCGCCCGAGGGGCAACGCCGTACGCCGAAGTGCTGGGTTTCGGCAGCAGCCTGGATGCCTACAAAATCACCGCACCCGACCCGCAGGGCCGGGGAGCGGTGCTGGCGATGCAGGCGGCCCTGACGGATGCCGGGCTGGCGCCGCAACAGGTCGATCTGATCAATGCCCACGGTACGTCGACACCCCTCAACGATGCCGCCGAAACCCTGGCGATCAAGACCCTGTTCGCCGAGCGCGAACATTATCGGCGGTTGCTGGTGACGGCCAACAAATCCCAGTTCGGCCACCTGATTGCGGCCGCCGGAGCACCGGAGTTCATGCTCACGGCCCTGGCCTGCCGGGATGATCGGGTCACGCCGACCCTGAACCTGCATGATGCCGACGAACAATGCGACCTCGACTACTGCGCCCATCAAGCGGTCAAGCGCAGGGTCGACGTTGCCCTGAGCAACTCCTTCGGTTTCGGCGGCCTCAACACTTCGCTGGCGCTGGGCAAGTACCGGGAGGCGCTGCGATGAAACAGGCGGTCGCGATTGCCGGTGCGGGTTGCGTGTTGCCCAGTGGCTGGGGTGTCGAGTCGTTCTGGGCGGCCGCAACCGAAGGGCGCAGTGCAATTACGGCGCTGAACGCCCGACGGTTCAGCAGCGAACGCGTGGTGGCGTTCGGGCAAATTCAGGATCAGGACCACCAACGCAGCCGACAGGACCTTGCGCAAAACCTTCAGCGTTACTGCACGCCGGCAGTGATCTGGGGTGTCAGCGCGGTACGTCAGGCGTTGGAAGAAGCAGGCCTGGCCGGTGAGCAGCCGGATGTCCGTTTCGGTTTGTATTGCTGTCAGGGCGGCTACACCCATCCGTCTCTGGAATCCTATGCCGAGTTGTTGCTCGGCTGTCGGCAGGACGGCGTGGCCGACATGGCGGCGTTCGCCAAACGGATCCTGCAAGACCGTGCCCAGGACCCTTTTTTGGTGCTCAAAGGCTTGAGCAACTGCTTGCTGGGTGTCACCAGCCTGGCGCTGAAACTGGTGGGTGAGTGCAACGCCTATATGCAAGGTGTCGCCGGCAACCTGGCAGCCTTGCGTGAGGCTACGGCCGCTTTGCAGGATGGCCGGATTGACGCGGCAATCGTTGTCGGTGCGGGCAGCGAGCTGGATGCCCTGGCGCTGTCCGGGTTGGTCCAGGCGGGTGTCATCAGCGCCAACGGCTCGAACACTCTGCTGCCGTTTGACCTTCGGGGCACCGGCGGCATTGCCGGGGAGGGCGCGGCAGCATTGGTGTTGCGCCGGCGCGAAGACCTGCCGGCCGGTCCTCAGGCGTGCCTCGCCGAGATGACGGCCCATGCCACCCTCGGTTGCTTGAGCCTGCCCGACAGCCCAACCGATGTGTTGGTGTGCAGCGGCACCGGCGATGCGCACAAAGACCGCGTGTTGTGCCAGACGCTGGCCCTTGCGCGCGCCTCGCACATCACCAGCGGGTTGGCGATCAACGGCATTCTCAGCGCGGCGCCGAGCCTGGTGGATCTGATACTTGCGCGTTGCGCATTGCAGGCCCAAAGCGTGCCGCCGATTGCCGGTTTGCAGCAGCCAGTGGCAAACCTGCCGTTTATTCAGGGCGCACCCCACGCCGCGAACCTTGCGCATTGCCTGGTGCTGAACCGCGACGACAACGGCTTCAGCGCCGCCTATCAAGTGCTCTACAGCGCAAAGGTCACTCAGGACTGCCGCTGACTACCGCCTCTTTTTTACTTTCAAGGGATATGACTGTCATGGATTATCGCGATTTCGTTCGGCCCAAATTCGTCGGCCTGCTCCAGGCACTGGGCCTGGAGTGTGAGTTTCAGCGCGCCCTCGGTAGCCAGTTGTTCTACCGCAACCGCAAGGGCGACATGGTCACGGTCACCGACTTTCTCGGCGGTTACGGTGCGGCACTGTTCGGCCACAACGACCCACAGTTTGTCGATCAGCTATGTGCGCTGCTACGCAGCGACGTGCCGTTCAACGCACAAATGTCGATCCGCGGCGCGGCCGGGCAATTGGGGCGAGAGCTCAGCGACGCCTTCAATCGCGAACTGAAGAACACCGAACGTTATATTTCGACCTTCTCCAACAGTGGCGCGGAGGCGGTGGAAATCGCCGTCAAGCACGCGGAGTTCCGTCGCCAGAAAAGCCTGCAAAAGCAGTTCGACGACATCGATTTCACCCTGGCCAGCCTGACCGCCAGCGAACGCGCTTACCGCGAGCTGGATGTGGCCGACCTCGACCTGCCTGCAGGTGTCCTGCCGGCCAACCTGAACAGCGTGACCTTGCGTCAGCTGGTTGAAGCTGTTCGCCAACACAACCTGGCGCAGTTGCACATCGAACCGGTATTCGTCGCCCTGCGCGGCAGCTTCCACGGCAAATTGGTCAATACCGTGCAACTGACCTATGGCCGTCAGTACCGCGCGCCGTTTGCCCGTTTTGGTCTGAACGTGGAGTTCATCGACCCACAGCAGCCCCATCAGTTGCAGGAATTGCCTGCCCGGCACAGGCACCATTGGTTGAGCCTGCAATGGGACGGCGAACACCTGAACGTGCTGCAACTGCCGTTCAGTGCGATTACCGCCGTGTTGATGGAACCGATTCAGGGCGAAGGCGGCATCAACGAGTTCGCGGCCGAGTTCTACCTGGGGCTGCGCAAGCTGTGTAACGAGCAACAATGCCCGCTGATCGTCGATGAAGTGCAGTCGGGTTTTGGTCGCGCCGGGACGTTTCTTGCCAGCAGCCAGTTCAACCTGCAAGGCGACTATTACTGCCTGTCCAAGGCCCTCGGCGGCGGCTTGATGAAAATCGCCGCGACGGTGATCCGCAGCAGCCACTACGAAGGCGAGTTCAGCTACATCCACAGCTCGACCTTCGCCGAGGACGATCCGTCCTGCCATATCGCGCTGTCGGCATTGCGCCGGTTGTTCGCCAATGATGACGCGATGCTCAAAGACATACGCAGCAAGGGCGCCTACCTCAAAGCCTCGCTCGATGAACTGAAGATGGCCTATCCGGATGTGATCGCCGATGTGCGCGGGCGTGGCTTGCTGGTGGGTTTGGAATTGCACGACTTGAGTGTCAGCAGCTCGCTGGTACAGGCGTCGGCCCAGTACAACGATGCCTTGGGTTACTTGATCGCCGGTTACCTGTTGCAGTTCGAAGCGTTGCGGGTAGCACCGTCGGGCAGCAACTCCAACGTGATTCGCCTGGAGCCGCCAGCCTGTATCACCCTGAGCGAGATCGACGGGCTGATCGGTGCCCTGCAACGGGTCTGCGACATGCTGCGCCGTGGCGATGCGTTGCCGTTGGCGGCGGGTATCTGCGCAGACTCGATTCCCGCCGTGCCAGCCCGTCAGGACGATTTTCGGGTGGCCGAGCCCGTTGAAAACAACGAGGCCAAGGTCGAAGTAGTCGCTCGGGTAGCGTTCATCAACCACCTGATCGATGCCGATATCCTCGGTGACGTCGATCCCTCGCTGGCAGCCCTGAGCCCGGAACAAAAACGCACGTTCATCAACCGCACCAAGCCTGAGCGCCGCGCTGCGCCAGTCGGCCCGGTGACCATTCGGTCGCGCCTCGGCATGGCGGTGGAGTTCACGTTGTACCCGCTGTGCATGGATTCGGATGCCATGGCCGAGTACATCCTCAGCGGTGACCTGGACAGCATTCGCGAAGAAGTCGGCAGACGTGTCACCGATGCCCGCGCCGATGGCTGCAGCATCGCTGGCCTTGGGATGTACACCTCGATCGTCACCAACAATTGTCAGGCGCTGAAGATTGCCGACATGGCGCTGACGTCCGGCAATGCCCTGACCATCGGCATGGGGCTCGAAGCCATCGAGCAAGGCTGCGTACAGCAGGGTCTGGCACTGCGCGAGCAAACCGCTGCCGTTGTCGGTGCCGCCGGTAACGTTGCCTCGACCTATGCCTCGGTGCTTTCCGCCACCGTCGATCACCTGATTCTGATTGGCAGCGGTCGTGACGGCTCGGTTCGGCGCCTGGAGAAAACTGCCCAACTGATTTACGCCGACGCGGCCCGTTCGATCCTCAAGGGCACGGCCGAACACGACCGGTTGGCGCAGCGACTGCTGACCCTTGATGGTTTTTGTGACTTGTTGCGCTCACATGGGCAAAAAGCCGACCTCGGTTTGCACATCGCCCGTCTGGTGGATGAGCGCCTTGGCGCGAACGCTTTCATCACGGTCACCAACGATCTCGACGCCCTCAAGGGCGCACGGGTTGTCCTGTGTGCGGCCAATGCGCCTCAGCCATTCCTCGGCACCGAACATTTCGCCGAGCGCAGCGTGATCTGCGATATCGCCGTGCCGCTGAACGTCCATCAAGACCTGCCGAGCCAACGCGAAGACCTGCTCTACATGCACGGCGGCATCGTCCAGACGCCGTTCGACGACGGCCTGGCGCCCAACGTGCGGGCCTACCTGAAAAAAGGTCAGCTGTATGCGTGCATGGCCGAGTCGGTGTTGATGGGCTTGTCTGGCATGAGCCAGCACGGCTCATACGGCGATATCAGCCGTGAGCAAGTTCAGCAGGTCCGCGCACTGGCCGCGATCCACGGCTTCACCCTCGCGCAATTCAAAACTCAAAACTCACTTTAAGGAGCGGTCATGACTCAGAAAATAGCTGTCGTGACCGGCGGCAGTCGCGGCATTGGCAAGTCCATCGTGCTGGCCCTGGCCGGCGCAGGTTATCAGGTTGCCTTCAGTTATGTCCGTGACGAGGCGTCAGCCGCTGCCTTGCAGGCGCAGGTCGAAGGGCTCGGCCGGGAGTGCCTGGCCGCGCAGTGTGATGTCAAGGATGCGCAGAGCATTCAGGCGTTTTTCGAACGGGTCGAGCAGCGTTTCGAGCGTGTCGACTTGTTGGTCAACAACGCCGGTATTACCCGTGACGGTTTGCTCGCCACGCAATCGGTGAGCGACATCACCGAGGTCATCCAGACCAACCTGGTCGGCACGTTGTTGTGCTGTCAGCAGGTGCTGCCCTGCATGATGCGCCAGCGCAGCGGGTGCATCGTCAACCTAAGTTCCGTGGCCGCGCAAAAGCCCGGCAGGGGCCAGAGCAACTACGCCGCCGCCAAAGGCGGTGTAGAAGCATTGACGCGTGCACTGGCGGTGGAGTTGGCGCCGCGCAACATCCGGGTCAACGCGGTAGCGCCCGGCATCGTCAGCACCGACATGAGCGAAGCCCTGGTCGGCGCCCATGAGCAGGAAATCCAGTCGCGGCTGTTGATCAAACGGTTCGCCCGGCCTGCAGAAATTGCCGACGCGGTGCTGTATCTGGCCGAGCACGGCCTGTACGTCACGGGCGAAGTCTTGTCCGTCAACGGCGGATTGAAAATGCTATGAGCCAGGCACGCACGATTGTGATTACCGGCGCGGCCAATGGTATTGGCCGCGCCGTCGCGGAAAATTTTGCAGCCCAGGCCGAGCACCTTTTGATCTTGCTTGATCGGGATCTGCCAACCTTGCAGAGGTGGGTCACCGAGGGCGAATTTGCCGCTCGCATCGAAACCCATGAAGCGAACATCGCCGATCTCGCCAGCCTGCAACTTCTGTTCAAGGGCCTGGCCAACCGGGTCGGCTTTGTCGATGTGCTGGTCAACAGCGCCGGGGTCTGCGACGAGAACGAACCCGAAGACCTCGACAACTGGCACAAGGTGATTTCGATCAACCTCAACGGCACCTTTTACGTCACCTCGTTGTGCCTGCCACTGATGGCGGATGGTGGGCGGATCGTCAACATGTCGTCGATCCTCGGCCGAGCGGGCAAGGTCCGCAACACCGCTTACTGCGCCTCCAAACACGGCATCATCGGCATGACCAAAGCCTTGGCGCTGGACCTGGCACCACGGCGAATCACCGTCAATGCCATCCTGCCCGCCTGGATCGACACACCGATGCTGCAAGGCGAATTGGCGGCTCAAGCGCGCATCGCCGGGATCACCCACGAGCAAATCCTGCGCAATGCGAAGAAGAAGTTGCCCCTGCGGCGCTTCATTCAGGGTGACGAAGTGGCGGCCATGGTCCGTTATCTGGCGAGCCCGCAGGCGAGTGGCGTCACGGCGCAAAGCCTGATGATCGACGGCGGTGCCGGGTTGGGAATGTAGCCATGGCTCGACTGGGATTGAACCGCGGCCTTTTGGCCGCGCTGGTCAGCCTCGGCTCGCCAGTGGCGATGGCCGAGTGGTTGCCGGGGCATCATGAAGCGGAGATCGGCGTTGCCACGGCCGTGCGTCTGCACGGGGACGACCAGGTCACGCAAAAGGCCGTGTACCTCAAGTTCAGCCTGGAGGATGCCTGGGACAGCGGCTACTACAAGGCCAAGGGCCGAGCCCGCTACGACTTCCGTTATGACGGCAACAACCCCTACAGCGCGCAAGCCCGGGACGATTACCGGGCGACTGCCGATTGGCGGCACCTTTACTGGGGGCTCTACGTCGGTGACGGCGAGCTGACGGTGGGCTGGCAGCAGGTGGTGTGGGGGCGTGCAGATGAATTACGGGTGCTCGATCAGATCAACCCGCTGGATTATCGCGAGGGTGTGATCGGTCTGTTGGAAGACAGCCGCATCGCCGTGCCGATGATTCGCCTGGTGCAGCCGGTCGCCGAGTGGGAGCTGGAAGCGCTGGTGATCACTGATTTTGTGAAGAACCAGGCGCCGGCCGTCGGCAGCGAGTTCGATGCACCTATCTTTGCCACACCCGATCCGCAGATGTTTGTGGTCGATTCGCGGCCCGGTTATGACGGTCACAGTGGCTTCGGTTACGGCGCCAGTGCCAACGGCCGGATCGGCACGGTGGATGTCAGCTTCGTGGCCCTCAACGCCCGCCAACAGGACCCGGTTTACGCCGTCGAAGGCCAGACCGACGAGGGCCTGATTCGCCTCGAACGGCAATTCCCGCGCTATTCCATGGGCGGCGCCAGTGTGGCCATCGATGCCGGCCACAGCATCGTGGTACGCAGTGAAGTCGCCTACTTCGACAATTGGCGCGTCACCAACCCTTACCGCGCTTACGGCAGCGACCAGACGGCGATGACCAAGTCGCTGCTGGGCGTCGATTACCTATTGCGGGACTGGCTGATCTCGACGCAGTGGCAGCATCAGCGGCTGCTCGACTGGCAGCCCGGCATGGTCCAGGACAAACGCGACGACCTGTTCACCGTGTCTGCCGAAGGCTCGCAGTTCCAGGATCGCCTCAAGACCCGTCTGGTTTTCGGTATGTCGCCGCCAGCGCAGGACGACAGTTTCGTTCAGGGGATCTTCACCTACAAACCGGTGGACTGGCTCAAGTTGGGGCTCGAAGTCGATGTGTTCTTCGGCAAGCCCGACCGCCAGTTCGGTGCGTACGCCAACCGCGACCAGGTGCGCTTGTCCGCCGGTTATCTGTTCTGACCACACCGGTGCGGTGTGCGAACCACTCAAACAATGAAAAGGAAATCGCGATGTTGCCCATCTTCAAGACCCTGACTGTAAGCGCACTGCTGCTGAGCGCCGCTGCCGCCATGGCAGCTGAAACACGCACGGCCGACGACATCATTCGCCAGGCCCGGGACCGCGATGACGGCAAGAGCTTCATGTCCCAGGTGTCCCTGATCCTGATCGACAAGCAAGGTAACACCCGCATCCGCGAGTTCAGCTACCTGCAAAAGGATTACCCGGACAGCGACAAATTCACCATGTATTTCTCCGCGCCGAGTGATGTGCGTGACGTCGCCTTCCACATCGAAAACCCGCGCGAGGCCCTGGGCCTCGAAGACAGCCAATGGATGTACTTGCCGGTCAGCCGACAGACCCGAAGGATTTCCACCACCGACAAACGCGGGGCGTTCATGGGTAGCGACTACTCCTATGCCGACCTCGACAAGATTCGCGCCGAAGACTATCGCCAAACGCTGGTTGGCGAAGAGCAGTTGCAGGGCCGCGATTGCTACGTGATCGAGCGTGAGCCGGCGACGCCTGCCGTGCTGGCCAAGACCGGCTACAACAAGCTCAAGGTCTGGGTTGACAAGAAGAACTCACTGGTGCTGCGCCAGGACTTCTTCGATGTAAAAGGTGTGATGTTCAAGCAGATGCGCACCCTGAAGACTGAAACCATCGACCAGATCGACAGCATTACCCTCAGCGAAACCGAGGACTTCATCGCCGGTACGCGCTCTCAGCTGCGCTTCAACCAGTTGCAGTACAACGTCGCGCTGGACGACCGCCTGTTCACGCAGACCGCGATCAAGCGCGGGCTGAAAGCCGGCGACTTGCCGGATTACGCCGTGTCTGCCCGCTAAGCGCCGCTCTCGATTCATCTGGAACCCTCATTCATGGAAAGATACTTGAACTTCGTCGAGCGCTATGCGCGGGCAATTGTGTTCGTGCTGGTGGCGATCACCGCCTACTTCACTTACACGCTCGGCGCGCTGATGTCGGACACCAATCCGTATCTGCTCAAGGACACTCACCCGGCGCGCAAGACGATCATTGATTTGCAGCGCGAGTTCACCGGCACGTATGACTCGGTCATGGTGGCGCTGAGCAACCCTGAGAGTGTCTTCAACACCACGTCGCTGAACGCCCAGTTCGAGCTGTCCCAGGCCATACGCCGGTTGATGCTGGCGAACGATGAGGACCGTGTCGAACTGCAGCGCATCGTCGGCCTGCACAGTGACGACCATGATGCCCAGGGCTTGCTGGTGCAGATCCTCGCCGAGGGTTTTTCGCAGAACGATTACGCTGCTGCCAAAGCGCTGCGCGACCATGGGATTGCCCGGCACTGGGACAGCCATGACCTGCAGTTCCTGAGCTTTCTTGCCGAGCGGCTCAACCCGATCCAGGAAATGGCCTCGATGGCTGACCTGGAAAACATCAGCTTGAGTGCCGATGGCGAGTTGTGGATCCACAAGACCCTGCACGCCCTGGATATGGACCCGGTCAAGGTCGAAGCGCAGATCATGGGCAACGAGCAGATGGTCGGTGGCGTCGTCTCGGCGGACAAGAAAGTCGCCATGGTCGTCGCCGAACTGGGCACCAAACAGGACGACGCTCAGGCCCAGTTGCGTGCCTATCACCAGGTCCGCGAGATCATCGCGAAGTACCAGGCCGCTCACCCGGAGTTCACCGATGAGGTGTTCATCGCCGGCATGCCGATCTTCATTGCGGCCCAGCAGGAAATCATCGATCACGACCTGGCGATGCTGTTCCCGATCGTGTTCCTGTTGGTGACCTCTCTGCTGGTTTTCTTCTTTCGCAAACCACTTGGCGTGGTGCTGCCGCTGTTCAATATCCTGTTCTGCACCATCTGGACCCTTGGCCTGATGGCGCTGCTGCGTGTGCCGATGGACTTGCTCACCAGTGTCTTGCCGGTGTTCCTGTTCACCATCTGTTGTGCCGACGCGATCCACGTTATGGCCGAGTATTACGAACAGCTCAATTCGGGTAAGTCTTTCCGCGAAGCCAACCGTGAAACCCAGCGCCTGATGGTCACACCCGTAGTTCTGACAACGGTCACGACTATTGCGACGTTCTTGATTTCAACCACCAACAACATTGTCAGCATCCGCAACTTTGGCGTGTTCATGTCCATCGGCCTGACGGCGGCGCTGATCATCTCGTTGCTACTGATTCCGGCGTGGATTTCGATCTGGGGCAAAGATGCCGTCCCGCGCAAAGTGCAACTCAAAGAGTCGCTGATCTCCCACTATCTGGTGGTGTTCTGTGCCTGGCTGATTCGCTGGCGCAAGCCGGTATTGCTGGTGACCCTGCCGTTGTTGGCGATGATGACGGTGTTCACGTTCAAGGTGGATATCGAAGACTCGGGCATTGCCTACTTCAAGAAGGACAGCCCGGTACGGATGTCCGACGAGTTCATCAACCGGGCTGGAGTCGCGGGTACATCGCCGGGCTGGATCGCTTTCGACACCAAGACTCCGCGTGGCGCGCTGACCACTGAAACCGTGCAGTTCCTCGAACGTCTGGACCAGTTCATCAGGGCCCAGCCGAACGTGAGTTACACCTATTCGGTAGCGACCTACATCAAGCGCATGAACCTCGTGCTCAACGACATGAACCCTGCTTTCCTGCGGGTGCCGCAGGCGGTGGAGCAGGTGACGGTGGTCGATGATGACGGGAAACCGGAGACCTTCGATGTCGACGGCAACTCGCTCATCGAACAACACATCATGATGTTCGAGAACGGTGGCGGCACCGACTTGCAGAACGTGCTCAATGCCGATTACTCGAAGGCGGTGACGCTGTTCACCATGACCTCATCTGTGGCGGGCGATTACCAGGCGATGCTCGATAAACTGGACGCCTGGCTGGCCATCAACAAACCGGCCAACCTGCAAGTCACCCATGCCGGTACGCCGTACATATGGACCGGGGTGTTGCAGGAAATCACCCAGGGTCAGGTGCTGAGCTTCTCGCTGGCGTTGCTGGCCGTGACCTTGATGATGATGTTCTGGCTCAAGTCAGTACGCCTGGGCATCCTCGGCATGCTGACGTTGCTGACCACGTCGGTGACGGTGTACGGCAGCATGTACCTGTTGGATATCGAGTTGAACATCGGTACCACACTGGTGACGTTCCTGGTGGTGGGCGTCGTGGATTACGCCGTTCACCTGCTGTCACGGATCAAGATGCTGGTGCAGAAGGGCATCGAGATCGACGAGGCCATCCTGGCGGCCATGCAGGGCGTCGGGCGCTCGACGGTGGTCAACGTCGTGATTTTCTCGATGGGCTTTGTCGCGCTGCTGTTCTCCGCCTACAAACCCGTCATTGACCTGGGTGTATTGGTGATACTGGCGCTGTCATCCAGCGGCTTCATGACCATTTTGTTGGTCACGCTGATTTCGCCGTGGTTCTTTGCCTCGATTGTGCCGCAGCCAGCAGTGCAAGAGGGCGAGCAGCCGGGGGGTGAGACTGTGCCAGGCTAAATCGCCGGGGCGCCTGCGTGCTGAAAACGGCACGGGGCGCCATGGCCGTTCAGGGGCGGCGGTGCGGATTCAGCGGGCTTTTTCCAGGTGTTCGAACTGGCATTGCATCTGAGCATCCTTGAGGCTCAGCTCAAACTCAACCAAGCCGTCATGCACTTGCTGCAAGGCCTGGATCTGCCCCATCAATTCCTGCTTTTTGTTATCGATGGCCTGCATGGCCAGATCCCAGGGCAGCTCCTGGCCGCGATGATCCTGCAGAATGGCCTGCATTTCCTTGAGCTTGAAACCGAGTTGCTGAGCGCATTTGATGAAGGTCAGCAGCTCTACGCTTTGCTGGCTGTAGACGCGGTACTTGCCTTCGCGTTGCGGGGGGGGCAACAGGCCGATTTCTTCGTAATGTCGAATGCTTTTGACGGTGGTGCCCGACAGCTGGGCGGCTTTGCCGATGTACATGAAAATCCCTTTTTTGACGCATCAGAAGCGGAAAGATGTCGCGCGCTCGTACAAGCGCGCGACATCTTTGCACAAGCGTCAGGGGGTGGGAAGCCAAGGTGGACAGGGTGTCACGGCAGGGAGGCTCGGTTGGGCAGCGCAGGGGCACGGCCCGACCGGGGCCGATCAGCGGCTGGCGACTGCCTGGACTTGTTTGAGCCAGGCTTCACGCTGTTCCGGCTTGGACCCCAATACCGGACCGAAGGTCAGGGTTTTCAGGGGTTTTATGCCGCAGAACTCCAGGGTGGTCTTGCGTATTTGGTGCAGGCCCGGCATGCGATACACCCACCGGTAGTACCACGGCGGCGTGTCCATGGTCACCAAAAGGTGAGCCGTGCGGCCCTTGAGCAGCTTGTCCGGGAAGGGCGAGCCCTTGCGGTACTTGAAGGCAAAACCGGGCAGAAACACGCGGTCGAAGAACCCCTTGAGCAACGCCGGAATGCCGCCCCACCAGATCGGGTACACCAATGTCAGGTGTTCGGCCCAGGTAATGTCGTTCTGTGCGTCGATCAAATCGGGCTCAAGCAACTGGATCTGGTTATAGCCATCGTGCAAGACCGGATCGAAGTCCAGGGTGTCCAGGCGCAGCAGGCGCACCTCATGGCCTGCTTGCGTGGCGGCCTCGACATAACGTTCGGACACAGCGCCGCAAAAGCTGTCGTTCGAAGGGTGGCCGAGGATTACGAGCATGCGTTTGCTCTTCATGACGAACTCCAGATAATGAAGTGCCAAGGGTAAAGTCTGCCCCTAACGGTAGAGTCAAGCCTTGCCGGTTAGCGGTAGAGACAAAAAGTCCAGCAGCGCTTGGGTGTAACCCGGAAAACCGTCATAAGCGTGGCTGAGGGTATCGCTGAGCGTCAGGGTGTCGAGCCCTGTCAAGGCATGATCGACCGGCATCATCAACACTTTCCCTAAAGACTGTCAGGGTCGCCGAAGAACATTTGGACAGGGCTGTGTCCATTAGGGAGTGCATTCACGATCGGCTGCTGTCGACCGATAGCGGACAAGATCAAAGCAGGTCTTAAAGTCATCGAGACGGCGCACGTGCGTGGCGAGAAAGGCGCTCCTGATTCGATAGATACACGGCTGACTGAAACTGAGCATCAGATCCAGGGAACCGTGGGTAAGCCGCGCGCAGCCACGCTCAAAACCGGTGAGCGATGGCTCACTCAAGTCCAGGCTCGGCTCGATGGTATCGATCTCACAAAAGCGACCGTTGGTCGGATAAGGTTGGATCCGGGTTCTATGCGGCTGCATTTTTTTGACGCTTTCATAATGCTTTAAAAACAACGGGTTGTGGTGTAGTTGTTCATATTTCTTGTAAAGGTGATTGTTCGTTGACGATCGACTTGTGTCAGGCCTGAGCCTGATTTTCGAACGCCTGGAGCCTGGAGTACACGATGGATGACCGCTGTCATCCCGGCTTTTCTGCTATTAATGAATGACTCTTCGTTCGAGTGCTAGTCCTATCGGGAGCGCGTCATGAATCCGTTCATTCGTATCGGCATTGTCGACGACCATCCGTTGTTGCGTGAGGGCGTTGCCAACATACTGAGAAGACGGGCGGATATTCAGGTCATGGAACAGGGCGCCAGTGCGCAAGATGCCAAGGATATCGCCCAGAGGGTGCGTCCGGATGTGATGCTGATGGACGTCAATATGCCGGGTGATGTTTTCGCTGCGGTGCGGTTCATTTCCACTGAACTATCGGATGTGAGGGTCCTGATGCTGACGGTTTCAGAATCCGAAAATGACGCCTTTTTGGCGCTGGATGCCGGTGCGCTCGGGTATGTGTTGAAAGGTGTCAGCGGACCGGAACTGGTCACGGCTATCAGGTTAGTTGCCAAGGGGCAAACGTATATCACCCCCGATTTTGTCAACAAACTGCTGAGTAACTTCAAGAAACATGAAGCGGAGAATCACGCGTTTGATCTGACCCAGCGCGAGGAGCAAGTTATTTATGAGGTTTCAAAAGGGTTGACTAATAGGGAGGTTGCGTCAAAGCTGTTTATAAGCGAAAAAACAGTCAAGCACTACATGAGTTGTGTGATGCAGAAGTTGCACGTACGAAATCGTGTCGAAGCGGTCACGGCCCTACGTTATTACAGGGAGCGCGAAGCTCTCGGGCGATTGCACATCGGCGCAGGGAAAACACCAATGTATGCCCGGAGCCGCTCTGACTAAAGTTTGAACTGTGCATTGATCGACGTTCCTGATGTACTAGAGTCGATGCTGAACAACCCGCCCAGAGATTCAACGCGATAACGCAAACCGGCGAGCCCTAATCTGGTTCTGCCGGATATATCGAGTTGCATGGCGTCCGCCGCCATACCCGGACCACTATCCCTGACGCTGATATTTAATACCTGATCAATGTATTGCGCTTGGATGACCTGACCCTCGCCGTTGGCATGACGGTAAGCGTTGTTGAGGGCTTCTTGCACAAAACGGTACAAACAGAGTTTGAGCGGCAGCGGCGTGGCGTCAGGTAGCGGCCCTAGGGCTAAGTTGACCTTGGTGCCGGTACGTTGCTCGTGCCGTTGCGCCACCAGTTGCAAATCTTCCACCAAGTTCAAATCGTTAATTTCCGGAAGTGCCAGACCTCGTGATAAATCGCGGATCTCCCGCAGTGCGTCGGTGGCGGCACCACGAATGGTTTCGAACGCCTCCTGATCGACATCCGAGCAGTTTTCGGTCAACTCGTCGAGCCAGATTAGAATCAATGTCAATAACTGCGCCGGCCCGTCGTGCAGGTCTGCACCAATCCGCCTCAAGTTGAGTTCGTTGACTCGAGAAAACTCCTGGGTCGCTGTCGCCATCTTGAGCTGGAGTTCGGCATTGCTGATGTGTAAGCGGGTTTGCTCCTGCAGCCGCAAGTGCAGCGCCACTTGTTGCTGCTGAATAATCTTGTCACCGCGTCGCACGATGAAGAAAAGCAGCGCCAGCATTGCCAACGTCGCGGCGCCCACGACCCCCCATACCTGCTGTCGGACGCGATTGATCTCGAGCTCCAGAGTATCGGCCTTTTCATAAAATTCGCCCACAGCGATGATTTTCCTGGAGCTTAAATCCCGCAGGGGCGCGTAGATCTCGTAGAGCGGAACGTTTAGATTGCGCTCGAACTCGTTCTCATTCTGGCTCAGCTCTTCAAGGGCAGTGACCACTTTGCCCTTAAGCGCCTCGGTGATCTCGTCTATTGGGAATTTGTGGTTGGTGATGGCTTTATTCGTGCTGTAGACCACCGTGCCATCCGCTCGCCAGATCTTGATCGAGACAATGTGTTGATTTAACGCACGATTTTCCATGAGGCGGTCCAGGGACTGGACACTTGCAGTCGAAAGGCTGTTGTCCCGGATCATCTCCTGCACATAGGGTTCCAGAAACGCTTCCATGTAGTGGGCGCCTGCTTCTGCCGCGCTTTGTACTGCGGCACTTTCTATTCGTTCGCTTACCAGCTTGCCGACGGAGAACATGGTCAGTCCCAGGATCACCGCAGCGGCAATGACAAACTGGGTCGAGTGACTTAGTTTGCGCGCTCGGCCCCTGATCCGGGTGCGCCAGATTCCATTGCGAACCTCCTCGCAAACAGGAGGGGCTGGTTCGACCAAAGGCTGAGCTTCATCTGCGATAGAAGTCTCATTTTTTGATTCGACCTTTGCATCTTTTGCCATCGGCTTGGTTCCCTGATCATCGTGATAAGTCGTTTGAAAAACCCAGCAACTCAGGATATCTGGAGACTGACATGTATGGGCTAAAGCGCTTCACTCTTAATCAAAACGATATTTCGTTTCTTGACCAGCAGGTTACGTTCCCGACCATTCATGTCGTCGGTTATAATGCCGCCGGCGATCCTCTTTACGGCTACAGTGGTTCGGACGGCAAGGTCCATGTGCTCGGTATACTCGGCAGCTTCAATCCCCTGGATATTCCGGTCGGCGAATCCCGCTGGTACAACGGCGCACGGGACCCGATCGGCTTGCGCGACGTCTCCGGTCACTTCAATAACCTGACCCAGGACGGACAGAGCTGGGGCAGTTTTGGTCAGAACTTCATTCGCCTGACCCATTCGGACTACACGCATTACGTTCATCAGAACCTGGATAACGCCGCATTGGCCGGACCGGGCATTCCCGCCGGTGTCACGCCCATAGCTGACAGTAGCTCACTGTATAGCGATCCAACAGCTTCACTAGTGGACTACACCCCCCGGATGATCAGCCAGACCATCGTCAGTGGCGGGGTAACTTTTGCTACCGATGCCAACGGGTACATCCAGCATACCGACACGGGCGTAGCGATCGTTACTGATCCGGGGATTCTGGGCACCATTGGCGAGGTGGATAGCACCTCACCGGATTCCGGGCAGTACTACATTCGCAACCAGAACACCGTCAGCGGTGACCCGTCGACAACCGGCTGGTTCACCTTGTTCGGGCAGTTTTTCGACCATGGGCTGGATTTCATCAACAAACCCAATCAGAACGCGACGATCACTATTCCTCTGGCGCCGGATGATCCGCTGTACGGCTCCATCGGCCCGGACGGGCAGCCGGTTTACTCGATCAAAGTGCATCGGGCTTCGGTCAGCGAAGTGGACGGTCAAGGCCAGGCGCAATACGTCAACCTTGACTCGCCCTACATCGATCAGAATCAGACTTACGGCTCCAATGAGGCTGTGACTCAATTGCTGCGTCAATGGGTGGCGGACCCCAATCACCCCGGCCAGTTCATCGCGGGTGCGGCGCTGTTTGACGGCACAACCTTAAGCGACGAAGCCTCCTGGACCCTCAACGGTGTGCTGACCCATCAGACGTTGCCGACCCTGAGCGAATTGCGCGCTCATGTGCTGGCCACCGGTCGCGACGATCTGACCTGGGACGATATCGTGAACTTCCGCGTGCGGGATGCCAACGGCCATGTACTGGATGCCGATCCTGGGACCGCCGGTGTACAAGCGGTTTACACCCGCGAGGCGATCCTGCTGGACATGAACCCGCACTTTGATGATATGCATATCGATCAAGCGAAACTGATGTCGCTGGATGCGCACATCACCAGCATCACGTTCGACACGAACAACCCTTATGGGATGGTCATCAATTATGACAATTCGGGTCCGAAAAACTTGTTCAGCTTTGTCAACTTTTCCGACTTCTCCATCAGCGCGGTTCCCGGCAGTGCCGATTTTGCGGTGGCCAACGAGTTGCTGCTGCAGTCGGTGGGTGATCACTACGTTGCCGGTGATGGTCGGGTGAACGAAAACTTCGGCCTCACCGCCATTCACCACATATTCCATGAAGACCACAACGTGCAGCTAATCAACCTGCAGAACGAGGTGCTGGGGCAGACAGACGTCAATGTGCGGCATAACTGGCAGGTCCAGGTGAGCAACGGTAGCGGCGGTTTTTACACTGATGCCAACGGTAATTTCACTCTGCCCGATGGCGTCACCGTGTCCTGGGATCAGGACAAACTGTTCTATGCCACCAAGTTGACCGTGGAAATGGAATACCAGCACGTTGCGATCGACCAATACGCGCGTTTGATCACCCCGGATTTGCCAGAGTTTGTGACCTATGACTCGGGCATTAACGCCAATATTTCTCTGGAGTATGGCCAAGCCGCGTTTCGTTTCGGCCACTCGCAACTACGCGAAACCATCGATGCTCTGGAAAAAAATGCCAGTGGTGGCTACGACCTGACCGGTGCAATCACTCACTACGCGCTAGAGCAGGCTTTTCTCAACCCCGGCGGTTTTGCCGAGGTGGGGCCGACAGCCATTGCTCTGGGCATGACCCGGCAGATCAGCAACGAAATCGACGAATTCGTGACCCCGGCCCTGCAACAAGGCTTGCTCGGTCAACCGCTGGACCTCGCGACCATCAACCTGGCTCGTGGTCGCGACTTGGGTCTGCCTACCCTGAACCAGGCGCGTCAGCAGATTCACGATGCACTCGTCGAGGAGAGGGCGTCGCCGGCAGGCGCGCAGCATCACACGAACCTGATCGTGGATGGCTTGACGCCCTATACCAGTTGGAGTGACTTCGCCAACAACATGATTCACCCCGAGTCACTGGTGAATTTCATCGCCGCCTATTCATTTGATGGTGATGTGGCCCATGCCCAAGCCATCATCGATGCCGATACCTCAGGTGCTACCACCAACTATGCCGGCGGCAGCGTCACGGCTGAAGAGGCGGCCTATTTCCTTTCCGGTGCGGCAGATGCCAACGGCAATCATGTGGCCGGTTACGACGGCTACAACGCGATTGATCTGTGGATCGGTGGCCTCGCGGAGAAACATGTCTACACCGGGCAACTGGGCACCACCTTCAACGCTATCTTCGAGGATCAGATGGAACGGTTGATGGATGGCGACCGTTTCTATTATCTGTTCCGCCTTGATCTCGGCTTGCCGGCGATGACCAACCTCAACGAACAGGTAGTGACCGAGCAATTCAAGGACATCATTGAACGCACCACCGATGCCCGGCACCTGGCCGGTGATGTATTCGGTTACGCCGACAGCTACATCGAACTGAGCAACACCGACTCCGGCGCAAGTGCGACGGCGTACAAGGGCGAGCACAAATATGGCACGCTGATTGAGGCGAACCATGTCGGCGTTTACTCAAGCGGTGGCGCGGGCGGAATTGGCGGTAACGGCTTGCTGGTCAGCCTGACCAGCCCGGAAACGCATACCGCTCAAACCTATATCCGTGACTACCGTCCGGACCAGGGCCAGAACCCTGATGGCACAGCGGCAGTGGGCTACAACTCGCACGAAGTATTGTCTGGCACTGACTACAACGACTGGCTCGACGCTGGCGATGGCGACGATACGATCTATGGCGAAGGTGGCGATGACATCCTTGATGGCAAGGCCGGTGCCGACCATATCTATGGCGGTGACGGCAACGATGTGATCTACGGCGGTGATATCGAAGACTTCCTCGATGGTGGGGAAGGGGACGACACCATCTATGCCGGGACCAGCGCAGGTGCCCTCGATGTGGTGATTGGCGGTAATGGCAACGATCACCTCTACGGTGAAGCCGGGATCGACGAGTTGTACGGTGGCGCTGGCAATGACTACATCGATGCCGGCGGCGACACTGATCTTGTGCATGGCGGTGACGGTAACGACGAGATCTACGGTGGCGACGGCCCGGACATTCTGTTCGGTGAGGACGGCGATGACATCATTTCCGGCGGTTCCACTGGCGACCAGGAGTTCGGCGGTGTCGGTGACGACATTCTGCTGCCTGGCCTGGGTGGCGCTCCGGGTCAAGGTGACGGCGATGAGGCCCTCGGTGACGTGGGCTTCGACATCGCGGCCTTTAGCGATGTGAACATTGCCCTGGATGCGGCGGCAGACCTTAACAATCAGAATATCGTGGCGGCGCCGGGCACCGCTGTGCTGTTCCAGCCGTTCAACGCCTTGCTGACAGACATTGAGGGTTTGATCGGTTCACGCTTCAGCGATAGTCGTGCAAGCACGACGACTCCGGCCAACCCTCAGGCGGGGCTGATCGGTAATGCCACGGAAAACTGGTTGATAGGCGGCAGCGGCGACGATGTTTCTCAAGGTAATGGCGGAAATGACGTAATCGTCGGCGATTCGATCAAACTCGCCGATCTGAATCACTTGCTCGCCAGTCAGGGGTTCGCTCAGCACTTTACTGGACTGCAAGCGGCCCGTCTGGACTTCATTTTGGGTGATAACCACGCAGCCCCAGGCACGGCCGATGGCGCAGCCGATGAAGCGCTGTACAGTGGCAATTTTGCCGACTACAGCATTACCAAGTTCACCGACATTCGGCTGGGTGGCGAGTTGATCACGGCGTTCAAAGTGGTGGATTTGCGGGTCGGCGCGGCGAATGTCGATGGCACTGATATCGTGACTGGCATTGAAAAACTGCGCTTCGCCGACCGCACAGTCAACCTGAACATCACCAACAGTCTGCCAACCGGCAATGCGTTGCTGTCGGGGTTTGCCACTGCGCCGACCACACCTAGCCGTCCGGTGCCGGCTCAATACCGGCTGACCGCCATTACCTCAACCATACAGGACGCTGACGGCTTGCCTGGGCCAAGTGGGTTCACCTTCCAATGGCAAGCACTGGTGGGCGCGGCCTGGATCAGTATTGCCGGGGCGAATGCTTCGACCTTTGCGCCCACCTCGGCGCAGTTCGGCCAGCAGCTACGGGTCATCACCACTTACACCGACAACAACGGCACAGTGGAACAGCTGACGTCCGACCCTTCGGAAGCGGTAGGGCGCTTCATCGAAGGCACCAACTTCTTCGGCAACACGCTCAATGGCACCAACTATCAGGACATCTTGATGGGTTACTCGGGTAATGACGTCCTCAACGGCGGACTGGGTTCCGACTTACTGGACGGCGGTAGCGGTAACGACACGATGCTGGGTAACGCCGGCAACGACACTTACAGGGTGGATGCCAATGGCGATGCGGTTCAGGAAAACCTGAACGAAGGCACCGACACGGTCTTGTCGTCGGTCAGCTACACCCTGGGTGCCAACGTCGAGAACCTGAGCTTGCAGGGGGCGAACAACATAAACGGCGCAGGTAACGGGCTGGACAACGTCATCCATGGCAATAGCGGTAACAACCAGCTTAGCGGTGTGGCCGGCAACGACACCGTCTTTGGTGAGGCAGGCAACGATACGCTGCTGGCATCGCTGAATGACGGCAACGACCACTATGACGGCGGTACGGGCACCGATACCTATGACTTATCGGCCACATCGGCGTCGGCCACGGTCGATTTGCTTGTTGGCACGTCAACCAGCACCCAAACCGGCAATGACTCCCTGACCGACATCGAGAACGTCACCGGCAGTTCTGGCGTCGATCACATCCAGGGCGACAGCGTTAGCAACCTTTTGCAAGGCCAGGGCGGCAACGACTGGATCGACGGTGGCAGCGGAGACGACATCCTGGTCGGTGGGCAAGGTCTGGACAGCCTGTTTGGTGGTCTTGGTAATGATACCTTCCGGGCGTCGGTCAATGACGGCAATGACAGCTACGAGGGTGGTGGCGACACTGATACCTACGACCTGTCGGGGACCTTGGCCAACGCCACGGTCAACCTGTCTACTGGCCTGGCGAGCAGTTCGCAAACCGGTAATGACACCTTGAGCGGCATCGAGAATGTTCTCGGCAGCAACGGTACCAACAGCTTGACCGGCGATAGCGCCAACAATGCCCTGACCGGGCAAGGCGGCATCGACACCCTCATTGGTGGAGGCGGCGCTGACACACTGACCGGCAACGGCAACCGCGACATTTTGACCGGTGGGGCGGGGGCGGACATCTTTATGTTCAGCGCAATGAACGACTCCGGCACTTCGACCGCTAGCCGCGATGTGATCACCGACTTTGCGCAGGGAGCTGACCACATCGATCTGACGCTGATCGATGCCCGCACTTCCGGCGCAGGTTCCGCCGGTAATCAGGACTTTGCCTTCCTTGGCGAGTGGAATGGCGTCGGCACTGAGTTCAGTAACCAAGCGCAATTGAAGTACCACTTCGCCAATGTCGGTGGGGTTGAACACACGTATGTGGAGGGCAATGTCAACAGCGGTAATGGCGCAGATTTCCAGATTGATCTGGTCGGGCATGTCGCCCTGACAGCGAGCGATTTCGTCGGCGTGGTGTAAGGCTTTCAACCAAAAACGGCGCCCTCCTTGAGCCAGGTCTGGACCTGCAAGTACACGCCGGGGACTTCGCCATCGGCGTACTTGCCGGGGGCGGTCACGCTGCGCAGGAAGGCATCGCTGAGTTTTTGCCGGAACGCCGGTGCGGGATGGGTCGGCAAAATCTGGGGGTATCGTTTTCAGGAAATGAAAAGTACCCCAAACGATACCCCCAGTTACGTTGGAAATGAGTGGAATACGACGGATGGCAACGGACAGAAAATTCGCCTATCTATCTGTATTTGCAGAGGTTATTGGAATTCAGTAGAACTCGCTCACAGGCTATCGGGGTCGCCGAAGAACATCTGTATCCGCGACCGCAACCACCGCTCCGCCGGGTCATTGTCCTGCGCCCCGCGCCAGGCCATGTGCAGCTCGAAACTGCGCACATCCAACGGCAGATCCTCGGCCCGCAACCCACCCGCCGCGGTCAGCGCATCCGCCGTGTAGTCCGGCACCGTAGCGACAATATCGGTGCCCGCCAGCAAGCTCCCCAGCCCGTTGAACTGCGGCACCGCCAGCACCACATGGCGCTTGCGGCCAATTTCCTCCAGGGCCTCGTCGATGAACCCCGACAGGTCCCCGGCAAACGACACCAGCGCATGCGGGCGCGCGCAGAAGTCGTCCAGGGTGATGGTGCCGGGCACGCTGTCGGCTCGCAGCAGTTTCGGCATGCTGCGGCGCAGCACCTTGCGCTTGGCGTTGGCTGGCAGTTCGCTGGTGTAACTGACCCCCACCGAGATCTCGCCCGAGGCCAGCAGCGTCGGCATCAGCAGGTAATTGACCCGACGTACCACCAGCACGATACCTGGCGCTTCGGCGCGGATGCGCTTGAGCAACTGCGGCAGCAGGGCAAATTCGGCGTCGTCCGACAGGCCGATGCGGAACACAGCATTGCTGGTGGCCGGGTCGAATTCGGCAGCGCGGCTGACCGCAGTGGAAATCGAGTCCAGCGCCGGGGACAGCAGGGAGAATATTTCGTGGGCCCGGGCCGACGGCTCCATGCTGCGGCCGGTGCGCACGAACAGTGGGTCGTCGAACAGGTTGCGCAGGCGTGACAGGGCCGCGCTGATGGCGGGCTGGCCGAGGAACAGTTTTTCCGCGGCACGGGTCACGCTGCGCTCGTGCATCAGCGTTTCGAACACGATCAGCAGGTTGAGGTCTACGCGACGCAGGTCGTTTCGATTCATCGGTGCGCTTCGCCTAAAGTGGGGCAGAGGTGAATCTTAAGGCCAAAGGCTGGTACCCTGCACGGGTTTAGGGGGACCAATCGCAGGGAAAGTCAGGTGCCCAATCGATGACAAGCATGTCGACTATTAATGACCACTGATGGTCTATCCGGCAAAGCCCGGATAGAGTTCGTGGTAATTAGAGGTTCACAATGGCGAGGTATGCGATGTCCCGCATGATCCGTTTCCACAAGTTCGGCGCTGCCGATGTGCTCCGTTGCGAGGAGCAGCCCGAACAGTCACCCGCTGCCGGCGAGGTACAGATCCGCGTCGAGGCGGTTGGCGTCAGCTGGTATGACGTGCTCTGGCGCCAGAACCTGGCACCATCCCAGGCACGCCTGCCGGCGGGGATCGGCCACGAGATGGCCGGGGTGGTGACCGCGGTTGGCGAAGGGGTCGAGGATATTGCCGTGGGCGACCGGGTTGCCAGCTTCCCGGCCACCAGTGCCAACGACCACCCCGTGTATGGCGATGTCATCGTGCTGCCGCGTACGGCCATTACCCGTTATCCGGATGTACTTACCCCGATCGAGGCCAGCGTGCACTACACGCCGCTGCTGATCGCCTATTTCGCCTACGTTGACCTGGCCCGGGCCAAGGCCGGGCAGACCGCGCTGGTCACCGACGCCAGCCACTGCGCGGGCCCTGCCTTCGTGCAACTGGGCAAGGCCCTGGGGCTGAAGGTGTTCGCCGCCACCAAGGAGGCGGAACAGCGTGAGTACCTGCTGGGCCTGGGCGCCGACAAGGTGATTGTCACCGAAGAACAGGACCTGCTGCTGCAGATTGGCAAGTACACCGATGGCCGTGGCGTGGACATGGTCCTCGATGGCATGGGCGGGCCGCAGATGTCGCTGCTGGGCGATGTGCTGGCACCGCGTGGCAGCCTGGTGCTGTATGGCCTGCAAGGCGGCAATCAGACGCCGTTCCCGGCCTGCGCGGCATTCCAGAAGAACATCCAGTTCCATGTGCATTGCATTGGCAACTTCACCGGCAAGCCGGAACTGGGCATCAGCCAGGACCAGGTGGCACTACAGCGCGCCCTGCGCGATATCAACCAGTTCACCGCCGACCAGTTGCTGACACCGCAGATCATCAAGGTGTACCCGTTCGAGCAGGTAGTAGAAGCGCATCGCTACATGGACCAATGCCCGTGTGGCGGGCGTGTGGTGCTGGACATGGCGCAACACTGACGGCTGTTTGCATTATCAGGAAACCCGGGCAGAGTCCCGGGTTTTTTGTGCCCGGTACATAAGGTTGATGCTCAAAAGAAGAATGTTCCTACAATAAAGAGCGAAGCGGACTACATTTGGCGCGATTATTCAGTGGCTCGTGGAAATATTCCGCCAAGTTTTTTGGCTTGAACTGTTTTTGCCTGGCGGTCAATGTGTTTTCTCACTTCGGCTGAATGGTTTTTTTACCTTGATCTGTATCTTCTATTCGCCTTGCATCCCTCGATAATGGCTCAATGATGGTTTGCGCAAGGAGCGTGGAATGAGCATGGCTATGCCCGAGCCAGGGCGGTACATGGCAGCGGCGGGGCGTCGCAGCGACGCGTTTTTCTCGATGGCATGGCGACAGTGACTGGTTACGTCATTACTTCCTTTTAGTTGTAGGGAATTTCTTCTGGCCAAGTTCAGGGCATGTTGACGTTCAGGTCTTCTGTTCAATGTGCGCTGGCTGCATGAAGTTGATGAGGTGATTACGTGACTGCTATTCACGACCAGGCAATGCATTATATCTACCAGCAAGTGCTCGAGCGCTTGCTCAGTCACATGTCACAAGCGCAGCGGGCTTCCTTGCAGTTGCTGATACAACGGTTGCTGGTTGCTGCGGGCGGGCCCGAATACATCGGCACCTTCCGCTTGCTGGTGCTGCAAGGCAACGATCGCCGCAGCGCCCGGCTGCTGGCCATGCTGCGTGCCGCGCAACTGAGTATCGCCCTGCGTGCGCCGGTCACCTTCCAGCTGCGGGTGCTGGTGGTCAGCCTGCCGGTGGCTGGCAGCGCCACGCTCGAAGGCCATGAGCGCAGCTTCAGTGCGCTGTTCATGCAGGATGACCCGCGGGTGCAGCTGCAGATGATCGAGGGACGTGAAGTGGTGCCGTTCAGCCGGCACCCCGCTGCCGCGCCCGAACGCTGGCTGTTGGCGAGGGACGCCATGCTGATGTTCGGTCACCTGGTCGATGCCAGTCCCGAAGCACTGCTAGGTAGCCGGCTGCACCTGGAACTGGCGGGTGCCGTGGGGTTTGCGTTGCAGGCACAGGCAGCCGCGGATGTATTGATCACCGGCATCCCCGCGCACCAGCGTCGCCGGTACCTGGCCTGGGCCCGGCGCAGCCTGCGCCTGGCTGGGGAGCGTGGTCCGCATGGGGTGCATCAATGCCTGGCGGCGCTGGCCCATGGGCTGAGTCGGCTGAACGGCAGCATCGGGGTACCGCTGGGCGCCCTGACGGCGTCGGCATCGGGGGCTGTGCAGCGGGATACGCCGGTGCGGGTAATTGCCATTGATGACCTGTTGCCGCCGTTGCTCGAAGCGCAGCAACTCGACCTCATGCTCGGTGGTTGCTTCGAGGCTGCCGAGGATGCCTGGTCATTGACTGCCTTCGTCGATCCGTTGGCGCCGGCTCAGTTGCACGAACTGCGCGCACGCAGTCTCGAGCCGCAGGCCAGTCGCCCGGCATTGCGGCTGGCTGGCCAGCCGGAAGGCATCAAGCGGCGTGATGTGAATCAGCTGCAGCTCGGCAAGGCCTACGGTATCAACCAGATCCAACAGGTATGCCTGCTGTTCAGCCCGTTCGCCAGGCAGGGGAAAAACCTCGAGCGTTTTCTGCAATGTCGGCATGCCGACATGCTGGTGGCGTTGCCTTACCTGCATCGGGCGTTGCAGGGTAAACCCTGCCCTGATGCGGTGAAAAACTGGCTGGTAAACACCAGTGGCCTGCCGCTGGGGCAACTGCGGGTGATCTATGACGGGCGCCTGCCGCTGGCCTCCTGGCGCCTGATGAGCCACCTGGCCCGTCGCGATGTACAACTGCGGTTGCTGCCACGGCAGGCCTCGGGGCGGCGGCGTGGTCATGCGGGGCTGCCTTGATGGAGCAATCGGCCCGCGGCGAGTTTGCCTACCGCAAGGTCTATCGCTACCTGGAAGCCTTGATCGGCCAGGCGCAAGGCAGTGGCCCATGCCGTTTACCGTCGCTGCGGGCATTGTCCCGGCGGCTGAGGGTGTCACTGGCCACCGTGCAGAGTGCCTACGGCCTTTTGGAGGAGGAGGGCCGCGTGCAGTGCCTGCCGAGGTCGGGCTACTACGTACAGGGTGCTGGCAAGGGGGACGCCGCGGCCATGCCCCGGCAGCCACCCTTGCCGGCACAGTCGATGCTGGAGCGGGCCCTGTTCACCCACGAGCGGCGCCTGGCACGTCAGCGCATGCACAGTGTTGCCCCTTGGGAAGCGCCCGGCAACGCCCGCCTACGCAATGCCGTTGCCGAGCGCTATACCCGCTCCTCCAGCCAGTACTGGTCTGCCGAGGACGTTCAGCTGGCCCCTGATGTGCAGGCGTTACTGGAGACGGTGCTGGCGGCGTTGGCCCTGCAAGGGGGGACCGTGCTGGTGCACTCGCCCTGTTGTTGGCAGGTGTTGCGCGCTTTGGCACGTGCCGGCATGCGTGTGCTGGAGGTGCCACTGGATACCCGCGGCAACCCGGATCTGCGCGCCCTGGCCCGGCTGCTGGGGAGCGAGCCGGTACGCATGCTGGTCATGCCGTCGTGCCTTGGCATGCCGCAGGGGCGGCTGTTTTCAGCGCACTACCAGCAGCAGCTTGGCCAGTTGCTCGGCCAGCACCCTGTATGGTTGCTGGAAAACGACCTGGACAGTGAGCACTGTTACAGCGGGCCGCCGAATACGCGCCTGCGCGATTGGGTCGACCCCCGCTGGCTATTGGTGATGGGGGCGTTCGATGCCGCGGTGGGGGGCGAGGCGCCCTATGCCTACCTGCTGGGCCATGATGCCGTGCTGGCCAGGGCGTTCGCTGAACGTGCATTCCGGCTTGCACCGCTGCGCCTGCAAGCGCTGGCGCACATGCTGGGTAAAGGTGAGATCGAGGCGCAACTGGTGAGGTTGCGCACGGACCTGCATAAGCGCATGCAATGCCTGGCGCATGCGCTGCAGCAGCAGTTCGGCCAGCGGGTGGCGTTGGAAATGCCGGAGGGTGGGTGGACACTGTGGGTGCGCTTTCGCCAGCCGTTGTCGTGGGAGGGTATTGCTGAAGCGCTGGCTGGTTCGGCACTGCACGCACTGCCGGGTGAGCAGTTCAGCCTGCAGGGGCGCTACCAGCAGTACCTGGCGTTGGCGTGGCTGGGTGATCACCCGGAGGAACTGCAACAGGCTGTCGAGCGCCTGGCCCAGTCGCTGGAACTGCGCTGCGGCCGGCCCGCCGGGGTTGCACCTTGAGCTGCCGGGGTCGCGTTGCAACCCGTTGCACCCACAAGGTCCCTGCCAATGCAACGAGTCAGGCGTTGACCTTGTGGGAAATTGCCCAGCCCTTTGGGCGGCGCTGTCGCACAGATAACTGAATTCGCAAGCGATCCTCGTACCCTGTGGGAGCGGCTTTAGCCGCGAAGCATCCAGCGCGGTGCATGGCACCGGCTGCGCCGGTGTTCGCGGCTGAAGCCGCTCCCACAGGGTCCCTGCTAATTCAATGAGTTATGTGCAGTTCTATGAGAGCCGGCTTGCCGGCGATGAGGCCCTGGCAGGTAAAACCTCCTGTCAGCGATGCGCTTGCTCCTGCCCCTGCCGCAAGCGGGTACTGACCAGCGCGGCTACCACCAGCAACGCGGCAATGATCCACAAGCCATTTCGGGTACTGCCGGTAGCCTGCTCGATCAGGCCCATCACCGATGGCCCGACGAAACCGCCAAACAGGCCGCAGGTGGTGACAAAGGCCAACCCGGCCGCCAGCGCGCTGCCGCTCAGGCGGCTGGAGGGGAAGACGAAGATGATCGACTGGACCACGAACAGCATCAGGGCAGTCAGCGAAAACCCGATCAGGCCGATGAACGAGTTGGACAGCGACGCCAGCAGCAGCCCGGCGGCCATGGTCAGCAGGCCGAAGAACAGCAAGGTGCGGCACCGGCGCGGCGAGGTGGCCAGGCGCGGGAAGGTGGCGGCGCCGATGGCGGCGGCAACCCACGGTACGGCGGTCAGCAGGCCGACCTGGAAGGGCGACAGCGCGCCGTAGGTGCCGATGATGCCCGGCAGGAAGAAAATCACCGTGTAGATGGTGATCTGGTGCACGAAGTACACCACGATCGCCAGCCAGATCTGCCGGTCGCGGAACATCTGCCCCAGCTTGCTCTGCTGCGGTGCGGCGGCCCGTTCGGCGGCCAGGCGGCGCTCGATGTCCTCGGCATCGGTGGCCGACAGCCAGGGTGCCGAGGCTGGGCCATCAGGCAATTTCTTCCATACCACATAGGCCAGGGCCACGGCGGACAGGCCTTCGAGCACGAACAGCCATTGCCAGCCGTGCCAACCCAGCACACCGTCCATTTCCAGCAAGGCGCCCCCCAGCGGGCCGCTGAGGATATTGGCCAGGCACACGCCCAGCAGGAAGTAACCCGTGGCGCGGGCACGCTGTTCACGGTCGAACCAGTAGGTCAGGTACAGCATCACGCCAGGGAACAGGCCCGCTTCGGCCACCCCCAGCAACAGGCGCATGATGTAGAACGAGGTTTCGCCCTGGACGAAGGCCATGCCCGCCGAGAGCAGGCCCCAGGTGATCATGATGCGGGTGATCCAGAAACGTGCGCCCACCCGATGCATGATCAGGTTGCTGGGTACTTCGGCCAGGGCATAGGTAAGAAAGATCAGGCCGGCGCCCAGGCCATAGGCCGCCGCCGACAGGCCGAGGTCGATACCCATGCTGGCCTTGGCCAGGGCAATGTTGGTCCGGTCAAGGAAGCTCATCACGTAGACAACGATGAGCAGCGGCAGCAATTTGCCCAGCAGCAGGCCGTTAAGGCGCTGTTCGGTGGTAGCGGCAGGGGCGGGGGCCGCTGCAGTACCGGTGAGGATTGTCATTGTTTTTTTCCCCGTGAAAAGTACTGGTGGCGCGCCGCGCAAAGGCGGCACACCCAGGTCTGTGGGTCAGGAACGGTTGATGTCGAGCCACACCGCGCCGTTGGGGTACTGGTAGCGTTCCAGAGTCTCGGCATGCATTTCGATGCTGTAGCCCGGGCGTTGCGGCGGCATGTAGCGCCCGCGGCGGATCACCACCGGGTCGATGAAATGCTCGTGCAGGTGGTCGACGTATTCCAGCACCCGGTTGTGCAGCGAGGCCGACACCGCGATGTAGTCGAACAGGGCAATGTTCTGCACATATTCGCACAGGCCGACACCGCCGCCGTGCGGGCACACCGGCACGTCGTACCTGGCAGCCATCAGCAGCACGATCAGCACTTCATTCAGGCCGCCCAGGCGAGCCGCGTCCAGCTGGCAGAAGTCCAGCGCGCCGGCCTGGAACATCTGCTTGAACATCACCCGGTTGTGGCAATGTTCACCGGTGGCCACGCCAATCGGCGCAATACGCTGGCGGATGGTGGCGTGGCCGAGGATGTCGTCCGGGCTGGTCGGTTCTTCGATCCACAGTGGTTCGAAGGCGGCCAGGCGGCGCATGTTGGCGACCGACTCCTCAACGCCCCATACCTGGTTGGCATCCATCATCAGGGTGCGCTCCCAGCCAATTTCGTCGCGCAGGATGCTGGCACGGCGAATGTCTTCTTCCAGGTCCGCACCGATCTTCTGCTTGATATGGGTCCAGCCATCCTCCACCGCCTCGCGGGCCAGTTTGCGCATCTTTGCTTCGCTGTAGCCCAGCCAGCCTGGCGCAGTGGTGTAGCCGGGGTAGCCTTCGCGCAGCATCTGTGCCTCGCGCTGGGCCTTGCCCGGTGCCTGGCGGCGCAGCAGGGCGATGGCTTCTTCGGGGGTGAGCACGTCGGTGACGTAGCTGAAGTCCAGGCAGCGCACCAGCTGCTCGGGCGTCATGTCGGCCAGCAGCTTCCACACTGGCTTGCCCTCATGTTTGGCCCACAGGTCCCACACGGCATTGATGATGGCGGCGGTGGCCAGGTGGATCACGCCTTTTTCCGGGCCCAGCCAGCGCAACTGGCTGTCGCTGACGGTGAAACGATGCCAGAAACCGCCCATGTCGCCAGTGATTTCCTCCAAGGTGAGGCCAACGATCAGCGGCGCCAGCGACTGCACCGCCGCCGCGCAAATCTCGTTGCCACGGCCGATGGTGAAGGTCAGGCCGTGGCCTTCGAGCGCCTCGGCGTCGGTGTGCAGCACCACGTAGGCTGCCGAATAGTCGGGGGCGCTGTTCATGGCGTCGGAGCCATCCAGCGACAGCGAAGTGGGGAAACGAATGTCGCGAACGCTCAGGTGGGTAATACGTATGCTCATGGTCGGCTCTTGTTCTGTTCAAGCACAGGGAGACCTGACTGTAGGTTGTCGAGCGATACAGGCATAATCGCCAATTCTTAACCAGCGATACCGGATTCGATATGTCTCGCTTGCCACTCGACAGCGCCCAGGCGCCTGCCAGCCTCGGCGCATTGAAGATTTCCAGCCGGCAGATCACGTTGCTCAACGCCTTGGGCGAGTTCGCTAACCTGCGCCGTGCTGCCGCGGCGATGCACACCACGCAACCGGCAGCCAGCCTGTTGCTGCAGCAGCTTGAGGAGCGCCTGGGCGTACGCTTGTTCGAGCGTTTGCCACGGGGAATGCAAGCGACGTTGTATGGCGAAGTGATGATCCGCTATGCGCAGAACGCGCTGCATGAGTTCGAGCATGCCCAGGCGCAGATTGCCGAGCTGGCGCGCGGGGCCCTGGGCCTGGTGCGGGTGGGCAGCGTCATGGGGCCGGTGCCGGGCGTGCTGACCAAGGCGGTACTGGCCTACAAGCGCGACCACCCCAAGGTGCGTATTTCCCTGGAAGTCGGCACCAGCGACACCTTGCTGCCGGCCTTGCTGCGCGGCGACTTCGACATGGTGGTGGGGCGCCTGCCGGACCAGAGCGACAGCCAGGACCTGAACATCGAACTGTTCGAAGGCGGTGAGCAGATGCGCGTGATCGCCCGCGCCGGCCACCCGCTGGCCAATGCGGCCGGGCTGCAACTGGCCGACCTGGTGACGCTTACCTGGATCCTGCACCCCATCGGCAGCCCGATGCGCCGCCGTGTCGAAAGCGCGCTGCAGGCCGGTGGCATGGTGCAGTCGCTGGATATCGTCGAAACTGCCTCGATCCTGGCTACCACCGCCATGCTCGAAGCCTCCGAGATGATTGCGGTGGTGCCCGATGACGTGGCCAAGCATTATGCCCGCTATGGCATGGTCGCCATCCTGCCTGTGGAGCTGCCGCTGGCGATGGCCAACCTGGGCGTGCTGACCTTGCGCGCGCGGCCCAACTCGGTTGCCCTGGACACCTTGCTGCACTACCTGCGGGCGCAATAGCCCTGCCTTTTCACTTGCCTGAGGCCCTGCGTCAATGCCGCCGGAGATGACCCATTCCAGCTTTTGCAACTGGATCCGCTACAAGCACCTGGTGCTGATCGACACCTTGGCGCGCACCCGCAACATGCACGCCACCGCCACGCGCATGAACCTCAGCCAGCCGGCACTGAGCAAGATGTTGCGTGACCTTGAGGAGCAGTTCGGCTTCGCCCTGTTCGAGCGCCTGCCGCGTAGCATGCCACCCACCGAACTGGGCGAATACGTGGTGCGTTATGCCCAGGGCGCGCTGGCCGAGTCACAACAGTTCGTCGACCAGGTCAACCGCCTGCGCAACGGCGGGCACGGCTTTATCCGCGTCGGCGGGATCTTTGCCGCCACCGCGCTGGTGCTGCCGCAGGCCATCGCCGCGATCAAGGCGCGCAGCCCATTGCTGTCGATCGAAGTGGTGGAGCATTCCAGCGATCACTTGTTGACCATGCTGGAGCAGAACAAGCTCGACATCATGATTGGCCGCTTCACTGAAGAACGCTTCAGTCAATTGTTCGACTTCCAGCCCCTGGAGCCCGAACCGTTCAGCCTGGTGGTCAACAGCGAGCACCCGCTCAACCAGCTGGAAAGCACGCCGTTGAAAGCGCTGGGCGATTGGCCATGGGTGCTGTACCCGGTAGGCACGCCGATCCGCAACCGCCTGGAGCAGGCCTTCCGGGTTGCCGGCATTGCCACGCCAGCCGACAGCGTCGAAACCATCTCCATGCCGATGTTCCTGCAACTGCTGCAAGCGGCGCCGATGATCGCCATGTTGCCGCGCTCGATGGTTGCCGCGCAGCTGGCCAGCGGCCAACTGAAAGAGTTGCGCAGCCCCTTGCACCTGGCGGCGCTGGAGTACGGCGTGGTTACCCGCAAGGATGAGCCGCTGAGCGCTTCGGCCCGCGCGTTTGTCGAGATCTTGCTGGAGGGGGCTCGGCGCCGTCAGCAGGAGCAGGGGTGAAGCCCATGGGGTCGCTGCGCAGCCCATCGCAGGCAAGCCAGCTCCCACGGGTACAGCACAAGGTTCAAGGCATGCGCTGTACCTGTGGGAGCAGGCAAGCCCGCGAAGGGCTGCAGAGCAGCCCCAATGGCCCTAAAATGCGATTGATAAACAGGCACTAATATCTGTTTTTGATAACCCAGGGTTATCGCTCGATCGGATCATCTCATTGGGAATGTTGCCCAAGGCTTCTTACAGTGGTCGCAGCCATAACAAGAAGTCAGCCGCACCGCCCTGAGAGGTCCCATGCAACTGATTGCCAAGTCCGGTGACCTTGCCGTCATCCGTCTCAACCCGCTGGACAACGTGCTCATCGCCCGCCAGGCCCTGCCGCAAGGCCTGCGCCTGGACGCCGAGGCGATTACCGTGCGCCAGCCGATCCCTTCGGGCCACAAGGTCGCTGCCGAACGGGTGGAGCAGGGCCAGCCCCTGCGCCGTTACGGGCAGATCATCGGTTTTGCCTCGCAGGCCATCGAAGCCGGCGAACACGTGCATGTGCACAACGTGCAGATGGGCGATTTCGCCCGTGACTACGCCTTTGGTGTCGACACCCGCAACCAGCCCGGCAGCGAAGCGCAGTTTCAGGGCATCGTGCGCGCCGATGGCCGGGTCGCTACCCGCAACTATATCGGCATCCTCACCTCGGTGAACTGCTCGGCAACCGTGGCCCGGGCCGTGGCCGACCATTTCCGCCGCGACATTCACCCTGAAGTGCTGGCCGCTTACCCGAACATCGACGGCGTGGTGGCGCTGACCCACGGCGCCGGCTGTGCGGTGGACCCCAGCGGTGAAGCCCTGGGCCTGTTGCGTCGCACCCTGGCCGGGTACGCCGTACATCCCAATTTTGCCGCCGTGCTGATCATTGGTCTGGGCTGCGAAACCAACCAGATCGAAAGCCTGCTGGAAACCCAGGGCCTGCAGGCCAGCGCCCAGCTGCGCGCGTTCACCATCCAGGGTATCGGCGGCACTTCCAAAACCATCGCTGCCGGCATCGAACAGGTCAAGGCGCTGCTGGCCGAGGCCAACCAGGTACAGCGTCAACCGGTCAGTGCGCGGCACCTGGTGGTCGGCCTGCAGTGTGGCGGTTCCGATGGCTATTCCGGCATTACCGCCAACCCTGCGTTGGGCAATGCCGTCGACCGCCTGGTGGCGGCCGGTGGCACCGCGATCCTGTCCGAGACCCCGGAAATCTACGGTGCCGAGCACCTGCTGACCCGCCGGGCGGTCAGCCGCGAGGTCGGCGAAAAGCTGGTGGCCCGCATCCGCTGGTGGGAAGACTACTGCCAGCGCATGAACGCCGCACTGAACAACAACCCCTCGGCCGGCAACAAGGCCGGGGGCCTGACCACCATCCTCGAGAAGTCCCTCGGCGCGGTGGCCAAGGCCGGCTCCAGCAACCTGGTCGACGTGTACCAGTACGCGGAAGCGGTGCGTGCCCAGGGCCTGGTGTTCATGGATACCCCCGGCTACGACCCGGTTTCGGCCACCGGCCAGGTGGCTGGCGGGGCCAACCTGATCGCCTTCACCACCGGCCGTGGCTCGGCCTACGGCTGCGCCCCGGCGCCGTCGATCAAGCTGGCGACCAACAACCGGGTGTTCGAGCACCAGGAAGAAGACATGGACGTCAATTGCGGCGGCATCGCCGACGGCTCCACCAGCATCGAGGAACGCGGCGCATTCATCTTCCAGCAGATGCTGCGCATCGCTTCCGGGGAGCGCAGCAAGAGCGAACAGCACGGCTACGGGCAGAACGAGTTCGTGCCCTGGCAGATCGGTGCCGTGACCTGATCGCCAAGCCCTGTCCCATTTCCGAGGCAACCGCAATGACTCAAACCACACATTACAACGTGCAAGCGCTTACCACCTTCGTCGAGCGGCTGTTCGAAAAGGCCGGCGCCGATACCGAAGTTGCCCAGGTCGTGACCCGGGTACTGCTCGAAGGCGAATTGCTGGGCCATCGCACCCATGGCCTGAACCTGGTCAGCCGCTACATCGACGGCATGCACAGCGGGCAGGTCAAGGCCCGTGCACAGGCACTGGAGCAGGTGTCCGACAGTGGTATTTCCAGCCTGTTCGATGGCCACTACGTGTTGGGGCCGTACTGCGTCAGCCGTGCTTTGGACTGCGCGGCAAAAGGCGCGGCCGGGCAGGGCATCGGTATCGCCGTGGTACGCCGCGCCGCGCATATCGGCTGCCTGGCAGCCTACCTCAAGCCCTACACCGACCAGGGCCTGGTGGCCGTGCTGTATTCCTCGGACCCGTCAGTGGGGCTGGTCTGCGCCCATGGCGGCGTCGACCCGGTCTACACCCCCAACCCGATTGCCGCGGGTATCCCGACCCGGGGCGAGCCGATTCTGCTGGACGTCAGCATGTCTACCGTCACCCTCGGCCTGGTCGGCCAGTGCCGCGATGCCGGCAGCCGTCTGCCACACCCGGTGCTGGTGAGCAATGACGGGCAACTGAGCGACGACCCGCGTGACTTCTTCACCAGCCCGCCAGGCAGCATCCTGCCCCTGGGTGGCCAGGCCTTTGGCCACAAAGGGTTTGCTCTGGCGCTGCTGGTCGAAGCCCTGACCTCGGGGCTGGCCGGCCACGGGCGCAAGGATGCACCAGACCAGTGGGGGGCCTCGGCCACGGCCGTGGTCATCGACCCGCGTTTCTTCGGTGGCCTGCAAGCGTTCACCGACGAAACCAGCTTCCTCGGCCAGCTGGTCCTGGCCAGCCGGCCGCTCGATGCTGAGCGCCCGGTGCGCCTGCCTGGGCAAGCTGGCCTCGCCCTGCGCCGCCAAGCGCTGGAGCAGGGGGCACGTCTTTCACCACAGCTGGTGGCTGACCTTGACCGGCTGGCCGTGCAGCTGCAACTGCCAGCACTTTCCCAATGAATGACAGTAAGGGTACACAGATGACTGATCGAGCGAACGGCAAGCGACCGCTGCCTCTGAATCACGATGCCAGCGCGTTCGACAGCGGCAGTTGGGTAGGGCGGGTCTGGCTGCCGGAGCAGGGCCCTGCGGTGGTGCTGGTGAAGGCCGGCGCCGTGCACGATATCAGCCCCTATGTAGCCACTGTCTCGGCCCTGCTGGAAGTGGCCGACCCGGTCGCCTACCTGCGCAGCCTGCCGCTGGCCGAACCGCTGGTCGGGCTGCCAGCCTTGCTGGGCAACAGCGACCCGGCCCAGCGCGACCCGCACCAGCCATGGCTGCTGGCACCCATCGACCTGCAGGCGGTGAAGGCCGCTGGTGTGACCTTCGCCACCAGCCTGCTGGAGCGCGTGGTGGAAGAGCAGGCCAAGGGCGACCCGGCCAAGGCCGATGCAATCCGTGACACCTTGGCCAGCCGCATCGGCGCCGACCTGTCGCAGATCGTGCCGGGCTCGGCCCAGGCCGAAGCGCTGCGCAAGGTGCTGGTGGAGCAAGGCCTTTGGTCGCAGTACCTGGAAGTGGGTATTGGCCCGGATGCCGAGGTGTTCACCAAGGCTCAGCCGCTGTCGGCGGTCGGCCACGGCGCCGACATTGGCATCCACCCCAAGTCGAGCTGGAACAACCCGGAGCCGGAGGTGGTGCTGGCGGTGTCGAGTGATGGTCGCATCAAGGGCGCGATGCTCGGCAACGACGTCAACCTGCGCGACTTCGAAGGCCGCAGCGCCTTGCTGCTGTCAAAAGCCAAGGACAACAATGCCTCCACCGCGCTGGGCCCGCTGCTGCGCCTGTTCGACGAAAGTTTCGGGCTGGATGATGTGCGCGCCGCCGAAGTGGACTTGCAGGTGACGGGCGAAGACGGTTTCATCCTCGCCGGCCGCAGCTCCATGCGCCAGATCAGCCGCGACCCGCAGGACCTGGTGCAGCAAACCCTCAACGAGAACCATCAGTACCCCGACGGCCTGGTGCTGTTCCTCGGTACCTTGTTCGCCCCTACGCAGGACCGCGACCAACCGGGCAACGGTTTCACCCACAAGCCGGGCGATGTGGTGAGCATCAGCAACCCGCACCTGGGTACCCTGTGCAACCGCGTGACCACCAGCGACCTGGCGCCGCAGTGGGACTTTGGCCTGCGTGCGCTGATCCACAGCCTCGGCCGGCGCGGGCTGCTGGAGGTCGCAACCACCGCGCGCCAGCCTTGAGCGGCGCGCTGCGTCAGGGAGGGCGTAGCATCAACGAAGGATCGTCAAGGCGCTGACAGCGCGGCAACAATAATAATAAAGGTCATCACATGAAGCCTATGAAGAAGTACCAACGCATCACCGTCGTGTTCCTGCTGCTGATCGGTATCGTCAACTACCTGGACCGTAGTGCGCTGTCGATCGCCAACACCTCGATCCAGAAAGACATGATGATCAGCCCGTCGCAGATGGGCATCCTGTTGTCGGCGTTTTCCATTGCCTATGCCTTCGCCCAGCTGCCGATGGGCATGATCATCGACCGCCTGGGCAGCAAGATCGCCCTCGGCGCCTCGCTGCTGGGCTGGTCGGTGGCACAGGCCGCGTTCGGCATGGTCAACAGCTTTGCCGGCTTCATGGGCCTGCGGGTGCTGCTGGGGATTGGCGAGGCACCGATGTTCCCGTCGGCGGCCAAGGCCCTGTCGGAGTGGTTCGATGCCAACGAACGCGGCACCCCGACCGGCGTGGTCTGGTCCTCGACCTGCCTCGGCCCGTGCCTGGCGCCACCCTTGCTGACACTGTTCATGGTCAACTTCGGCTGGCGCGGCATGTTCATCATCACAGGCGTGATCGGCGTGGTGCTGGCGCTGTGCTGGTTGACCTTCTACAAAAGCAAGGCACGCTACCTGGCGGAGCTTGCTGCCGAAGGCAAGCCGCTGCCAGGCGAACAGCCGGCGCCGGTAGCCGCTGCACCAGCGCCGAAGGCCTCCTACTTTGCCGGCTGGCTCGACCTGTTCAAGCACCGCAGCACCTGGGGTGCGGTACTGGGCTTCATGGGCGTGATCTACATGCTCTGGCTGCACCTGACCTGGCTACCTGGCTACTTCGAGCGTGAGCACGGCCTGGACCTGTACAAGACTGCCTGGGTGGTGTCGCTGGCCTACGGCTTTGGCGCAGCGGGCACGATCGTCGCCGGGCGCTTCTGCGACGTGCTGGTCAAGCGCGGCATGAGCGTGCTGGCCAGTCGCAAGTTCAGCGTCATCACCGGCCTGGTGCTGGCGGCACTGTTCACCTTGCCGCTGTCGTTCGTCACCGGCCTGACCGGTTGCATCATCCTGCTGTGCCTGGCGTTGTTCAGCATCAACATGGCCAGTGCCACCGCCTGGATGATCGTCAACACCATCGTCGACAGCCAGCGCGTGGCCTCGTTTGGCTCGATCCAGAACTTCGGCGGCTACATTGCCGGCTCGGTGGCGCCGATCGTCACCGGCTTCAGCATCCAGTACTCGGGTTCGTTCACCACGGCGTTCATGATCAGTGCAGGGGTGGCGCTGTGTTCGGCGGTGGCGTACTTCCTGCTGCTGCAGGCGCCGATTGGCAGTGCCAAGGTCAAGGCGGCGGAGATGGTCGGGGCGACGGAACAGGTGTGAATTCCGGGGGGCGCTTTGCGCCCCAATCGCGACGCAAGGCCGCTCCCACAGGTATCGTGCTGGTTTCAACAGCACTGCAATACCTGTGGGAGCGGCCTTGCGTCGCGATTGGGCTGCAAAGCAGCCCCCAAGCCGATAGCCGATTGTTGAGCGACCCACGGCACTTGCCAGGCACACTGGTCTGTATGTATAACCAGTATCCATTCCAGCCGCCTGACCCCAGCCCGTGATCGCCCATTCCGTCGACGACCCGTTCTATTACCTGCACAACTTCCGCCAGGTGCTGCTGTGGGTCGAACAGCGCTACGAAGACCTGCTCGATGATCAGGAACTCGCTTTCATCCGCACCTTCAGCCAACTGCACGCCCCGGCACAAGCCCTGATGGTGCGCATGGTCATGCGCAAAGGCGAGCTGTTTCGCAGTGATCGCCTCGACTATGCCGAAATCGGCGATACCGGGCAGGCCCTGCAGCCGTTGCTGGCCCTCGGCTGGGTACAGGAACCTGCGCAACTGGCGCTGGAGCAACTGTTCGTCTTGCTGCGCAAGGACGAACTTGCCCGCTGTTTTGCCCCGCAGCTGAGCCGTCCCCGCGCCGCCAAGCATGACCTGCTTGCACAGCTGCAACCCTTGGGCCTGCAAGCCCGGTCATTGGCCGAGTGGTTTCCGGACAGCGGCGTGCGCATCCTCCAGTGGTGCCTGCAACCCTTGTGCGACCGCATGCGCCTGCTGTTCTTCGGCAACCTGTACCAGGACTGGTCGGACTTCGTCCTTGCCGACCTCGGTGTGCTGCGCTACGAACAGGTGCCGTTCAGTGCCGATTCGCGTGCCCTGCAGCAACGTGCCGAAGTCGACCTGGCCATGGCCTTGCACCAATGCGCCGAGCGCCTGGAGCAGGGCGACGAGCCGCTGTCGATCCTGGCTGCCATGCAAGGCCTGCGCAGCGACAACCCGTGGCTGGCCCGGCGCCATGCGCGCCTGCAGTTCGCCCTGGGCCAGCAATGCGAACGCCTGGGTGACTGGGCGCAGGCCATGGCGGTCTACGCGCAGTGCAGCCATGCCCAGGCGCGCATCCGCCAGGTGCGGGTGCTGGAGCGCAGCGAGCAGTGGCCCCAGGCCCATGCGCTGGCGCTGCAACTGGCGGCGGCACCGGCCAACGCCCTGGAAGTGCAGGCGCTGGAGCGCATGTTGCCACGCCTGGCCCGCAAGCTAGGTGGCCCGCCACAGCGGCGCCAGCGTGTCGCGCCCCTGGACCTGATCGAGCTGGAGCTGCCCCGGGAACTGGCAGCGCTGGGCGTGGAGGAAGCGGTACGCCAGCACCTGGCCGAAGACGGTGGGCCAGTGCATTACGTGGAGAACACGCTGTTCAACAGCCTGTTCGGCTTGCTGTGCTGGGAGGCGATCTTCGCCCCGGTGCCTGGCGCGTTCTTCAACCCGTTTCAGGCCGCCCCGCAGGACCTGCACGACAGCGACTTCCAGCAACGCCGCAGTGCTCTGTTCGAACGTTGCCTGGCGCGGCTTGACGATGGCAGCCATCACCGGGCGATTCTCGACTGCTACGCCGCCAAGCAAGGCCTGCAGTCGCCGTTCGTGTTCTGGTCCATGCTCAGTGAAGAATTGCTTGAGCAAGCCTTGGCCTGCCTGCCGGCAGCCCATTTGAAACAGTGCTTCCTGCGCCTGCTGCAGGATATCCGCAACAACCGCGCCGGTATGCCCGACCTGATCCAGTTCTGGCCCCAACAGGGCCGCTACCGCATGGTCGAAGTCAAGGGGCCCGGCGACCGCCTGCAGGACAACCAGCTGCGCTGGCTGGAGTTCTGCCGGGCCCACGGCCTGCCCGTCGCGGTGTGCCATGTGCGCTGGAGCGAAACGCCGTGAGCTACAGCGTGGCGGTACGCGCCTTGTGCGAGTTCAGCGCCAAGGTCGGCGACCTGGACCTGCGCTTCACGCCATCACCCACCGCCCAGGAGGGGATCGAGGGGCATCGGCGGGTGGTGGCGGGGCGCGCTACGGGCTACGAGTCGGAAATTGCCCTCGAAGGCCAGTTCGAAACCCTGACGGTGCGCGGCCGAGCCGACGGTTATGACCCCGCCTGCAACCGCCTGGAAGAGATCAAGACCCACCGTGGCGAGCTGTCGCGCCAGCCGGCCAACCATCGCCAGCTGCACTGGGCACAGGCCAAGGTCTATGGCTGGTTGATGTGCCAGGCACGGCAACTGCCGGCCATCGAGGTGGCGCTGGTGTACCTGGACGTGGACAGCGACGGCCAGACGCTGATCAGCGAGCACTGCACGGCTGCCGAACTGCAGGCCTTCTTCGCAACCCAGTGCCAACGCTTTCTGGCGTGGGCACAAGGGCAGGAGCAACGCCTGGCCGAGCGTAACCGGGGCCTGCAAGCGCTGGGCTTCCCCTATCCGGCGTTCCGCCAGGGCCAGCGGCAACTGGCGGAGACCCTGTACAAGGCGGTAAGTACCGGCCGTTGCCTGATGGCCCAGGCCAGCACCGGAATTGGCAAGACCCTCGGTACCTTGTTTCCCCTGCTCAAGGCCATGGTGCCGCAGCAACTGGACAAGCTGTTCTTTCTCACCGCCAAGACCCCGGGCCGGGCCTTGGCCCTCGATGCCATGCGCCAGATCACCCACGCCACGCCGCAGCCGGCCTTGCGCACGCTGGAACTGATCGCCCGCGACAAGGCCTGCGAGCACCCTGACAAGGCCTGCCATGGCGAATCCTGCCCCTTGGCTGCAGGCTTCTACGACCGCCTGCCGGCCGCGCGGGAGGCGGCGGCAGCGTTGCCCTTGCTCGACCGCGCCCAGCTGCGCGACGTGGCCCTGGCGCACCAGGTGTGCCCGTATTACCTGGGCCAGGAAATGGCGCGCTGGGTAGACGTGCTGGTGGCGGATTACAACTACTACTTCGATGCCCACGCCTTGTTGTTCGGCCTGACCCAGGCCAACCAGTGGCGGGTCGCGGTGCTGGTGGACGAGGCGCACAACCTGGTCGAGCGCGGGCGCGGCATGTACAGCGCCAGTCTCGACCAGGGCCAGTTGCTGGCCCTGCGCCAGAGCAAACCGCACGGGCTGGTCAGTGCGCTGGACCGGCTGAACCGGCAGTGGAACGCCCTCTACAAGGAACAGCGTGCGCCGTACCAGGCCAGCGAGGCGCTGCCGGACGCATTGCTGCGTGCCCTGCAGCAATGCATCGGGCTGATCCAGGAGCAGATGAACCAGACGCCTGCGCAAATGGACCCGCAGGTGCTGCAGTTCTTCTACCAGGCGTTACAGTTCAGCCGGGTTGCCGAGCTGTTCGACGAGCACTTCCTGTTCGACATCAGCCAGCGCCAGGGCCCGCGCAAGCGCCGGCTGGCCACCCTGTGCCTGCGCAATGTCACCCCGGCGCGCCTGTTGGGCCCGCGCATGCAGGCGGCGCGCAGTGTGACGCTGTTTTCCGCGACCCTGAGCCCACGGCATTTCTACAGCGACCTGCTGGGCATGCCGGGCGATACCGCCTGGCTGGAAGTGGCCGCGCCGTTTCGCGCTGAACAGCTGGAAGTGCGCATCGCCAGCCAGGTATCCACCCGCTATCAGCAACGCCAGGCTTCGCTGGCGCCGATCGTCGAGCTGATTGCCCGGCAGTACGAGCGCATGCCGGGCAACTACCTGGCGTTCTTCAGCAGTTTCGAGTACCTGCAACAGGTGGCCGGGCTGCTGGCCGAGCGGCATGCACAGATACCCTTGTGGGTCCAGGAACCGGGCATGGACGAGGCGGCCCGCCAGGGGTTTCTCGACCGTTTTGTGGCGGATGGCCGTGGGGTGGGCTTTGCGGTGCTGGGTGGCGCATTCGGGGAGGGGGTGGACCTGCCGGGCACACGGCTGATCGGCGCGTTTGTCGCCACCCTCGGGCTACCCCAGGTCAACCCGGTCAACGAGCAGTTCAAGCAGCGCCTGGGGCGGCAGTTTGGTGCGGGGTTCGATTACGCCTATCTCTACCCGGGCGTGCGCAAGGTCATCCAGGCGGCAGGCCGGGTCATCCGGGGCGACCAGGACCGTGGCGTTCTGGTCTTGATCGACGAGCGCTTCGCCGAACCCCGGGTGCAGCAGATGTTCCCGGGGTGGTGGCCAGCGCCGGGAGGTTAACGCGGCCCCGGCAATTTGTGCGTCTGCGCTGAAACCTTGGGGCCGCAAAGCGGCCCCAATCTGGGCATCAAGGCTAGCCCGGCATACTGTCAGCCCGTGGCTGCAGCAGAATGGGCAGGTAGTGACGCAGGAACAGCAGCAGCGCCAGGCTCCAGCACACTACTGAAAGGCTCACCCCCAGCGGCGTTAACAGCGGCAGCACCACCCGCGCCAGCGTCGCCAGTTGTATCAAGGCAAAGGCCCAGGCAATGCTGGTCGGCACCTGCAGCGGCCTGCCGGTGTGGCCCAGGCTGACCCGTGCCATCATCGCCAGGATCAAGCCGCTCATGGCGCCTACGGTTAGGGCGTGGGTCACCAGGCTCGGGCCCAGCGCCACCCCGGCATGCCACAGCGCCATGCCCAAGCAGGCAATAGCAATCCAGGCATAGGCCAGGTGCAGCGACCACAGCAGGGGCAACCGCCACAAGCCACGGTCATGCCACAAGGCCAGGCGGGCCGTATGCAGGGCGAACAAGGCGCTGAACAGCACGGCCAGGGCGATACGTGGCGTATCGGCCAAGCCCGAGGCAAAGGCCAGCGGTACCGCCACGCTCAGCAGCAGGCAGGCCCGGTCCAGCCGGGGGCGGGCAGGGGGCGGGGCCATGTTGCCCAGGCCGCGCCGGGTGAAGAACGGGATCACCCGCCCGCCAAGCACGGTCATCATCGCGGCCACCAGCCACAACCCGGCAAACACCCCGCGGCGCTGCCACAGTTCGTCCTGGCGCAGCCAGCCGACCAGGGTCAGCCACTGGCAGGCGGCGATCAACAGCACCAGGCCGACGATCGGGTAGTTGTTACGCAAGCGCCGTTGCACGATCGGCCGTGTCAGGGCCAGTGCCACCAGTGGCAGGAAGCTGCCCTCGATCACAACCAGCAAGCTGCCCGGTAATGGCAGGAACCAGCTTGCCCGGCCCAGCAGCCAAAGCAGGAACAGACCCTGCAGCGCACGCCCGCTCAAGCCTGGGGTGCCGCTCCAGTTCTGCACGGCGGTCAGCAGGAAGCCGGCGATGATGGCGGCAGCAAAGCCATAGAGCATCTCGTGGCGGTGCCAGGCGAGCATGCCGCCGGGGGGCGTGGGCTCCAGCGCCCCGGCCAGAACGCCGGCCCACAACAGCAAGGCGAGCAGCGCAAACAAACTGCCCCCCAGGAAGAATGGGCGGAAACCCAGGCCCCAGACGGTCTGGCGCGGGCGTGACTCGATCGGCTGTACAAGCATGGGCGGTCCTTCGTTCGTTCAGTAGGCTCAATTGGGGTAAGATCACGATCCGTGCCAGCTTCAAACCCCTTGTATATCAAGGTGATGGCACCTCTCTGGGTCCGAATGACATGCGTACTTTGCTGTCATTCAGACTTGCTTATATGTCGTTTTGACTTGCTTCAGGGTTTGGCCGGTTCGCCGCTGGTCAACGCTTCGCTACAGGATTCACGTTTTGTCCGAGCTCTCGAAAAATCCGCTGCTGCAGTACATGGCCCGCCTGGCCCCATCCAGCCAGCAAACCATGCGCTACATCCTTCAGGACGCCGCCGACCGGCTGGGTTTTGTCGACTGCAATATCGTCGATGTGCCTTGGCATCGGCTCGAGCCCGGCCATGTGATCGCCCTGGTAGCGGCGCTGCGTGCCGACGGTTACGCACCCAACAGCTCGTCGCTGTACGTCAACGCCATCCGCGGTGTGATGAACGAAGCCTGGCGCCAGGGCCTGATCGATCACGAGCAGTTGCTGCGCATTCGCGAGGTCAAGCCGGACACTGGCAGCCGCCTGCCGCCGGGGCGCAACCTGCGCCGCAGCCTGATCCGCGAGCTGATGGATGTGTGTGCGGCCGACCCACGGCCGCAGGGGGTACGTGACGCGGCGATCATCGCTTTGCTGTACGGCACAGGCATGCGCAAGTCGGAATCGGTGGACATCGACCTGGACCAGGTCGATTTCGAGGCGCGCAGCCTGCAGGTGCTGGGCAAGGGTAACCGCCAGTTGATCAAGTACGCCCCGCCATGGGCGTTCGAGAAGTTGCAGGCGTGGCTGGACCTGCGCCGCCAGGACCTGCCGGCAGGGGCTGAAGACGACCCGTTCCTGTTCAACCGCATCCGCCGTGGCAGCCACATCACCCGGGCGCGTATCACCAAGCATGCCATTTACTACATCGCCCGCCAGCGTGGCGCGCAGGTGGGCGTGAAGATCATGCCGCACGACTTCCGCCGGGCGTTCATCACCCGGGTGATCGAAGAGCATGACCTGTCGATTGCGCAGAAGCTGGCGCATCACGCCAATATCCAGACCACGGCCATCTATGACCGGCGTGATGACAACGAACGCCGGCGTGCGGTGGACCGCTTCGATTACTGAGGCTTTGCCGCTGTATAAAGGGCTAGCTCCAACCCTGTGGGAGCGGGTTCACCCGCGAACACGGGCGAAGCCCGTGCCATGCACTGGGTGGGATGCTTCGCGGGTAAACCCGCGCCCACAGAGGCCGTGTCACAGCATCGGGTAATTTTTTGCCTTGAGATGGCCCGGCACCGAAACAGGGCCGATGCACGCCCCCGCCTTGTGCGCCATCCCCCCGTATGCCCGATGCCAGAGCGGCTGCGGCAAAAGTTTCATTTTCGTTCACCTGCGGAGTTGGCCCGCAACCTGCTATATCCAGCCTGAGAATTTGATCGAGTGGTCAGGCCGCGCGCGCTGTAGCCGTGCGTGCCTGCCCCTCTAAACGGCCAGCAGGCCACGGATTTCAGGGGCCGCAGGATGTCGCTCGCGGAGCAGATTGAACAACAGCAAGACGATGCAGGCTGGAGCGCCCACCTGCAGTTGCGCTTCGTCAGGCACGACGAGGTGACCCGCCTTGGTGCGTGGCGGCATTTCGGACCTCTTTTGGTGCAGCGGCCGTTCTATCCGGAAGGTGCACCTTGCCATGTCTACGTGCTGCACCCACCCGGCGGCATCGTCGCCGGCGACCGCCTGGAACTGGACATCCAGCTGGAACCGGGCAGCCACGCGCTGCTGACCATGCCCGGCGCCAGCAAGTTCTACCGCAGCATCGGCCCGACCGCGCGGCTGGCCCAGCGCTTCCACCTGGCCGCTGGCAGCACCCTGGAGTGGCTACCGCAGGACAGCATCTTCTTTTCCGGCGCCCGTGCCAGCCTGCAAAGCCGTTTCACCCTCGAACCGGGGGCGCGCCTGCTGGCCTGGGAAACCCTGTGCCTGGGGCGCCCGGTGATGGGCGAGCGTTTCGACCAGGGTGCCCTCGACAGCCGCCTGCACATCGAACTGCCCGACGAAGTCGGCCTGCACGAGCGCCTGCGTCTTGAAGGCGGGCGCCTGGACAAGCTAGGCGGGCATCCGCTGCTGGCCACCTTCTGCGCCGCACCAGCCGACCAGGCCGTGCTGGAGCTGGTGCGCCCGCTGCTTGACGAACTGGCCAACCCGGCTGGCGCGACCCTGCTCGGGTCGCTGCTGGTGATCCGCGTGCTCGACCATGACAACCAACACCTGCAACGCACCCTGCAACGCCTGTGGCATGTGCTGCGCCCGGCCGTCCTCGGCCTGCCTGCCTGCCCGCCGCGTATCTGGGCTACCTGAGAGAGCGCCATGGAGCTGACCCCGAGAGAGAAAGACAAACTGCTGCTGTTCACCGCCGCGTTGCTGGCGGAGCGGCGCCTGGCCCGTGGCCTGAAGCTCAACTACCCGGAAGCGGTGGCGCTGATCAGCGCCGCCGTGCTCGAAGGCGCCCGTGATGGCCGCACCGTCGCCGAGCTGATGAGCCTGGGGCGCGAAGTGCTGAGCCGCGAGCAGGTAATGCCCGGCATTGCCGAAATGCTCCACGACGTGCAGGTCGAAGCGACCTTCCCGGATGGCACCAAGCTGGTGACCGTGCATGACCCCATCGTCTGAAACTGCCCAGGAGCCCCGCATGATCCCAGGTGAAATCCAGGTCGCCGCCGGCGACATCGAGCTGAACAGCGGCCGCGCGACGGTCAGCGTCAGCGTGGCCAACCATGGCGACCGGCCGGTGCAGGTCGGCTCGCACTACCACTTCTACGAAGTCAACGAGGCGCTGGTGTTCGAGCGCGCACCGACCCTGGGCTTTCGCCTGGACATCCCCGCGGGTACCGCCGTGCGTTTCGAACCCGGCCAGGCGCGTACCGTGCAACTGGTGGCCTACGCCGGCAAGCGCGAGGTCCATGGCTTTCAGGGCAAGGTGATGGGCGCGCTGGAGGGCAGGGCATGAGCCGTATTTCCCGCCAGGCCTATGCCGATATGTTCGGCCCCACCGTGGGCGACCGCGTACGCCTGGCCGACACTGCGCTGTGGGTCGAGGTGGAGCAGGACTTCACCATCTATGGCGAAGAGGTCAAGTTCGGTGGCGGCAAGGTCATCCGCGATGGCATGGGGCAGGGCCAGATGCTGGCCGCCGAAGCCATGGACCTGGTACTGACCAATGCCCTGATCATCGACCACTGGGGCATCGTCAAGGCCGATATCGGCATCAAGCACGGGCGCATCGCGGTGATCGGCAAGGCTGGCAACCCCGATGTGCAGCCCGGCGTGAACGTGCCGGTGGGCCCCGGCACCGAGGTGATCGCGGCCGAGGGCAAGATCGTCACCGCCGGTGGCGTCGACTCGCACATCCACTTCATCTGCCCGCAGCAGGTGGACGAAGCGCTGAACAGCGGTGTCACCACCTTCATCGGTGGCGGTACCGGCCCGGCCACCGGCACCAACGCCACCACCTGCACGCCCGGCCCCTGGTACCTGGCGCGCATGCTTCAGGCCGCCGACAGCCTGCCTATCAACATCGGCTTGCTGGGCAAGGGCAACGCCTCGCGGCCGGAAGCACTGCGCGAGCAGATCGCGGCCGGTGCCGTGGGCCTCAAGCTGCACGAAGACTGGGGTTCGACACCGGCGGCCATCGACTGCTGCCTGGGTGTGGCCGAGGAAATGGACATCCAGGTGGCGATCCACACCGACACCCTCAACGAGTCCGGCTGTATCGAAGACACCCTGGCGGCCATCGGCGACCGCACCATCCACACCTTCCACACCGAGGGTGCGGGTGGCGGCCACGCCCCGGACATCATCCGCGCAGCGGGGCAGGCCAACGTATTACCGTCCTCGACCAACCCGACCCTGCCGTACACGGTCAACACCGTGGACGAGCACCTGGACATGCTCATGGTCTGCCACCACCTGGACCCGAGCATCGCTGAAGACGTGGCCTTTGCCGAGTCGCGCATCCGCCGCGAAACCATCGCCGCCGAGGACATCCTCCACGACATGGGCGCCTTTGCCATGACCTCGTCCGACTCCCAGGCCATGGGCCGGGTTGGCGAGGTGGTGCTGCGCACCTGGCAGGTGGCCCACCAGATGAAGCTGCGCCGCGGGCCACTGGCGCCAGATACCAGCTACAGCGACAACTTCCGGGTCAAGCGCTACATCGCCAAGTACACCATCAACCCGGCACTGACCCATGGCATCGGCCACGAAGTGGGCTCGGTGGAGGTCGGCAAGCTGGCCGACCTGGTGCTGTGGGCGCCGGCGTTCTTTGCGGTCAAGCCGGCCCTGGTGATCAAGGGCGGGATGATCGTCACTGCGCCCATGGGCGACATCAATGGCTCCATCCCCACGCCGCAACCGGTGCATTACCGGCCGATGTTCGGCGCCCTGGGCGCGGCACGGCATGCCACGCGCATGACCTTCCTGCCCCAGGCAGCGATGGACCGCGGCCTGGCCGAGGAGTTGAACCTGCGCAGCCTGATCGGCGTGGCCCACGGCTGCCGCCGGGTGCGCAAACCGGACATGGTCCACAACACCCTGCAGCCGCTGATCGAGGTCGATGCGCAGACCTACCAGGTGCGTGCCGACGGCGAACTGCTGGTCTGCGAGCCGGCCCGCGAACTGCCGCTGGCCCAGCGTTACTTCCTGTTCTGAAGGAGCATCGATGATTGTCTTGACCCGCCGTATCACCGACCCCGGCACGCTGGGCGAAACCGGAACCGTCACCCTGGACGTGGACAGCCGCATCAAGAGCCGCCTGCGGGTGACCCTGGATGATGGCCGCGAGGCCGGGCTGATGCTCGAGCGCGGCCACCTGCTGCGCGGAGGCGAACTGCTGGCCGATGCCGAGGGTACACAGCTGATCCGTGTGCTGGCGGCACCCGAAGCAGTGTCCACGGTGCGCTGTACCGACTCGCACTTGCTGGCCCGCGCGGCCTATCACCTGGGCAACCGCCATGTGCCGCTGCAGATTGAACCCGGCCTGTTGCGCTTCCAGCACGACCATGTGCTGGACGACATGTTGCGTGGTCTGGGCCTGACGGTAGAAGCCGAACAGGCACCCTTCGAGCCCGAAGCGGGCGCCTACCAAAGCGCGCCGCACAGCCATAGCCATGCCCACGGCCACGATCATCCGTTCGTGCGCCTGCCTGCCCATTCCTGAACTGCCTGGAGCAACCGATGAAAAAGACTTTCGCCCTGTTTCTGCTGATGCTGGCGCTGCCAGCCTTCGCCCACCCCGGGCACGACGCCAACCCGCTGCAGGACGGCCTGCTGCACCCGCTGACCGGGCTTGACCACCTGCTTATGCTGCTGGGCACCGGTGTGCTCGCCGCGTTGACCCGGCGCAGCCTGACGCTACCCCTGGCAACCCTCGCGGCGATGTTCGGCGGCGCGGTGTGCGGCCACCTGTTCGGCGATGTGCTGGGCATGGAAACCCTGATTGCCGTGTCGCTGCTGGTGGCTGCCGGGGCCGTGCTGCTGCCTCGCCGTCAACTGCTGCTGGCCATGGCCATGCCGGTGTTCGCCCTGTTCCATGGCTGGGCCCATGGCGTGGAGGCCACACCAAGCGCGTTCTGGCAATTCAGTGCCGGCTTCGTCACGGTCAGCGGCCTTTTGCTGGCGGCCGGCTTCGCGGTCGGTTGTCTGCTGCGCAGGCATAGTGGCTTGCAGAAAGCCTTTGGCGGTGGCCTGCTGGCCGGCGCCGCGCTGGTACTGGCCGGTTGATGGACAGCGACCTGGCGTTGCTGCGCCTGTTGCAGCTGGCCAGCCCTGGCTTGCCGGTGGGTGGTTTTACCTACTCGCAAGGCCTGGAGTGGGCGGTCGAAGTCGGCTGGGTACGGGACGTGGATGGTTTCGCTGCCTGGCAGCGCGAACAGATCGACGACACCCTGGCCTGCCTCGACTGGCCGGTGCTGGCGCGCCTGTACCGTGCCTGCCAGGCCGAGGACGCCGAGGCTTTCGGCCACTGGAGCCGCTTTCTGCTGGCCAACCGCGAAACCGCCGAACTGCGCCTGGAAGAGCAGCAGCGCGGCGCGGCGCTGGCACGGCTGCTGGATGGCTGGCAACTGGGTCAGGCGCCGGCCTGGCGTGCCAGCCTCGAACTCACCCAGCTGGGCGGTATGGCCTGGCTGGCTGCGCACTGGGCGATCCCATTGCGCCAGTTGGCCCTGGGTCATGGCTTTGCCTGGCTGGAGGGCGCGGTAATGGCTGGGGTCAAGCTGGTGCCGTTCGGCCAGCAGGCTGCCCAGACCTTGCTGCGCGACCTGGGGGCAGGGCTGCCTGCAGCCCTCGACCAGGCACTGGCCCTGGGCGATGACCAGCTTGGCGGCGGCCTGCCGTTGCTGGCCATTGCCTCATCGCGTCACGAAACCCAATACACCCGTTTGTTCCGTTCCTGAGGACTGCCTGCATGCAAAGCTATCAACAACCCCTGCGCGTCGGTGTCGGCGGCCCGGTCGGCTCCGGCAAGACGGCGCTGCTCGAGGCCTTGTGCAAGGCCATGCGCGACCACTACCAGATCGCTGTGGTCACCAACGACATCTACACCAAGGAAGACCAGCGCATCCTCACCGAAGCCGGGGCCCTGGAGCCGGAGCGCATCGTCGGGGTGGAAACCGGCGGTTGCCCGCACACGGCGATTCGTGAAGACGCCTCGATGAACCTGGCGGCGGTCGAAGCACTGGCGCGCAAGTTTGGCAACCTTGAGGTGATCTTCGTCGAAAGCGGCGGTGATAACCTGAGTGCCACGTTCAGCCCGGAGCTGGCCGACCTGACCATTTACGTGATCGATGTGGCCGAAGGCGAGAAGATTCCGCGCAAGGGCGGGCCGGGGATTACCAAGTCGGATTTCCTGGTGATCAACAAGACCGATCTGGCGCCCTATGTGGGCGCTTCTCTGGAAGTGATGGAGCGCGATACCCAGCGCATGCGCCCACAGCGGCCATGGACCTTCAGCAACCTGAAGAAGGGCGAGGGGCTGCAGGCGGTGATCGATTTCATCGTCGAGCGCGGGATGCTGGGCGTGCGCGGGTGATGTAACGGGTTGAACGCCGTCTGGACCATGGCGCAATTCCTGTGGGAGCGGGTTTACCCGCGAACACCGGCGCAGCCGGTGCCACCCACCGCGTTGGCTTCTTCGCGGCTAAAGCCGCTCCCACAGGGATATATGTTGCCTCACGTTATGTATGGCAGCAGTGAGGTTTGTCCGGCTGCCCTTCATAACGGTCATGGTGCCGCACCCAGTCCATGGTCCCACCCTCATTGCGCCCCAGTGGCGCAATGTCGAGGAAGTTGTAGGTATTGACCAGGATATCCAGCCCGCGGGCATAGGTTGAGTAGGTGTGGTACACGCTGCCATCCGGCTCGCGGTAGAACGCACTCAGCCCGGGAAGCTCGCTTTCGTTGCCGTCATAGGGCTCATAGTTGTACTGCCGCTGGCCCTCACTGCCAACGCTGACGCCAAAGTCCTCGTTGAACCCGCTGCCATGTGACGAATACCAGGGGAACTGCCAGCCCATGCGCCGGCGGAAGGCCTGGAACTCGGCATACGGCGCCCGCGACACCGCCACCAGTGACACGTCGTGATGCGCCAGGTGCAGGTTGGCGCCGTCAAAGTGGTCGGCCAGGAACGAGCAGCCGGGGCAGCCTTCGCTCCAGCCCTCGGCGAACATGAAGTGGTAGACCAGTAATTGGCTGCGGCCCGCGAACAGGTCGGCCAGGCTCAGTTCGCCGTCCGGCCCGTGGAAGCGATAGCCGTGCTCCAGCTTGACCCAGGGCAGGGCGCGACGGGCTGCGGCCAGCGCGTCGCGGTGGTGAGTAAAGGCTTTTTCGTGCAGCCACAGCTGCCGGCGGGCCGCCAGCCACTGGCTGCGGGAAACCACCGGGTGACTGCTTTCGCTCGTGCTCATGGTGCTATCTCCACATTGGGGGATTCACACACTAGTCGAGCACGGGCGGGTTGAATCGACAGGCCGCGCAGGCCGGGCGATGAGCGGTACTGCGCTTAGCCCGAATGGGCGATATGCCCCTCGCTCAGTTCATCCGCTGCCTCATCTTCCCCAGGCAGCGCGGTGATCACGCTGAAGTCGCTGATTTCCACCTGGCCACCGCCATAGCCCAGCAAATGGAAGGAAAACGCCTTGCGTGCGGTCGGGTTGTCGAAGCTGAACTCCATCTCCAGCGGCTCATCGGTGGTGACTTTCACTTCGTCAGGCAAGCCCAGCGGTACGTCCTGCTCCAACTGCTTGGCCTTGAGCTGGATATAGGCTGCGCGCTGAGGGTCCAGCGAGCGTACCTTGACCCGCACGCGGGTATGCGAGCCCTCGGGCATTTCCAGGTACTGGGCGCCGATCAGGTTGTCGGCCCAGTCATCGTGAATGCGCTTGCGCAGCTTGATCGGCGATGGGCCGCCGAACTGGTAACGCAGGTTGAGCGGTGTTTGCAGCAGGGACTGGTCGAGCACCCCGGCGAGGGCAACGATCTGCTGGCCGAGCAGGCTGTCGCCAGGGCCAAGGTAACGTGCCTGGTCGGCGATGAAGCCCTCGCTGGCGTAACGCCGGCAGCGCTGTTGGAAGTCGCATTCGGTGAACACGCCCTGGCCGTCGTGATAACGCAGCATGCCGTTGGTGTAGGAGATCATCTCGCGACCGCTGTCGTAGTCGCGGTACAGCGAGCGACCGCCGAGCGCCACTGGGATGGGCAGGGCAAAGTAGTCGAGCAGGGAAGTGGCCAGGTCAATATGGCCGTAGGTTCCGCGCTTGATCCGTGGCAACTGCCCCTGCTCCGGCGCCAGGGTGAGGTTGAAGCCCCAGGACGAGGCCAGGCGCACACCGTCGATGCCGTGGGACTCGTCGGAAGTTACCACCACCAGGGTGTCCTTGAGTACGCCCTGGCGTTCGAGGTTGTCGAGGAACGCCCCGAGCGCGTCGTCCAGGTAGGCGACTGCCGCCTGTTTCGGCGTGTCATAGCGCTCCAGGTATTCGGCCGGTGCCGAGTACGGCTGGTGGGTGCCCACGGTGAGCAGGGTCAGCATCCAGGGTTTGTCCTGCTTTTGCAGCTGCCCGACATAGTCCAGCGCACCTTCGAAGAAGGCCCGGTCATCCTTGCCCCAGGGGAATTCCAGGTAGTTCTTGTTGCGGAACCACTCCTGGCCGTGCACCGCGTCAAAGCCGATGTGCGGCATGATGCGGTCCTTGGCCATGAAACGCAGGCCGGCGCCTTGCAGGTAGTGGGTGGTAAAACCGGCCTGGCGCAACTGCGCCGGCAGGCAGGCCTGGTTGCGTTCGTTCTGGGTCAGCAGTTCCATGCCCTTGGGCGTGCCGTTGGCCAGTTTGTCGTAGTCACCGCACAGCATCGCGTACAGGCCACGGATGGTCTGGTGGGTATGCAGCACGTAGTCCGGGGTGTTCATGCCGCGCTCGGCCCACTGGCTGAGCTTGGGCATCAGCTCTTCGTCGAAGCGGCTGTGCAGGGCCTGGCGGTTGGGCCGCAGGTAGGCCCCGGGGATGCCTTCCACGGTGATGACCAGCAGGTTACGGGCGTTACCTGGGCCGGCTAGCAGGCGTTGGCCATGCAGGTCGGACTGGGTCAGGCCAGTGCTGGCCAGGGGCGTGAAGGTTTGCGTCCGGCCCATCCAGCCTTCGACCTGGCGTTGCAGGTTACCGGCCCCGGCCGACAGCAGTTGGTGGGTGAGGTTGTATTGCCGCCATTGGTCGGCGTCGGAAGGTACCAGTTGCTGGCTGCCCCAATGGGCGCCAAACAGCAGCAGCGGAATGGCCCAGGCCTTGCGTGGCAGTGGCTGGCTGCGTTGTGTGCGGCTGCGCCAGGCGGTGGCCAGCCAGGCCAGCAGGCCGGCGCCCATGGCCCAGGGCAGCCAGGCATGGGCCAGACCGCCACCGGTCGAATTGCCCATGAACTGCGGGTCGACCAGATACGTCAGGTCGGCGCTGGTGGGCAGGCGGCCCACCGCGCTCACCAATTCGGCCGAAGCCACCCAGAGGGCCACCCAGGCCAGCAATACGGGCAGCGCCAGCCACCACGGCCGACGGTGCAGCAGCAAGACCAGCAGGCTGCCGAGGGCAAGGTCGGACAGGTAACCGAGCGGGTTGGACCAACCCAGCATGGCGCGCGTACCCAGTGGGATCACCAGTACCAGGGTCGCCAGGGCGACAAGCCGGGTACGTGGGTGGTCTGACAGGTTCTTCACAAAAACATCCCTTTTGCCATTAAAACGTCATGCATCTGTGCTTGATGATAACAGGACGGGGCAATGAAGGCGGTCCGGGACAAGGCTGGTAACCAAAAGCCGGGCCCGTTCGCGCGGGCCCGCCGATGGCAAGTCTCAGAAGTAGTAGGGGAATTTCAGGCTGAAGGAAAAGTCTGGCGCGTCATCGGTCAGACCAATGGCCAGGTTGGGCACGATGGTCAGGTTGTCGGTGGCGGCGAAGGTCATGCCGATATTGAAGTTGGCCGCGTTGTAGTCGCTGTTGGAGATCGACTGCCAGTCGCCGCCATCCGGTTTGATCTTGCTCTTGCGGGCGAACTGGTCGGACACCGAGAACGACATGCTCATCTTCTCGTTCAGGGCAAAGGCGATACCGCCGCCGATCTGCCAGGAGTCCCCCAGCTTCACGTCACCCGGCACCTTGCTGTTGGCCTGCGGGCTGATGTCGCTGAACGAGTCTTCCATGTTGTAGGTGTAGGACAGGCTGCCGAACAGCACGGCCGGGTCGAAGGTCTTGACCAGCGAGATGCCTGGCGTGATCGACCAGACGCCGTTGCCGGTCGGCAGGCTTTCCGGCACTGACAGGTTGTCGTTGCCGGGCACTTCGCGCAGCTTGATGCCATACGGGTCCTTGCCGGTGGGTGCCTTGATGCGCAGGGTAGCCACGGCGTCGGGCCAGGTCTCCGATTCGTCGAGGAACTTGTAGGCCACGCCGACGTTGATATCGCCGATTTCCGGGTCGCGAGTGACGGTTTCGTCGGAGGTGCTCGGCCCGGCACCGCCCGCGCCGCCGGAGGAATAGGTGGACTGGCGATACACCACCGGTACGTTGATGTCGAACTGCCAGCGCTGCGCCACGTTATAGCGCGCGGTCATGTCCAGGGTCCAGTTGTCTGCCTTGATCCGGTCGAGGTTGATGCTGCCCAGGAAGATAGAGTCCAGCGCCAGGAAACCGTTGAGCACCAGTGCCCGGGTATCGTAGTGGGTGTAGGTGACGCCGGTCTCGAAGCTGAACTTGCCGCCGCCGAAGAAGCCGCTGGCCTCGTCATACAGGTTGGATACGCTCTGTGCCGGTTCGGCGTCGGCGGTCAGCGCCTGGCCATAGGAGCTGCCGGTGGTGCCCGGCGCGCCCGAGGCCACTGTCTGCGCGCCCTTTACCCCTTCGGCGGGGGACCTGACCAGGCGTTTGGGTGGCGGCGCTGCCGGGGTTTCCTCAACCTGGCGTACGCGTTGCTCCAGCACCATCAGCGCTTGCTGCTGGGCTTCGTAGCGCCGTTTCAGCTCGTTCAGTTCCTGCTTGAGAGCCTCGACCTGAGGGTCGGCAGCTGCATAGAGCAATGTGGCCGGGGCCAAGGTAGTCAAGCATACAAAAGCTTGTAGCGTTAAAGATCGGTGCATGGAATTGCCGTCCCTGCCGACTACTTTTGATGAGACTGAGCGTAGATCAGTATCCGAAAGTGCGAAGACCTTTGAGCTGGTCGAGACTGCCGTTCAGCGACGCGGCTGTCGGCACGTTCTCGCGCATGACCACGTTGAGGGATGTGACGTTGTTGACGTGGTTGCCATTGCCAAGCAGCGTCGAGTTCTGCATCAGGCCACCCTGGGCCAGGCGCTGTACGCTGCTACCCTGGTTGTTGCTGGCATTGATGTTGAGTTGCACGCCAACACCGGTCGACGACACGCTGAACGAGCCTGCACCGTTTTCGCCGACCAGGGTCTGGCCCGCGGCCAGTACCTGGCCCTGTGGTTGTGTGGCTGGTGCCTGGTTGGCCTTGGTCACATTGATGTCAACGTTGTTGTAGGCGGTGTTGTTGTCACCGGCCGCGCGCACCACCTGGGTCACCCCTTCGGTGTTGTTGAGCCCGCTGCCGCCGGTGACCGTACCGTTGCCGGCGGAGGCAGCGCCGGCGGCGGTCGAACCGCTGCCTTTTTCGTCGATCAGCGACACATAGAACTGTGGCTTGATGGTCGACTGCTGGATCTGCAGGGTGGAAGTCGCACCGATCACCTCACCGTTGGCGTTCTGCCAGGTGCTGGTCATGACGATGCCGAAACTGACGATGCGCCCCGGCAGCACATAGCGCCCGCGCAAGTTCGCCAACTCCTGGTCTTTCAGTTCGATGGGCTTGAACGTTTCGGCGTGGGCCGGCAGGCTGGCTGCCAGGCAAACCACAGCGATCCAGAATGGATTCTTCATTGGGTGCTCCCCGGAGCGTCGTGCTCCTTGTCGTTGCAAGCGTCGTTAGAAGAAGTCGCTTTTGATGAAACCGAAGTCCAGAAGCTCTGCGTCCTGCACCGGGGTGAAGTTGTTCACCCGGCCCTTGGCGGTCAGGGGCAGGGGCGGATCGAGCAAGACGTTGTTCTTGTCGTAGCCCTGGCCGATCACGGCGAAGATGATGCCGTTCCAGCCCTTGAGAAAATCATCGACCTTGTAGCGCTTGTGGCCCAGTACCGGGTCACCGATGTACACCCAGCCCTTGTCGACCTTCTGCATGACCACGAAGTGCTTGTAGCCGCGCACGTCCATCAGTACCACGACCGGGATGCGCACGCTGTGCAGGGTCTCGGGTGCTACCCGGTAGCCGCGGGCACGCATTCCCAGGCTTTCCACGTAGCGTTTCATGTCGAGCATCGAGAAGCCTTGCGTGCGCACCAGGTCCTGGTCGGCGTGGGCCAGCATGCCCTCGATGATCTGTTGTTCGTCGACATCCAGCCAGTAGGCCTGGCGCAGGATGGTGGCCAGTGCGGCGGCGCCGCAGCTGAAGTCGGTCTTCTGTTGCACCAGGTCGGCGAACTTGCGTTCGCGTACGCTCTGGATGGGCTTGAACACCACGGCACCACCCGGCAAGACGGACAGCGGCATTTGTGCCGCTTCGCTCACGCTGGCCAGGCACAGCAAAAACGCCAAGGCAATAATGCGCATTGTCGGATGCCTTCCGGTTCTGTTGAAGAAAGGCCCCCCGAAGGGGGCCTCAAGCACAACGATCAGAACGAGGTGTTGGAGATGGCCAGCGAGTTGCTCTGCTGGTTGCCCACACCGGCTGCCACGTTCACGCCCAGGTTGCCGCTGCCACCGTTCACCGAACCGCTCAGGGTTGCGGTGTTGGTCACAGGGTTAGCCCAGCCGGTCGGGGTCAGTACCTGGAAGGACACGGTATTGCTCAGGTCGTACGAGCTGCTTTCGCTGTAGCTCTTCACCACGTCTTTCGACGACTCCTTCTGCTTGCTACCCGATTTCTCGAAGGAGGAGTCGAAAGCTTCCTCGAACGAGGAGTCAAACGACTTCTGGAACGACGAACTGGACGACTTGTCGCGGGTTTTTTCGATGGACGCCTCAAGCGATGCGCTCAGCGAAGCGTCCACAGACTCGCTGCGAGTGTGGTCGTGACGGCCATGGTCGCGGGTGACGGTGTGCGAAGCTTCGGCGGCCGCTTCCAGGGTCGCGCTCAGCGTCGCGTTGTAGCTGGAGCTCGATTCCTTGTTGCGCGAGCCGCTGACATCCACCGACTTGGAGCCGCTGGCATCCCAGCTGTTGCTGCCCCGCTTCTCGAAGCTCGACGACGAGCTCTTGTCGATGCTCAGGTTCGACGCGCTTTCCCGAGAGGCACTGCCGCTGGCCGATTTGGTGAAGGTCAGCGTATCAACCCGGTAGGTGCGGTCGGCGCTGTTGTTCACCACCAGGCCTGGGCCGTCCTGGTCGGCAGAGGCAGTGGCCGTGGCGTTACCCAGTGGTGCGTGGGTGTTGGCAATGGCCATGGTGTTTTTCTGCTGGTTCAGGTCGCCGCCAGCAATGTTGACACCCACGTTGCCTTCAGCGCCGTCGGCCGAGCCGCTCATGATCGCCGAAGACTGGGTAGACCAGTTGTCGACGCGGTTGCCGTTGCTGTACTGGCGAACGTCAGCGGTGGCTTCGGCGGTGCCGAAGACAAAGCTGTTGTCCAGGCTCGAGTCGGACGCTGCGTTGGCAATGGCCGCGGCGTTGTCCTGCTGGTTGCCGTTACCGGCCGCAACGTTGACACCGACGTTACCGCTGGCGCCAACGGCCGACTGGTTCATCTCGGCTTCGTTGATGGTCCCTTGGTTGGTGATGGTGTTGTCGGTGCTGCTCTGACTGTCCCAGGCATTGGCCGTTGCATACACAGGGATCTTGGTTGGGGGAGGCGTGTGATGACCATTGTTATGGTGGTGGCCGTTATGGTGGTCATTACGCCGATCATTTTGCCCAGCTTGTACAGCAACAGCCATGATCGCAGCAATTGCGAAAACCAGAGGCTTGATTGCCATCGAGGGTTTCATGGTGATTCTCCGTACTTTATAGGTTAAGTGTTGTTCTTAACTGGATGGGTCAATCCGCGACCCGTATGCTCAAGGTGTTGGCCATTCGGTTTCCCACCCCGGCACTCTGATTCAGCTGGATCACCCCGCGGCCACCGGTGAATGCCTGGTCACTGGTGGTGACCTGGCGATGGCCGGGTGGGGTGTCAGCTGGATCGGAGTTGTTGAACAGCGCCACGTTCTGTTGCATGAGGACGCTGTCGTCGATGCTTTGCGGCTGGGCACTGAGGCTTATGCGCAGTGCATTGGCTTGCTGGGTGTTGGCGCCGGCGCTCTGGTTCACCCCGAGGGCACCGCTGCCGTTGCTGAAGGCGTTGCCCTGGATGCTCGAGCGGGCATCCATCGCCGGGGCTGCGGGGGTGTTCAGGCGTTGGCGGATCAGCGTAGTGGCGCTGGCCCCGGGCCCCACGGCGAAGGCGCGGGCGTTGGCTTGTTGCTGCTGGTCACCGGCTGCCTGGTTGACCGACAGGTTGCCCTGGTAACGGCTGCCCGAACTATTGATGTCTGCGTTGTTGATCACCGGAACCGGGGATTGCGCGAAGGCCGAAGTACTGCACAACGTGGCCAGAATCAGCAGCGTGTGCTTCATCTCACTTGCCTCCGGTCAGGATCTGCAGCGGCGCCAGGCCGCGCTGCAAACTCGAATTGACCATGTTCGAGATGCCACTGCCCGAGCCTGTACCACGGCCACCGGCCAGGTTGGGCAACTGGGTCTGATTGTTGAGGTTGCCGCCCAGGTTGTTGGTCTGCTGGGTAATCAGCGTGCTGATACCCGCACCGCTGCTGATGTTGGCGAAGTCGCCATCACTCAGTTCGCTGGTTTGCTTGAGGATGTGGGCGGAAGGGTTGGCGTTGGCGGTGGTGGGGTTCGGGTCGGGTCGCAACGGCGGGACCACGGCGTTGCGTGTCTGCACATCACGGGTTATCACGATGATGCCGTTGTCGGCCTGGGCCGTCAGGCTCAACGAGCCCAGCACACAGCTCATCAGCAACAGGTAATAAAGGCCTTTGTCAGGTTTCCTCACGACGGCAACTCCTTCTATAGAACGCTGGCCCTGTTCAGCGATACGAAGGAGCGAGCAGAAGGTGTGCCGCTTTTGAGAAGCGTTTTCAGATCAACAGCTTAAGGTCAATGCCTGACAAACTGCGGCGTATTCTGTCTCAGGGTTGAAACAGGCAGCCGTGAGCGCTGCCGGCAAAGCCCGTGGTGGCCTTGATTGGAAGGGTCTTTGCAAGGGTGTATCAGCGGCTTGACACTACCCCCGAAGCAGGGGGAAACCCCGCAATTTCGGGGCCTTTGCCCCTTGGAGTGTGTCAGTGGGTTAACATTCGGTGGGGCAGGATGGCGCATCGCTATCAATGAGCTTAGCCACTGTTTGCAGTGCCAGCAACTGGCGCTGTGGCCAATTGCCTTCAATTATTTGGTATGCCTGGTCATGCCGTTGCAGCCAGTGCAGGCTGTCGTCGAAAAAGCGCTGGCGGTCGCTCAGTTCGGGCTGGCTGCGCTGGCCATCGGCAACCCAATCCACGCCCTGCGGGCTTAGCAACAGATGCAGGTGGTAATGCCGCGCCAGCAAAGCCTGTTCCAGCCAGGCAGGGCAGTCGTCGAAGAGAGCGTGGCTCCAGAGCATGTTGCTGAGCAGGTGGGTGTCGAGAATCAGTAGCGGCGGCGCCTGCTCGCGGGCGTGGTCTTCCCAGGCCAGCTGGCCGCGGGCGATGGTGGGGATATCGGCGTAGCAGGTGTCGCGGCCTTCCTGGTCGATGAAGTGGCGCACGTATTCGGCCACCACCACGCCGCCGAAATGCGCCTGGATCACCCCGCTGAGCCAGCTTTTGCCGCTGGATTCCGGGCCGCACAGCACCACCACTTTCATGGCCTGCGCCGCGCTCATGGCTGCACCAGCGCCGGGTCACGGCGCCATTCCAGCCAGCCGCGCACGGCAATCAGGGTCAGCACGGCGAAGAAGCCCGCGGTGAAGTACAGCTGCTGGTGCAGGTACAAGCCCACGTAGACGATGTCTACCACCACCCACAGCGGCCAGCACTGCAGGCGCTTCTGCGCCATCCACAGTTGTGCCACCAGGCTGAAGCCGGTCAGGCTGGCGTCCAGCCAGGGCAGGGCGGCGTCGGTCCAGTTGGCCATGGCCGCGCCCAGGGCGGCGCTCAGCAGCACCCCGACGGCCAGGCCGGTGAACAATGCCGGGCGTTGCAGGCGTGAGACCTGCCGGGCGTCTTCAGCATGGCCTGGGCGCTTCCATTGCCACCAGCCGTAAACTTGCAGGATGGCGTAGGCCAGTTGCAGCAGCATGCCTGAATACAGCTTTACTTCGTAGAACAGCCAGCCATAGATCAGCACCATGACCAGGCCGATCGGCCAGCACCAGGCGTTCTGCTTGACCGTGAGCCAGACAGCGGTGACGCCGAGGACGGCGGCGATGAGTTCAAGGCCGGACATCGGCGATCCTTGGAGACTACGGGAGGGGCGTGATTGTAGCGGGTCGGTTGGGGAAGGTGTAGGGCGTTGGGGCCACTCCCACAGGACTGCACATGACTCATTGAGTTAGCAGGGAGCCTGTGGGAGCGGCTTTAGCCGCGAATACCGGCGCAGCCGGTGCCAAGCACCGCGCTGGATTCTTCGCGGCTAAAGCCGCTCCCACAGGGTACGCGGATTGCTTGCAATTTCAGTTATCTACGCGACCACAGGGGCTTGGCCTTATACCCGGAACTGCCGCAACAGCTGCTCCAGCTCTTCGCTCAACTGCCCCAGTGCCGCCCCGGCATCGCTGGACTGCCGCGCCGCATCGGCGGTCTGCTGGGACAACCCCGCCGTATCCAGCACATTGCGGTTGATCTCTTCGACCACGTGCGACTGCTGCAAGGTGGCGCTGGCAATGGAGGCATTCAACGCGGTGAGGTTGTTCAGCGCCTGGTTGATGGCATCCAGGCTGGCACCGGCCTCGCGGGCCTGCTCGACGGTCTGGCGCGAGGCCTCGCTGCTGGTGTCGATGGCTTTGACCGCAGCGTCCGACTGGCTTTGCAGGTGCTCGATCATGGTATGGATCTCGGCCGTCGACTGCGCCGTGCGCTGGGCCAGCAGGCGGACCTCGTCGGCGACAACGGCAAAGCCACGGCCTTGCTCGCCGGCCCGCGCCGCCTCGATGGCTGCGTTCAGCGCCAGCAGGTTGGTCTGTTCGGCGATGGAGCGGATCACGTCCAGCACACCACCGATGCGCGTGCTGTGCCCGGCCAGGTCACGGATCACCTGCACGGCCTGGTCGATGGTCAGCGACAGCCGGTCGATCTGCGCCAGGCTGCCGTGAATGGCCTCCTGACCGTGTGCCACCTGCTGTTGCGCGGTGCGCATTTCCCCGGCAGCCTGCTCGGCGGTCTTGGCCACGTCCTGCACGGCGTAGGTCACTTCGTTGACCGCAGTGGCCACCTGGTCCATCTGCAACGATTGCTGGGCACTGTGCTGTTGCGCGGCCCCGGCATTGTCGCCGACATGTCCGGCGGACTGGGCCAGGGCATGTGCTGCCCCTTGCAACTGGCCGATCACGCCTTGCAGCTTGCCGTTGAAGCGGTTGAAGTGCTCGCCCAGCTGGGTGATTTCGTCGCGACCGTGAGTGTCCAGGCGCCGGGTCAGGTCGCTTTCGCCGCTGGCGATGTTACCCATGGCCTGCACTGCCTCTTGCAACGGGCGGGCGATGCTGCGGGCAATCAGCATGACCACCAGCGCCATCAGCAGAGCAATGGCCACGCCCACCAGCGAGGCATCGCGCAACTGACGGGCGAATTCGGCCTGCACGTCGTCGACGTACACGCCTGAGCCGATGATCCAGCCCCACGGCTTGAACAGCTGGATATAGGACGTCTTGGCCACCGGCTCGCTGGCACCGGGCTTGGGCCAGCGGTAGTTGACCGGCCCGGCATCCTGCTGTCGGGCCAGGGCGACCATCTCGTTGAAGACGGCAAAGCCATCGGGGTCGCGGATGGCCGACAGGTCCTGGCCGTCGAGCTTGGGGTTGGCCGGATGCATGATCATCTTCGGCCCCAGGTCGTTGATCCAGAAGTAGTCATCGTGGTCGTAGCGCAGCGCGCGTACCACTTGCAGTGCCTGTTGCTGGGCGGCTTCGCGGCTGAGCGTGCCGGCCGCCTCCAGGCCTTGGTAATAGGCCAGCACACCGGCTGCGGTCTGCACCACGTGGCGGGTCTTTTCCGCTTTGGCCTGGTACAGGTCACCGTGGATCTGGCGCAGCATCAGCAGGCCCAATACCACCAGCATGGCCACCGCCACCAAAAGGATCAGCCACAGACGGCGGCTGATAGACATCGATCTCAGGGTTTTCATCCCACAGCTCCCGCATTGTTCTTTTTATTCAGGCGCATCCAAGCATGCTTTGCGTCTGGCCCCCACCCGACTAATGGCTAAGTGCTATCCATCCAATAGTCTGCAGCAGGTTGTACAAGGCGTTTGCAAAGGCGCTCTGCTAGGATTTCGGCCGCGCCAGATGAAACCTTTAGGCGGCGTGAACTTTTCTACTGGCATTGCGCCCAACAGTCGCTGTAAAACAGCCGGGCCGCGTGCGGCAATTTCAAGCAAATCAAGAACAAGGGGCCTGCAACGAGCAGCGCTCCATCGGGGGAACGATGGATTTTTGGACTGCCTTCCAGGCAATCATCTTAGGCGTGGTCGAAGGGCTGACGGAGTTTCTGCCGATCTCCAGTACTGGCCACCAGATCATCGTCGCCGACCTGATCGGGTTTGGCGGCGAACGGGCCATGGCCTTCAACATCATCATTCAGCTGGCGGCGATCCTGGCGGTGGTATGGGAGTTTCGCGGCAAGATCTTCGACGTGGTCTTCGGCCTGACCAGCCAGCCCACGGCGCGGCGTTTCACCGGTAACCTGTTGCTGGCGTTCCTGCCGGCAGTGGTGCTGGGTGTGCTGTTCGCCGACCTGATTCACGAATATCTGTTCAACCCGATCACCGTGGCGGCGGCGCTGGTGGTGGGCGGGGTGATCATGCTGTGGGCCGAGCGCCGCGAGCACCGCGTGGAGGTGGACCACGTGGACGACATGCGCTGGAGCCACGCGCTGAAGATCGGCTTCATCCAGTGCCTGGCGATGATCCCGGGCACTTCGCGCTCCGGCTCGACCATTATCGGTGGCCTGCTGTTCGGCCTGTCGCGCAAGGCAGCGACCGAGTTCTCGTTCTTCCTGGCGATGCCGACCATGGTCGGTGCTGCGGTGTACTCGGGCTACAAGTACCGCGACCTGTTCCAGCCCGGCGACCTGCCGGTCTTTGCCATTGGCTTCGTGACCTCGTTCATCTTTGCCATGATTGCCGTGCGTGGCCTGCTCAAGTTCATTGCCAACCACAGCTACGCGGCGTTCGCCTGGTATCGCATTGCCTTTGGCCTGCTGATTCTGGCGACCTGGCAGTTTGGCTGGGTCGACTGGGCGACGGCTCATGGCTGAGGCCGCACGGGGGCAAAGGGGGGAGGGCGTACGTAATGTGCGCCTGAAGCTGCTGGTGTTGGGCCTGCTGTGCCTGCTGCCGGGTCTGGGCGCGGCGCGCATGGCCTGGGTCGATCAGGCCTGGTGGCCGCTGGCGCTGTACCCGGCAATGAGCCTGATCAGCCTGCTGTTGTATTGGCAGGATAAACAGCAGGCGCGTACCCAGGCCTGGCGAACGCCCGAGAAAGTGCTGCATGCCAGTGAGCTGCTGGGCGGCTGGCCGGGGGCGCTGCTGGCGCAGCAGCTGTATCGGCACAAGACGCGCAAGGTGTCGTACCAGTTGGTGTTCTGGGGCATTGTCCTAGTGCACCAGGTGTTCTGGGCGGACTGGCTGTTTCTTGGTGGGCGCTATCTGGCTTTTGGTTGACAGGTGGCTGTGCCGGCCTCTTCGCGGGCTTGCCCGCTCCCACAGGTACCACACAAGTCTTGAGGGCTGTGAAAATCCTGTGGGAGCGGGCAAGCCCGCGAAGAGGCCGGCACAGGGTATCTAGATCACCAACCCCACCTGCAACCGCTTCGGCAACCGCCGCACCACCAGCTGGTGCGAGCGTTGCAACGCATCACACAGCTCATCACGCCCCATGGGGTAGGGCAGCGCCATGCTGATCCATCGCGCCCTCGCCAGGTACGGCGCAGGCCGCACCCCCGGGCGGTCGCAATAGCCGAGAAACAGTTCGTCGGCCACCTTGAACGACAGCCCCGCACCTGCCAGGTCGAGCACCGCGAACATCTTGTTGCCTGCCACCGAAAACACCCGAATGCCGCCCCATTTGTAGTCTTCCCGCGCACCCGGCAGGCTCAGGCAAAACGCCGCCACCTCGGCTTCGCTCATGGTTCGCTCAGACATACTTTTCTCCACAGGCCTCGAACGACGTCGCCAGATGATCGATCCACACCCGTACCGCAGGCAGCAAACCGCGCCGGTGCGGGTACACCGCCTGCAAGTAGCCACCCGGTAGCGACCAGTCGGGCAGCAGGCGCACCAGTTCGCCGCGTTCCAGCTCTTCCTCGCAGAACATGCTGGGCAGCGCGGTAAACCCGAGGCCAGCGCGTACAGCAGCATTACGTACTACGAAATCATCGATGGCAAGGCGCGGTTCAAGGGCGATTTCCTGCTGCTTGCCATGGGGGCCGAACAGGCGGAAGTGTACCAGCCGGTCTGCCTCGGCGGCGCCCAGCACCGGCAATGAGGCCAGTTCGCCCGGTTCGCGGATGTGGTCGGCGAAACCAGGCGCGGCAACCAGTTGCATCTGTGCCTGGCGCAGGCGGCGGGTGACCAGGGCCGGGTCTTCATCGCCCAGGTCGCGCACGCGCAAGGCTACGTCGATGCCTTCGGAAATCAGGTCGACCCGGCGGTTGAGCAGCACCATGTCCAGTTGCACCAGCGGGTACTGCGCGAGAAATCGGCTGATCACATCTGGCAGGAAGGCGTGGGCCAATGCCACCGGGCAGGACACCCGCAAACGCCCGCGCGGTTCGCTGCTCATGCTGGCCACGGCTTCATCGGCGGCTTCGGCTTCCAGCAGCATGGCCTGGCAGTGGTGCAGGTAGCGCTCGCCCACCGCGGTGAGCTTCAGTTGCCGGGTGGTGCGTTGCAGCAAGCGTGTGCCCAGGCGTTCTTCAAGCTCGGCGATACGCCGCGACAGGCGCGACTTGGGGATGCCCAGCTGGCGGCCGGCAGCGGCGAAACCACCGGCTTCGACTACGCGGGCAAAGTAGAAGAGGTCGTTGAGGTCTTGCATGGGAATGTCTCACTGTTCCATCTGTGGGACAAACTAACGCATTTTTGCCGACTTATCAGCCATTGGTGAGGTCGGTAGGATTATCCCCATCGTGATCGCCCAACATCGCGGTCTTCATTCACAGGAGAGTCCCATGAAACTGTTGCATATCGATTCGAGCATCCTGGGCGACAATTCCGCCTCCCGCCAACTGAGCCGCGAAGTGGTCGAAGCCTGGAAAGCCGCCGACCCGAGCGTGGAAGTGGTGTACCGCGACCTGGCCGCTGATGCCATCGCCCACTTCTCTGCGGCTACCCTGGTAGCGGCTGGTACCCCGGAAGACATGCGCGACGCAGCCCAGGCCTTCGAAGCCAAGCTGAGCGCGGAAACCCTGGAAGAGTTCCTGGCTGCCGATGCCGTGGTGATTGGTGCGCCGATGTACAACTTCACCGTGCCGACCCAGCTCAAGGCCTGGATCGACCGCGTCGCCGTCGCCGGCAAGACTTTCCGCTACACCGAAGCCGGCCCGGAAGGCCTGTGCGGCAACAAGAAGGTAGTGCTGGTTTCCACCGCTGGTGGCCTGCACGCTGGCCAGCCGACTGGCGCCGGGCATGAGGACTTCCTCAAGGTGTTCCTGGGCTTCATCGGTGTCACCGACCTGGAAATCGTCCGTGCCCATGGCCTGGCCTATGGCCCTGAGCACCGCAGCCAGGCGATCGATGCTGCCCAGGCGCAGATTGCCAACGAGCTGTTTGCTGCTGCCTGATCCTGCTGTCTTGCGCAAGCCTCTAAGGCTTGCGCGAACTCTGTGGGAGCGGCCTCAGGCCACTGGAATAGCAGGGTCAGCCGCCGCCAGCGCCGTGGCACGATCGGCTGCTGGCGGATAGATCCACACCGTATTGATCTGCGCCTTCAACACCTTGGCCTCGGCCTTGTCCTCCGGTGGCGACACCGTGCGCTCCCACCCTTCGGTATACACCGCTCCCCAGGCCCCAAGGTCCAGGCAGGTCACGTACTTGGGCTGGCTGTAGGTCTTCGGTGCCACGCCAATCAGCTCGGCCGCCGCATTGTTGCCTGCATGACGTCCCAACGGAATCGCATGCTGGCAGGACATCACCGCGTAGTTGCCAAGCTCGTCGCAGGCGGCGTAGGCCACATCACCCGCTGCGTACACGGCAGCATTGCCTGCCACCTTGAGATTGCCATCGACATGCAAGCGGCCCTGGCGGTCGCGCTCGCCACTGATCTGTTCGGTGAGCGGGTTGGCCTTGAAGCCCACGGTCCAGATCACCGTGCTGGCGTCGATGCGCTGGCCGTTGTCCAGCTGCACGCCGGCAGGGTCCACCGAGGCTACCGTGGCGCCACAGATCCACTCCACGCCCAGGGCCTCGGAGGCCTGCTCGATGGCGGGGCGGATGCCATCACCCAGGGATGCGCCAATCCTCGCCCCACGGTCGACCACCACCACGCGCAACGCCGGGCCCTCTCCGAGGATTTCGCGCAGGCGGGCCGGCAGTTCGGTGGCGGTCTCGATGCCGGTAAAGCCACCGCCGGCCACCACTACGGTATTGCGTGCCGGTGTGTCGGGCAGGCTGGCCAGTGATTTCAGATGGGTTTCCAGGCGCGCGGCGCTGTCGAGCTTGTCGACATCGAACACATGCTCGATGCCGACCATGTCAGGCCGGTTGAGCTCGCTGCCGCAGGCCATGATCAGCCGGTCGTAGGGCAGGGCGCACTGGGTGCCGCTGCGGGTGCGGTAGCTGACGCGGCGGGCCGCTTCATCGATGTGGAAGGCCGTGCCTTGCACGAAGCGGACGTTGACGGCATCGAACAGCTCCTGCAACGGCGCGGCCATGGTGTGTACGTCGGGTTCGTAGAAGCGCGGGCGCACATGCAGCTCGGCCTGGGGGGCAAGCAAGGTGACCTCGACATCCTTGCGGCCATGGAGGTCAAGCTGGCGGACGGCGCTGAGCGCGCTCCACAGGCCGGCAAAGCCCGCGCCAATGATCAGGATCTGCTTCATGGTGGTGCTCCTCTAAAGTTCGGTTAACAAGGTAGACCCTGTTGCTGGATATTGGGGAGCGAGCATGCTTCAGAATGTTGGCGGCGTGATTACCCAGATCACCACGGCATCCACCTCGCCGGGGTTGCCATAGCGATGCGGTTCCTGGCTCGAGAAGCTGAAACTGTCCCCCTCACCCAGCTGGAAATGCCGTTCGCCCACCCACAGCTCGAAGCTGCCACTGAGGATGTAGCCAGCCTCTTCACCGTCATGGCTGTAGCTCTGCTGGCTGTAGCTGCCCGGGGGGAAGCGCGAATGCAGGATTTCCAGCTGGCGGTTGGGCTGGGGCGTGAGCAGTTGATCGACGATGCCATCTTCGTAGTGCACGCTCAGGCGGCTGTTGCGTCGTACCACATAGCCCTGGTCCTCGGGCGCAGTGGTGGCTTCACTGGCGAAGAACCACTGGATGGTTACACCCAGGCTGCGGGCGATGTTGAACAGCGCCGGGATCGACGGATAGGAGAGGTTGCGCTCCAGCTGGCTGATGTAGCCAGCGGTCAGTTCACTGTGCGTGGCCAGCTCCGCCAGGGTCATGCCACGGCGCTTGCGCAGGCCGCGAATGCGGCTGCCGAGAAACTGCGGCGCGGCGCCCCCGGCTTCGCTGGTGGGGGGCTGGGGGAGTTGGCTCATGCACGTCGGTCCATCGTAAAAGCTGCAGTATGTACAGCCTCAGAGCGCCCAGGCAACCGTCAGGCCATCATGAATCGCTTCTTCGACGGTACGCGGCGCCAGGCAGTCGCCAACGCGGCGCACCTCCACCAGGCCAGCCAGCTCCATGGCCAGGCGGTCTTCCGGTTGATGGCCCAGGCACAGTACCAGGGTGTCGATGCCTTCGAAGATCATCGGTTCGCCGCTGGCGGTGTGCTGCAGGTACACCGTGTTGTCGTCGCTGCCATACAGGCGGGCATAGGGTGTGATGGGGATGCCCAGGCGATGCAGCTCGCCGGCCAGTTGGTCGCGCACGTACAGCGGCAGGCTTTCGCCGCAATGGGTGCCATTGACCGCCAGTTGTACCTGGTGGCCTTCGCGCACCAGGCGTTCGGCGATGCCTGGGCCGATCCAGTCGCAGCGCCAGTCGATCACCAGCACCGAGCGCCCCGGTTTTGCTTCATTGCGCAGTATTTGCCAGGCATCCACTACCTGTAGATCACCGGTACGCTCGAACGCCGGCCAGTAGGGGGTGGCACCGGTGGCCGCGATCACCAGGTCGGGGCGTTCACGCGCGACCAGTGCGCGGTCGACCCGGGTGTTGCGCACCACTTCCACGCCCGCCAGGGCCATTTCCCGTTGCAGGTTGGTACTGGCGCCACCGAACTCGCTGCGCCGTGGCAGCAACTGGGCCAGCAGCACCTGGCCGCCGAGCTGCGGGCCCGCTTCGTACAGCGTGACCTGATGCCCGCGCGCAGCGGCTACTGCGGCGGCTTTCATGCCGGCGGGCCCGCCACCGGCCACGAGAATACGTTTGGGATGGGGGGTGGGTGTCAGCTGCCCGTACTGCAACTCGCGGCCGGTTTCCGGCCGCTGGATGCAGGAAATGGGCAGGCCACGGTGGAAATGGCCGATGCAGGCCTGGTTGCAGGCAATGCAGGCACGTACGTCCTCGACCTGGCCCTGCTCGGTCTTGTTCGGCATCTGCGGGTCGCAGATCAGCGCACGGGTCATGCCGCAGACATCGGCCTGGCCACGGGCCAGGATCAGTTCGGCTTCCTGTGGCTGGTTGATACGGCCGGTGACGAACAGCGGGATATCCAGGTGTTGCTTGAAGGTGCCGGCCTCACGGGCCAGGTATGCCGGCTCGATGGCCATCGGCGGCACGATATGCACCGCGCCGCCCAGGGACGCCGACGTGCCGGCAACTATGTGCAAGTAATCGAGCTGGCCCTGCAGGGCAACCGCTGCGGCCAGCGACTCGTCCTCGCTCAGCCCCTGGCTGTCGCGCTCGTCGGCACTGATGCGCAGGCCGATGATGAACTGCTCGTCGGTGGCCGCGCGTACGGCGGCCAGCACTTCGCGCAGGAACCGCAGGCGCTGCTCCAGTTCACCGTTGTAGCCGTCTGTGCGCTGGTTTACCCGCGGGTTGAGGAACTGCGCAGGCAGGTAGCCATGGCTGGCCACCACTTCAACGCCATCCAGCCCGGCCTGGTGCAGGCGGCGTGCAGCGCTGGCATAGCCCTGAACGATCTCGTCGATCATTGCCTGGTCCAGTGCGCGCGGCATCACCCGGAAGCGTTCATTGGGCACCGCGGATGCCGAGTAGGCCACCGCTAGCAAGCCGTCCGCCGATTCCATGATCTCCCGCCCAGGATGGAACAGTTGCGACAGCACCACGGTGCCATGCTCATGGCAGGCCTCGGCAAGCTGGCGGTAGCCCTCTATGCAGGCATCGTCGGTGGCCATCAGCACATGCGAGGTGTAGCGGGCGCTGTCATGAACCCCGGCCACCTGCAGCACGATCAGGCCGACGCCACCGGCAGCGCGGGCGCGCTGGTAGGCGATGAGCTTGTCGTTGACCAGGTTGTCGGTGGGCAGGCAGGTGTCGTGGCCGGTGGACATGATGCGGTTTTTCAAGCGTTTGCCGCGGATCTGCAAGGCGTCGAACAGGTGAGGGAAGGCGGTCTGCATACAGGCGGCTCCGGTGCGGTGTTGTTCTTGTTTTGTTATGAAAGTGTAGCGCCAGTAAAAAATCAACTTGTTTTTTTACTGCTCGGCGACTAGGTTTTTCTCACCCTCGTGGCGAGGGCGTGACCTCACTACAACAAGAAAACGGGCCCCTCGGGCACCGGCAGGAGGCAACTACGATGCAGGTATTCCCACGTGTAAGCGGCTTTTGCGCAGCGTTGCTGGCCATGGGCCTGGGCAGTGCGCAAGCGGCACCGCAGATGGTCGTGGTCGGCTACGGTGGTGCAGGCCAGAAAGCCCAGGACGAGGCGATCTTCAAGCCGTTCAGTGCCCAGGATGGCAGCAAGCTGATCCAGAGCGAGTACAACGGTGAAATGGCGCGGATCCAGGTAATGGCAGATACCGGCAATGTCGACTGGGACGTGGTGCAGATCGAAGGGCCTGACCTGATGCGCGGCTGCGACGAGGGTATTTACGAGCAGCTGGACTGGCAGCGCCTGGGGCACGCGGGCGAACTGATTGCCGATGCTGCGCAGGCCTGTGGCTCGGCCGCGTTGGTATGGAGCGTGGCCATCGCCTATGACCGCAGCAAGCTGGCCCAGGCGCCGGCGTCGTGGGCCGACTTCTGGGACGTGAACAAGTACCCGGGCAAGCGCGGCCTGCGCAAGCGTGCGGTGTACAACCTGGAGTTCGCCCTGATGGCCGACGGGGTCAAGGTCGAGGATGTGTACCAGGTGCTGGCCACGCCGGCCGGGGTCGAGCGTGCTTTTGCCAAACTCGGCGAACTGAAGCCGTATATCCAGTGGTGGGACGCCGGCGCCCAGCCTGCCCAGTGGCTGGCGGCGGGTGACGTGGTGATGACCTCGACCTACAGCGGGCGCATCGCCGTGGCGGCTCAACAGGGCAGCCCGCTGGCGGTGGTCTGGCCTGGCAGCCTGTATGGCATGGATTACTGGGCGATCATCAAGGGCTCGCGGCATGTCGACCAGGCCAAGCGGCTGATCGCCTATGCCAACCAGCCGGATACCCAGGTGCGCTATGTGGAGCAGATTCCGTATGGGCCGACCAACACCCGGGCGGCAGCGAAGCTTGACCCGTCCTTGGCCAGTTGGGTGCCTACTTCGCCGCAAAACCTGCAAGGGGCGTTGGCGATGAATGTGGAATTCTGGGTCGACCATGGAGAAGAGCTGGAGCAGCGCTTCAATGCGTGGGCCAGCAAGTAGCTTTCTGCACAGGGACAACGATGATGAACGCTACGGAACAAAGCCTGCGCCAGGAGCTGGCCGCCTGCTATCGACTGATCGCCCATTTGCGCATGAGCGACCTGATCTTCACCCATGTTTCCCTGCGCCTGCCGGGGCCGCAACATCACTTCCTGATCAACCCGTACGGCCTGTTGTTCGATGAGATCACGGCCTCGAGCCTGGTGAAGATCGACCTGCAGGGCCGGCCGGTCGAACCGACGCCGCACCCGGTCAACCCGGCCGGTTTCGTCATTCACAGTGCCATCCACGCCGCCCGCGAGGATGCCCATTGCGTGCTGCATACCCACACCCGGGCAGGTTGCGCAGTGGCGGCGCTGGAGTGCGGGCTGCTACCGCTCAACCAGATGTCCATGGAGTTTTACGGCAAGGTGGCGTACCACGCCTACGAAGGGATTGCGCTGGATATGGATGAGCAGCAACGCCTGGTGACCGACCTGGGCGACAAGCCGGTGATGATCCTGCGCAACCATGGTCTGCTGACCACCGGGCGCAGCGTGGCCGAAGCGTTCCTGCGCATGTACTACCTGGAGAAGGCGTGCGAGATCCAGTTGGCGGCACAGAGTGCCGGGCAGGTGATTTTACCGCCCGCCGAAGTGTGTACGCATACCGAGCGGCAGTTCAATGATCCGGGGCGGGGCTTGAAGCAGGGCGAGCTGACGGATCCGGATGCGCTGCAGCTGGCGTGGGCGGCGTTGTTGCGGATGCTGGAGCGAGTCGCGCCGGACTATCGTCGTTGACATTGGCGCGCTCGCGGTGAAAGCCGTCTTGCCCTCGCATCGCGCTTGCGAGGGCAAGACGTTTCTAGGCTGTCGGCGAGGGGCTTAGCGGAGCTCAGGCACGATCATCGCTGCCGGTGCCTCTTGCGCCCGCCGCCGTGCCACCCAGTAGTACAGCACGCTCGGCACTACCAGGCCGATCAGCCACGAGATATCCACACCGCCCAGGTGCGCGACCAGCGGCCCTGTGTACAGTTTGGTGTCGATGAACGGCATCTGTATCAACACGCCCACGGTGTAGACGATGATTCCTGGCCAGTTCCAGCGGCCGTATCGGCCCTGCGGGTCGGCAAGGGCGGGGATGTCGTATCGCTCCTTGGTGATGAAGTAGTAGTCGACCAGGTTGACCGCGCTCCACGGCACGAAGAACGTCAGCAGGAAGAGGATGAAGGATTTGAACGCGCTGAGAAACGAATGCTGGCCAAGCAAAGCCACCAGGGTGGCGGCGCCGACGATGCCCAGCACGAACAGCAGGCGCTGTGCACGGCTGATCGCCAGGTGGCCACGGAAGCCGCTGATGATGGTGGCAATGCACATGAAGCTGCCATAGGAATTCAGCGTCGAGATGGTCACCTTGCCAAAGGCGATGCAGAAATACAGCAGCGCTGCGGTGCTGCCGGCGCCACCCAGGCCGACGATGTAGGCCACTTCGTGACCGGAGAACCGGGCACCGGCAATGGCGGCGGCGAATACCCCGAGGATCATTGACGCCTGGGCGCCGATCACCGAACCCAGACCCGCGGCGAGGAAGGTTTTGAGTGGTGACGTGTTACTGGGCAGGTAGCGCGAGTAGTCGGCCACATAGGGGCCGAAGGCGATCTGCCAGGACGCCGCCAGCGATACGGCGAGCAGGAACGATGCCCAACTGAAGTGGCGATTGTCGAGTAACTGCCCGATGTCGGCCAGCAGCATGATGCGACTGAACAGGTAGACGAAGGCGATGATGCCCAGCACGCTGGCGACTCGGCCGATCCAGTGGATCACCCGGTATCCGGCCAGGGTGGCGAGCACGATTATGCTGGCGAACATCAGGATGCCGGTGCTGTCGCTGACGTTGAGCAACTGGCCGATCGCCTGTCCGGAGAGCACCGTGCCGGTGGCGGTGAAGCCCAGGTACATCAGGCATACCAGCACCATCGGGATGGCCGCGCCGTAGACACCGAACTGCACGCGGCTGGAAATCATCTGCGGCAGCCCCAGACGAGGGCCCTGAGCGGCATGGAGGGCCATGACCGCGCCGCCGATCACTTGACCGAGCAGCAGGCCGATCAGCGACCAGAACACATCGCCACCGAGCACCACGGCCAGGGCGCCGGTCACGATCGCCGTGATTTGCAAGTTGGCGCCGAGCCACAGGGTGAACTGACTGTACACGCGCCCATGGCGTTCAGTCTCGGGGATGTAGTCGATCGAGCGCCGCTCGAGTACGGGTTTGCTGGACATACAGTGGCTCCGCTTCATTGTTCTTGTCTAAGCGAGTCAGTCATCGGCGGGGACGCGAGGCGGATGACCTGGTCATCATGTGAGCATGTATATACAAGTCAGGTCAAGCAGTGTGTTGGGAGTTGAACAGTGTGCTGTTGCGCAATGATCGGCGGTAACTGTGCTGGTCCCTGGCAACGAAATAACCTTATGCTGTAACGAAATATGTCTAGAAAACCTGAAGAAGGAAGCTGCAATGCCACTCAAGGACCTGCTCATCGCGCTGGTGGTGATTGTCGCGTGGGGAGTCAACTTCGTGGTCATCAAGGTTGGCCTCGATGGCTTGCCGCCGATGTTGCTGGGGGCATTGCGCTTCTTGTTGGTGGCGTTTCCGGCGATCTTGCTGGTCAAGCGGCCGAAGCTGCCCTGGCGCTGGCTGATCGCCTACGGTGCGACCATTTCGCTGGGCCAGTTCGCGTTCCTGTTCCAGGCCATGTACAGCGGCATGCCGCCAGGGCTGGCCTCGCTGATCCTGCAGTCGCAGGCGTTCTTCACCCTGGGTTTCGCCGCTCTGTTCCTCGGTGAGCGGCTGCGCCTGGCCAGCGTGCTGGGGCTGCTGGTAGCGGCCAGCGGCCTGGCGCTTATCGGCAGCGAAGACGGTGGCCATGTGCCGATGCTGGCGCTGGTGCTGACCCTGTGTGGCGGCGCCATGTGGGGCTTGGGCAACATCATTACCCGGCGCTTTGGCTCGGTTGACCTGGTGGCGCTGGTGATTTGGGGCGGGCTGATCCCGCCACTGCCGTTCCTGGCACTCTCCTGGTGGCTGGAAGGGCCAGAGCGCATTGGCCATGCCCTGGCCAATATCAGCTGGAGTTCGGTATTGGCCCTGGCCTACCTGGCATTTGTCGCCACCATGCTCGGCTACAGCCTGTGGAGCAAACTGCTGTCGCGCCACCCGGCCGGCAAGGTGGCGCCATTCTCGCTGCTGGTGCCAGTGATTGGCCTGAGTTCGTCGGCGTTGTTGCTGGGCGAGCGTTTGACTGCAACCCAGGGTTGGGGCGCCTTGCTGGTAATGGCCGGGTTGCTGGTGAACGTGTTCGGCGCCCGCATTGGCCAGCGGCTACGCGCGGTCAGCGCGTAGTTGTCCCCTTCAAGCACAGCCTGACTGAAAATCTGAAAAACTGCGCGCTCCCACAATGGAGGCGTATCCGCGAGGGGAATTGCGCTCTGTTAGAATCGGCCTTTTTTGCCAGGCCAATGGAGTGCACCCCATGATCATTTCCACCACCAGCCAGCTCGAAGGCCACCCGATTGCCGAATACCTGGGCGTGGTCAGTTCCGAATCGGTGCAGGGCATCAACTTCGTGCGCGATTTCTTTGCACGTTTTCGCGACTTCTTCGGCGGCCGTTCGCAAACCCTGGAAAGCGCACTGCGCGAAGCGCGTGAACAGGCCACCGAAGAACTGAAGGCGCGGGCACGCCAGTTGCAAGCCGATGCGGTAGTGGGGGTGGATTTCGAGATCAGCATGCCGTCGGTACAGGGCGGCATGGTCGTGGTATTTGCTACCGGCACGGCGGTGCGCCTGAAGTAGAGCGTTCTGCCGCTGGTCGGGTCCAGGGCATCAGCCTGGGCGGTCTGCAAATGACCAGCTAGTCTCACTTTCACTGGTCGCGTTTACCTGGGCAACTGTTCTGGTTGCCGGCGCGTCCGCCACTGGAGGGAGACAGGGCATGAGCGAATCCTTTTTCGAAGACCTGAACGACGCGTTCCCGATCAACAGCCAGGTGCGTTGCGGCCAGGCGGCATTCCGCCTGGGCTTCGCCCACATGACGCTGGATGATTCCGAACAGCTCCAGCCTGCACACCTGCAGCGCAGTAAAAAAGGCCGCTTCATGCCGCGGGTTCCGCTGAAGAAGTGATCCCGCTCCAGCACAACCCCGCCGAATGGCGGGGTTTTTATTGCCATTTCTTGATCCGCCTCATGGCATTGTCGGGTAGCGCTCGCAGGATGGCCAAGGCTGTGGTTTTCTGGCGCGGCATTCCAGCAACGGAGGATTGAATGCGCATGCGAGTCAGGGAAGAGACCTATTGGCAGTGGGCCGACGCCCAGCTGCACAGCCGCTGCCACGACGAAGCACTCAGTGACGGTACCACCCTGGACGTGCAGGTTCGCTTGTCGCGCCTGGGGGCGACCCAACTGTTCCTGGGGCTGTATGCCGGGGATGGGCGGGCACTGCTGGAGGAGTACTACCCCGCACGGCCAGGCGAGACCATGACCCGCGCCCTGGTGTGGGGTGTTGACCGCGCCCGGGCGATGGCAACCGGCGCCTTGCCGCTGCCGGAACGCGCCAGCCAGCGGCGCCAGGCATGAAAAAGCCCGGCCTATGCGGGCCGGGCTCAGGTAAGGGTGGGAACCCTCAGTTGAGCGGTTCGATCACCTTGACTGCCTGCTGCTCACGGGCAGCGGGCCATTCTTGTTGCAGGGTCTGCAGGACGCGGCCAACGAACTCGGTGTCGGCGGCGGCCTTCTTGCCGACGTAGCCTTGGCCACGGCGGTAGACCTTGAAGCGGGCACGCATGCTGGGCAGGTGCTCTTCGAATTCATCTTCGACGGTGTTCGGTGGCAGGCGGTCGAGGCGCACTTCACCGGTCTGGCTGACCCACAGCAAATGGTCGTCAAGGCTGTCCTTGCGCACGGCGAACAGCTGGGCCAATTGGTCGATAGTCGGATTGTTGTTCAAGTTCATCATAAAGCCCCCATTACCCATTCATAGGTGATTTTTCACAGTTGGCGCTACCACGGTGTAGCGCTCTACCAAGGCTGCTACAGCAGCATCGCAACAGGGGCTTTCTCACGCTGCCTTTTGGACAGTTTCCCTCTCCACGGACGGCCTGCGTTACCGCGCAGGCCGTCTGGAACACCCTTGCCACCGCTCCCGATCGGGGAGACGGCTTCATCATGCCCAAGGGCGATGAACGGCGTCAACCGTTTTGTAGTGAATATTTTTTCTCACTACATTCTGTCGTTTTGTTCGACAATCGTTGCCGGCACTACAGCCCGGACAGAATGTCGAAGGCTGCGCGCACCCGGGCTTCGTTCGGGTAATTTCGGTTGGCCAGCAACACCACGGCCAGTTGTTCGGCGGGCACGAAGGCGGCGTAGGCGCCGAAACCATTGGTCGAGCCGGTCTTGTTGTACCAGGCTGCCGACAGCGCAGGCTGGGCGGGTTGCAGCCGCGTGGTTGCCTGCGGTTCACGGATAAGCTGCGGGCCATTGCCATCTACCAAGGTGCTTAGCGTGACCGGGTAGGGGTAGCGCTCCCAACCCAGGCCCTGGGTCATGGCGCCGACCTGGAAGTAGCCCTGCCGGGTAATGGCCGTGGCTTGCACCAGCGCCGGGGGCAGGCCCTCCGGCTGCATGTGCAGGCGCACATAGCGCAGCAGGTCGCTGGCGCTGGTCTTGATGCCGTAGGCTTCGTCGGCGTAAGGGCCGGGGCTGACACGCACTGGCTTGTCGTCAGCGTCATAACCTTGGGCGTACAGCCCCTGGGCGCTCGCCGGGACCTGCAGATAGGTGTTTTCCAGGCCCATCTGTTTCAGCAGGCCCTCGCTCATCAGTGTGGAAAACGGCTGATGTTGCGCGCGGGCGGCCAGGTCGCCGAACAAGCCCAGGCTGGGGTTGGAGTAGCAGCGCTGGGTGCCGGGTTTGGCGCGGGGTTGCCAGTGGCGGAAGAAATCGACCACCTGCTGCGGTGTCTGCACCGCATCCGGGAACTGCAACGGCAGGCAGTCGGCACTGTAGGCGCCCAGCTCCAGCACGCTCGCCTCGCCGATGGAGGTACCGGCAAGGGCCGGGTGATAGCGCTTGGCCGGGGCATCGAGGTCCAGCTTGCCTTCGGCACTGGCCAGTGCGGCCAGGGTGGCGGTGTAGGTCTTGCTCAGCGAGCCGATCTCGAACAGCGTGTCGCGGCTGACCGGCACATTGTCGGCCTTGCTGGCCACGCCATAGCTGAAGTAGTGCGCGTGGTCGCGAGCATAGATCGCCACGGCCATGCCGGTGATGCCTTGCTCCTGCATCAGCGGGCGGATGATCTGGTCGACCTTGGCCTGCAACTGGTCATTGGCGTGGGCGGCACTGTGGCCCAAGGTGAGGGTGAGGGCGGCAGCAAGTGCAGCCAGGCGGGAGAGGGGCATGGGCGGGTCCTGTGCTGGAGCGTGTCCGTTGAGCGATACCGGTGGGGGTTCCGGCGTTAGCGGCGAAAAGCCGAAGACCTTATCGTCTGCCCTTGCACAATGACAAGACGGAAACTGTGATGAAGTATTTGCGCATGTTATTCGACAATTTCACCCTGGCCTTGCTCGGGGTGGTGCTGATAGCCACCGTGCTGCCTTGCTCGGGCGACGGCGCGGTGTATTTCGGTTGGCTGACCAACCTGGCCATCGGCCTGCTGTTCTTCCTGCACGGCGCCAAGCTGTCGCGCGAGGCGATCATCGCCGGTGCCGGGCACTGGCGCCTGCACTTGCTGGTGTTTTCCTGCACCTTCGTGCTGTTCCCGCTGCTGGGCCTGGCGTTCAAGCCGCTGTTCGTGCCGTTGGTGGGCAACGAACTGTACCTGGGCGTGCTCTACCTGTGTGCCTTGCCGGCCACCGTGCAGTCGGCCATCGCCTTCACCTCGCTGGCGCGTGGGAATGTGCCAGCGGCCATTTGCAGCGCGGCGGCATCCAGCCTGCTGGGCATCTTCCTCACGCCGTTGCTGGTGATGATGTTGCTGGGGGCCAGCGGTGATACCGGTTCTGGCCTGGATGCAGTGCTGAAGATCACCCTGCAGCTGCTGGTGCCGTTCGTGGCCGGGCAGGTCGCCCGGCGCTGGATCGGCGCCTGGGTCAAGCGCAATGCGCGCTGGCTCAAGGTGGTGGACCAGGGCTCGATCCTGCTGGTGGTCTACACCGCGTTCAGCGAGGCGGTGGTTACCGGGCTGTGGCACACGGTATCGCCGCAGCACCTGGCCGGGTTGTTTGCCGTGTGCGGGATATTGCTGGCGGTGGTGCTGTTCGGTACCCGGCTGCTCGGCAAGCTGCTGGGCTTTGACCTGGAGGACCGCATTACCATCCTGTTCGCCGGTTCGAAGAAGAGCCTGGCCACTGGCGTTCCCATGGCCCAGGTACTGTTCGTCGGCAGTGGCATAGGTGCGATGATCCTGCCGCTGATGCTGTTCCATCAGATCCAGCTGATGGTTTGTGCGGTGCTGGCGCAGCGTTATGCCAGCCGTGAGCAGGTGGCTGAAGAAGCTTCGGCGGCGTAACAGTTGTGGGAGCGGCCTTGTGTCGCGAAAGGGCCGCAAAGCGGCCCCGGCAATATATGCCCCACGCCGAACTCAGGGGGCTGCTGCGCAGCCCTTTCGCGATACAAGGCCGCTCCCACAGGGTAAAGCGCCGCTGCTACTATCTCGCCTGCCCTGAACCACGCTCGCGCAGCGCCTTGCTGACCTCGGCCTCGATCTTGTAGGCCGGCGCTTCCAGGTCGTCGTAGTTGCGCGTATAGCGCCGGGCGAACTCTTCCACACCCAACTGCTGATACTGCTGCACATGCTTGAGCTCGTGGGCCCACAACGCCACGTTGTCCTCGGCATCGGCGGGGCGGCGGAAGATGATCGTGTCGATCAGCGTCACGGCGTTCACGTCGGGGTTCTGCAGCAGAGCATTGGCCGCGCTCATCTGCTGTTCGTCACCTACCCGGAAGCGTGCCGCGTCGAGTACGGCAAAGTCGTACCAGGGTTCGAGTTGCGCGCGGATATGCAACGGGATCGGCTCGACGCCGCTGGCAGTGGCTTCGTCGCGTGCCTGATGCAAGGCGTAGGTCAGGCTGGACGAAGCCAGCACTTCCACGTCCTTGAAAATCTGCCCGGCTTGCCCGGGGTCGATGGGCGCACAGAAACACCCCATCAGGCACACCTGGTACTGCCCTGGCGGGCAGGCCTGTTCGGCGAGGGCAGGCAGGGCCAGCAGCAGCCCCAGCAGGAGGCTAATCCGCTTCATGCAGGGCCTTCTCGACGAAGTGGCGGCTGGCGTCCAGTACCTGCGACTGCACGCTTTCTGTGGCCAGCATGCGCCCGACCAGCAAGGCGCCGACGCACTGACTGATCAGCACCCAGGCCAACTCGTCGTCCTCCAGGGTCGCGCTCCAGGCCCGGTGCAGTTCCACCAGCCAATGCTCGGCCACCGCGCGCACGGGGGCTTGGGCCCGGGCAATCTCCACTCCCAACGGCGGCAGCGGGCAGCCACCTTCGGCATTGTGCAGGTGGGCCAGGCTCAGGTACTGCTGCAGGCAACGGCCCAGGCGTTCGCGGCTGGCCGCCTGGTTGGCCAGGCGCGCCAGCGGGCTGTTGCACAGTTCCTGCCGCACTACCTCGGTGAACAGGTCGTCCTTGGACGGGAAGTGGTTGTAGAAGGCGCCACCGGTCAGGCCGATTGCCTTCATCAGCCCGGCCACACCGGTGCTGGAAAACCCCCCTCGTTTGGCCAGCGCGCCGCTGCTGGCCAGCAACCGCTGACGGGTTTGCTGCTTGTGTTCGTTGGTGTAGCGCATTCACTTGCCTCTGCAGGCGGGCTTGACGGTGGCGGCGATCATAACATAGCGTTCGTTTACTAAACGATCATTTACCTATGGAGGCAGGCATGGCAGAACAACAAAAAGTAGTGCTGGTGATAGGTGCGGGGGATGCCACCGGTGGCGAGATCGCCAAGCGCTTTGCCCGCGAGGGCTACATTGCCTGTGTGACCCGGCGCCAGGCTGACAAGTTGCAGCCGCTGCTGGACGAAATCCGCGCTGCCGGCGGCCAGGCCCACGGTTTTGGCTCCGATGCGCGCAAGGAGGAGGAGGTGGCCGCGCTGGTCGAAACCATCGAGCGTGATATCGGCCCGATCGAAGCATTTGTGTTCAATATCGGCGCCAATGTGCCCTGTAGCATTCTTGAGGAAACCCCGCGCAAATACTTCAAGATCTGGGAGATGGCCTGTTTTGCCGGTTTCCTTACCGCTCAGGCGGTGGCCCGGCGCATGGTCCAGCGCGAGCGCGGCACCATTCTGTTCACCGGTGCCACCGCCGGCACCCGTGGCGCGGCGGGCTTTGCGGCTTTCGCCGGGGCCAAGCACGCCTTGCGCGCCCTGGCCCAGAGCATGGCACGCGAACTGGGGCCGCGGAACATCCATGTCGCCCATGTGGTGGTGGACGGGGCTATCGACACTGCTTTCATTCGTGACAGTTTCCCTGACCGCTACGCCCTCAAGGACCAGGATGGCATCCTCGCCCCGGCCCACATCGCCGACAGCTACTGGTTCCTGCACGCCCAGCCCCGCGACGCCTGGACTTTCGAGCTGGACCTGCGCCCCTGGATGGAACGCTGGTAAACCCCTTTCACCGAGCAAGGACCGTAACCATGCACAAGACTGTCGATTTCTTTTTTGACCTGGGCAGCCCGGCCAGCTACCTGGCCTGGACCCGACTGCCTGGCCTGTGTGCCCGCCAGGGTGCCACGCTGCGCTACCGGCCGATGCTGCTGGGCGGGGTTTTCCAGGCCACCGGCAACGCCTCGCCGGTCATGATTCCGGCCAAGGGTCGTTACATGTTCACCGACCTGGCGCGCTTCGCCGCGCGCTATGGGGTTCCGTTCGAGTTGCCGCCGGGTTTCCCGGTCAATACCTTGACCCTGATGCGCGGGGCAATGGGCACCCAGCTGCGTTCGCCGGAACGGTTCGAGGCGTTAGTGGCGGTGCTGTTCAACGGGCTGTTTGTGCAGCGCCGTAACCTGGGCGATAGCGCCGTCCTCGACGAGACGCTCAGCCAGGGCGGCTTCGACCCGCAAGCATTTCGCGCGCTGGCGGGTGATGACGAGGTGAAGGCTGCGCTCAGGCACGCGACCGAAGAGGCAGTGGGGCGCGGGGTGTTTGGCGCGCCGACCTGCTTCGTCGGTGACGAGATGTTCTTCGGCCAGGACCGCCTGGACTTTGTCGAAGAGGCTCTGCGTCAGGGCGCCGGCAGCCCCACCTGAATGCGCGCTCCCACAGGGTTGGCGCTTTACCTGTGGGGGCGGCTTTAGCCGCGAACACCGGCGAAGCCGGTGCCATCCCCCACGCATGAAGCAATCAGAAGTTAGCCGGGGTGTTGGCGCTGATGATCTCGGCCTCGTCCGGGCCGATGTTCTTGAAACTGTGCGGCAGGGTAGTGGGAATGTAGTACCCGTCGCCCGAGTTGAGCACGCTCACCTGGCCATCGACCCACAACTCGACGGTGCCGCGGGTGACCAGGCCACACTCTTCACCCTCGGCATGCACGATCGGTTCGCCCGAATCGGCACCCGGTGCATACAGCTCACGCAGCATGCGCATCTGCCGGCCTTCGACACTGGCTCCGACCAGCAGCATACGCAGGCCGTTGCGGCCCAGGTCTGGCTGTTCGCTGCCACGGAACACGTAGCGCTCTTCGCGCACCGGCTCGTCGAAGCTGAAGAACTCCGCCAGGCTCATCGGAATGCCTTCGAGCAGTTTTTTCAGGGAGCTGACCGAAGGGCTGACGCGATTCTGCTCGATCTGTGAGATCGTCGAATTGGTCAGCCCGCTGCGGCGGGCCAGTTCCCGTTGGGAGAGGTTGTTGCGTTCACGCACCAGTTTGAGTCGCGTCCCCGTGTCCATAGCCGCCTTGTAATCAGAGGTGTCAAAAATAATGAGCGATGCGCATTAAAACACACTCTGCACACTTGCGCGCTGTGCTTGTCAGGCCCGCTGATCGCGCGGTATCGGCCATAACCCGACCAGCAGCAACAGCGCTGCCACCGCCAGGAATGGCAAGCGTGGATCGATGGCATATACCAGGGTGCCGGCCAGTGGTCCGATCACTGCGCCCATGCCTTGGGCAGCACCGATGGAGCCGGCCGTGGCGCCTTGCTCGGAGGCGTGCATGGCATTGGCTGCCAGCGCCGAAAACGCCGGGAAGACAAAGCCCATGCCCGCCGCCGCGACGAAGTAGCAAGCCCACAGCCAGGGTGCCGTGGTGGCGAGCGAGCCGCAGGCAAAGCCCAAGGCCGACACCGTGGCGCCGACCCGGATCATCTTCAGCGGCGGCCATTCCAGCTGGCGCAGCAGCACCTGTGCCAGGATCAGTGCCACGCCCACCGTGGTCAGGGCGATGCCGGCGGCCTGGGCGGCTTGGGCCGGGCCCAGGTGCAGGCGGTCGAGGGCGAAGAAACCGACGATGATCTGTGACACCGTGACGCTGAGCATGGCGCTGAACGCCACCAGCAAGGGCCGGCGCAGGCGCGGGTCGTTCAGCCGCACCGGGCTGGGGGCATGGCTGTGCGGCAGCGCCTGCGGCTTGAGGGTGAACAGCAGGACCAGGAAGGCACTGGCTGGCAGCAGCGACATGATATGGAACGGCAGGCTCAGGCTATGCCGCGCCAGCAGCGCCGCCAGCGCCGGCCCCACCACCAGGCCAACGGCGTTGGCCGCCCCCAGCGAGGCCATGGCCCGGGCCCGGCGTTGCGGTTCGACATGGTCGGCGATCAGCGCATTGCAGCCCACCGGAATGGCCGCATAGAAGGCGCCGATGCAGCCGCGCGCGACCATCAGGCCGATGAAGGCAAGGCTCGCCCCCGGCAGCCAGCGCAGTGCGCCTTCGACGAACAGGCATAGCAGCCAATAGGCCAGGGTGAAGCCGGCGCTGCCCAGCAGCAGGATGCGCCGACGGCCCAGGCGGTCCGCCGCGCGCCCCCAGGGCCGGGCCAGCAGCACCCAGACCACGCCCGCCACGGTAACGGCGGCACCGGCTTGCCAGGTGGCCATGCCGAGCTGACGGGCGATCGGGCCGATCAGGGCGACGAAGGCCATCATCGACATGGTACAGGCCATGTTGGCCAGCAGCAGGGGACGCAGGTCCAGGGTGCTGGCGGGGGTAAGGGTGGCAGGATCCTTTGCGACGTTCATAGGGCAGTCCAGGGCGGTGCGGCAAATAAAAAGCCGAAAATGATAAGAACTATTATCGATTGTCGAGGCCCTGGGTTGCCGAGCGTCATTCGCTGCGGCGCAGTGGGCCTGGCCACATGCTACGCAACACGCCGTCGTGGCGCACCCACCCGTGCATCAAGGCCGCGCCCACATGCACCAGCACCGTGGCGAACAGCAGGTAGCCAGCCCAGCCATGGGCCTGGCGCAGCACGGCGTACAACTGCAGGTCATGGGGGGCGATGGCCGGTAAACCCAACGGGCGTGGGTAGCCACCGGCCGACAGCATGGCCCAGCCCAGCAGCGGCATGGCCAGCATCAGGCCATAGAGCAGCAGGTGCGAGGCCCCGGCGGCCCAGCGCTGCAGTGTGGGCAGGTCGTGCGGCAGGGGCGGGTGGGGCAGGGCCAGGCGTACGCCGATGCGCAGCAACACCAGTACCAGCAGGGCCAGGCCGGTGGCCTTGTGCAGCCCGATCAGCACGGGGTGGCGTGGCGACAGGTCGGCGACCATGCTCACACCGATGAACAACATGGCCAGGATCAGCACGGCCATCAGCCAGTGCAACAGGCGGGCAAGGGGGTGGAAGGTGTCGGTTTTCATGGGCGGGCTCCGGTGCCGAGCGATTCGCGGCTGCGGCGGTTGAAGGATTCTGAGTAGGCGGCCGAACGGGCCGCGAGGATCGGGTCGGCGGAGGCCTGGATGCCCCGGGGCAGGATCAGCGGGTCGAAGTTGAGGTCGCGGCAGGCCCCTTGCTCGGGGCCGTCGACCTGCTCCAGCACCAGCGTGCCGGCGTCCACGCTGCGCCGTTCGGCAGGCCAGGGTCTGGCAGGGTCGTCCACCGCATCGCCAGGCTCCGCCAGCACCAGGCGCAGCGTCCAGCGCAGCGGGCCTTGGGCCAGGCGTTGCTGCAGGTCGTGCTGCAGGAACTGTTTGTCATCGACTTGGGCAGGCAGGGCGGCAAACGCCGTTTGCGGCTCCAGTTGCCAACGCACCGGGTGGGCCGCACCGCTTGCGTCGATCAGGCGGAAGGCGTTGATGCTGTGGTATTGCGTGCTGGCGAAACTGTTGCTGGGCGTGTAGCCCGCCGCCCACTGGCGAAACGCCGCGCTTTCCGGGTGGGCGGCGAAAAATGCCTGCAGTTTGCCCGGGTCCGGTTTGCCGGTGGCCGGGTCTGGTGCTCCCGCCAGTACCTGCTCATAGAAGGCTTGCGGCGTGCTTACCGCCAGCACCGGTGGGTTGTTCATGCCAGTACGCCAGACCTGCCCGTCGTCGGTGCTCAGCTCGATGGCCAGGCTGCGCACCGGTATGCCGGTGTCCGGCGCGAACGGGTTGGCGCCGCCAATGGCGAAGCGGCCGATCACTGGCACCCGCGGCTGGCTGAACGCCCGCGCCGTGGACAGGCTGGCGGCCTGCCCGCTGGGCTGGAAGTAGCCGCTGACGCACAGGCCCTTGGCGTGGTTTTTCCGGTAACCCGGGTAATGCCCGGCCTGGGCTTCGAAGGTGTCGATGATGCGCTGTGGGGTCAGGCGGGTTTCGCCAAACCAGCCGGCGGCATAGGCAAAGCCGGCGCCCGCGGCCAGCATCACGGCGCCGATGGCGGCCAGGCGCAGGGCCTTGGCCGGGCCGTGCAGGGGTGAGTTCATGGTGATTGTCCGGTTCAGTGAAGGTGCCGGTACGACGGTGCAGGGAAAAACTTATTCCCTTTTCGGGAATAGAATTTCCTCACAGGCGTCAGCCTTTTACACTGACAACCCCAGAGGCCGGGACTTTGCCATGCATGATCTGGACGACCACCAGTGGCGCGAGCTACTGGCCCGCCTGCGCCGCTTTGCCGTGTGGCTGACCCGCGAGCCGGGCAGTGCCGACGACCTGGTGCAGGCCACGGTCGAGCGGGCCTTGAGCCGGCGCGACCAGCAACGCGACGCCGATGCACTGCGGGCCTGGCTGTTCACCATCCTTTATCGGCTTTTCCTCGACGGTAAGCGCCGCGAGCGCCTGCATGCGCGCTGGCTGTCCTGGTTCGGCCGCGGCGAGCGCGACGACGAGCCGGTTGGCGACAACCTCGAGGCCATTGTCCTGGCCCAGGCCGACCTGCAGGCTTTCGCCCGGCTCACGGCAGAACAGCGTGCGTTGCTGCTGCTGGTCAGCATCGAAGGTTTGAGCTACAAGGAGGCCGCCCAGGCCCTGGGTATCCCTATCGGCACTGTGATGTCGCGCCTGTCGCGCGCCCGCAATGCCTTGCGCGAACTCACCGAGGGCAGCCCCCAGCCCCCGGCCTTGCGGAGACTGAAATGACGCGCCTGATCCCCAGCGAAGACGAACTGCACGCCTATGTCGACGAGCGCCTGGAGCCTGTGCGCCGGGCCGAGGTGCAGGCCTGGCTGGCGGCCAATCCGCAGGCTGCGGCCAAGGTCGAGGGCTGGCGTGCCGATGCCCGGCGCCTGCGTGCGGTGTTGGCCGGGTTTGGCGAAGTGCCCGGGGCTGCGCAGCTGGACCTGGGGCAGTTGCGCCGGCAATTGCGCCAACGCCGCCAGCGCCGCTGGGCCACGGCGGCGGTATTGTTGTTGGCGTTGGGCGTGGGTGGCCTGGGTGGTTGGCAGGTGCGCGATGCCACCTTGGCGCGTGCCGACCTGCCGATGGCCGATGCGGTTCAGGCGCACCGCCTGTTTGCCGGCAGCGAGGCACTGGATATTCAGGCCAGCGACCCGGAGCAGTTGCGCGACTGGCTGGGGCGCCACTTCAAAAGCGTGGGCCAGTTGCCGGACCTGGCCGGCTACGGTTTCAAACCGGTGGGTGCGCGCCTGCTCAGCAATGAGCGAGGGCCGGCGGCATTGCTGGTGTTCGAGGATGGCAAGGGCCAGCGCATCAGCCTGTTCCTGCGCTCACCGGGCGATCAGTACCGGCGCATGCCTGACGGGCAGCGGGTGGATGGCCAGCTGGAGGCGCGGTACTGGTCGCATGGGGCTTACAACTTTGCGTTGGTCAGCGCGGCGGACGATGTGCGCGGGGCGGGGGTGGGGGAGGCGTTGCGGTTGGGTTTGTGAGCAGGAGGCTCAAGGGGCATGCCATGGGTCTTGTGGTGTCTGTGGGATCGAGCGCCGCCCGCGCGGCGCTCGATCCCACAGGCAACACAAGACCCAAGTCTAGTGGCTCATCCCAAATTCAGCTCAATTCCAGCCAGATCGGCGCATGGTCCGACGGCTTTTCCATCCCGCGCAGTTCATAGTCCACACCCGCCGCCTTGATCCGCGGCACCAGGTGCTGCGAGGCCATGATCAGGTCGATGCGCAGGCCGCGCTTGGGCTCGTCCTCGAAGCCGCGGCTGCGGTAGTCGAACCAGCTGAAGCGGTCGCTCACCTCCGGGTACAGGTGGCGGAAGCTGTCCACCAGGCCCCAGCCTTTCAAACGTTCCATCCACTCGCGCTCCTCCGGCAGGAAGCTGCACTTGCCGGTCTTGAGCCAGCGCTTGGCGTTGTCCGGGCCGATGCCGATGTCGCAGTCCTGCGGCGAGATATTCATGTCGCCCATCACCAGCAGTGGCTGGTCGTTGCGGAACTGGCCTTCCAGCAGCGCCTGCAGGTCGCTGTAGAAGCGCTGCTTGGCCGGGAACTTGGTGGGATGGTCACGGCTTTCACCCTGGGGGAAGTAGCCGTTCATGATGGTAATAGGGGTGCCATCGGCATCGGCGAAGGTGCCCCAGATGAAGCGGCGCTGGGCGTCTTCTTCATCGCTGGCGAAGCCCTTGTGCAGGCTCAGCGGTGCCTGGCGCGACAGCAGGGCCACGCCATAGTGGCCTTTCTGGCCGTGGTAATGCACGTGGTAGCCCAGCGCCTGCACGTCGGCCAGCGGGAACTGATCGTCGCTGACCTTGGTTTCCTGCAGGCCGATCACGTCCGGCTGGTGCTTTTCGATCAGCGCCGCCAGCTGGTGCGGGCGGGCCCGCAGGCCGTTGATGTTGAAACAGACGATCTTCATGGAAAGATAATCCCGGTAAAAGGCGCGATGCTAGCCGACATCGCTTGCCATCACCAGCATGGCGGCTTCGGGAGCCTGCTGCTAACGTCCTTGCCAGGGCACTTGTACGCCCATTCCAGGAGGACTGCCCGCAATGCCTGAAACCACTGCCGTTACGGCCCGAGTCTGCCTGCTCGATGACGGCTACAGCCGCGAGGCGCGTTCGCTGTTGTACAACGCCTACCGTCATGAACCTACCTTCGCCTATATCTTCGAGGCCCAACGCCCAGGCTATGAGCAGCGCCTGCGGGTGATGGTGCGCGAATGGGTACGCCAGCATTTCTACTTGCAGTTGCCTGCCATCGGCCTGCTGGTGGAGGACCGTCTGATCGCCCTGGCCCTGATCGTGCCGCCCCTGCGCCGGCTGGGGGTGGCCGATAGCTGGGCCTGGCGCCTGCGCATGATATTGGGTACCGGCCTGCGCTGTACGCGTCGCTACATGGACTATCAGGCCGCCCTGGCCACCTGCCTGCCCACCGATCAGGTGCATGTGCTGCCGCTGTTGGGCGTGCACCCGCAATTTCAGGGCAAGCACTACGGCGAGCAATTGTTACAAGCTGTGCATGACTGGTGCGCAGACGACCCTGGCACCCAAGGTGTGGTGCTGGACACTGGCAACGAGCACTACCTGGCCTTTTACCAGCGCCAGGGCTATGAGGAAATTGGCGAGGTAGCTGTAGGACCAATCCGGGAGAGGGTGTTCTTCCATCCCAATCCGGTCTCTTCCAATTCTGCTTTTGCCTGAGCAGACCGTGCGGCGGCTCCCTTGAGCGCCCGGCTCTGGTAGCATGCGCCGCATGACGTATTCAGGAAGATTGACCTGGGGCCTGGTTATCTGGGTCGCCAGTTTCGCAGCATGGGGCCAGAGTGAGTTGCTGGTGAAGGTCAAACCGGCCAACAAGGCGCTCAAGGCCAATGTCGAAGGCTATATCGGTACCCTTGGTGACCGCGATGAAGAAGCGCTGCTGCGCTTCAGTCGCGGCGCCCAGGAGCAGGCGCGCAAAGCTGCGCAGGCACTTGGCTACTACCAGGCGCAGATCGATACCGAGGTCAAGCCCGCCAGCGAGGCTGACCGTTCCCCGCAACTGATCATCACCATCGACCCCGGCGAGCCCATTCGCCTGCGCAACGTGACCGTGCGCATCGAAGGCCCCGCCAGCGATATGAAGGCCTTTCGCGTGCCCGACAGCAAGGCCCTGCGCGCGGGCGAACAACTCAACCACGGCCATTACGAAGATGCCAAGCGGCTGATCCAGAACCAGGCGTCGCGCTATGGCTTCTTCAGTGGGCGCTTCAGCCGCCAGCGCCTGGCGGTCGACCCCCAGGCCGGGGTGGCCGATATCGAACTGGTCTACCAGAGCGGCCCGCGCTATCACCTGGGCGCCGTCACCTTTGGTGGCGACACACCGCTGGACGACGACCTGTTGCAACGCATGGTCTCGTTCAAGCCGGGTACACCTTACGACTCGGAACTGATCGCCGAGCTGAACAATGACCTGCAATCGAGCGGCTACTTCGAAGGCGTGCGCGTGGATGCGGCGCCCACCGCCGCCGTGGGCGAAGAAATCCCCGTGGATGTCCGCCTGGAAACCCGCAAGCCGCGCACCATGGGCCTGGGCCTGGGCTTCTCGACCGACGTCGGGCCACGCGGCAAGGCCAACTGGACCCGCCACTGGGTCAACCCGCAGGGCCATAGCTACGGCTGGGAAACCGAACTGTCGGCGCCACGGCAGAACGTCGGTCTTTGGTACGACATTCCCCTCGACCCACCGCTGACCGACAAGTTGCGCTTTGCCGGCGGCTACCAGAACGAAGAAATTGCCGGCACCGATACCCTCAGCAAACTGCTGACGGTGGGCCCCGAGTGGCACAGCAAGCTGGCCAGCGGCTGGCAGCGGGTGATTTCCCTCAAGTACCAGCGCGAGGAATACCGCCTGGGTGATGACTCCGGGTTGAGCAACCTGCTGATGCCGGGTGTGAGTTTCTCCTTCCTGCGCAGTGACAACCGCATCGACCCACATAACGGTTACCGCCTGCAGTTCGATGTGCAGGCGGCCAAGGAAGGGCTGGTCTCGGACACCAACCTGCTGCATGGCAACGTGCTGCTCAAGGGCCTGACCACCCTTGGCCATGACCACCGCCTGCTTGGCCGGGTGCAGTTCGGTGGCAGCGCGACCAATGGCTTCAAGAACAACATTCCGCCCTCGCTGCGCTTCTTCGCCGGTGGCGACCAGAGCGTGCGCGGCTACGACTACCAGACCCTGTCGCCGAAGAACAGCGACGGTGACCGCATTGGCGGGCGCTACCTGGTGGCCGGCAGTGTCGAGTACCAGTATTCGTTGACCGAAAAGTGGCGGCTGGCAACCTTCGTCGACCAGGGCAACTCGTTCAACGACCTGGAACTGCCAAGCCTCAAGACCGGTGTCGGTTTTGGCGTGCGCTGGGTGTCGCCAGTCGGGCCGCTGCGCCTGGACCTGGCCAAGGCGCTGGATGATGAAGGGGGAATTCGCCTGCACTTTTCCATGGGGCCTGAGTTGTGAAACGCGTGATCAAGTACATTCTGCCGGGCCTGCTCGGGGTCGTTGCGAGCCTGGGCCTGGCACTCGGCCTGCTGCTGGGGACCGAGGCTGGCAGCCGCTGGGTGCTGGGCAAGGTGCCCGGGCTTGAGGTCGCTGACTTCCAGGGCCGCCTGGCAGGTAGCTGGCAAGCCAGCCGGCTGAGCTGGGCCGATGGTGGCAGCACGGTAGAGGTGCAGGCACCGCTGCTGGCCTGGTCACCGGCATGCCTGTTGCGCTCTGCCTTGTGCATTGACCAATTGCAGGCGCAGCGTATCGACATGGCCTTTGCGCCCGGCGCCGAGTCGGCCGACAGTGGCCCGCTGCAGTTGCCGGCCCTGCGCTTGCCGCTGGACATCGAACTGGGTGAGGTCAAGGTTGGCCAGTTGCGCCTGGATGGCAGTGACCTGCTTGGCGACTTGCAACTGGCGGCGCACTGGACCAGCACCGGGCTGCGCATCGACAGCCTGCACCTGCAGCGTGACGCCCTGCAATTGAACCTGCAGGGCAACCTGCAGCCCGAAGCTGACTGGCCGGTGCAACTCCAGGCGCAGCTGCAACTGCCTGCGGTAGACGGCAAACCCTGGCAGCTGGCGCTGACCGCCACTGGTGAGTTACAGAAAACCCTGAAGCTTGCCGGCGCCAGTAGCGGTTACCTTGACGCCACGTTGAGCGGGCAATTGCAGGCGTTGGCCGAGCACCTGCCGGCGACCTTGCAGATCCGCTCCGAGGCATTCAAGCCGGTTGGCTCGTTGCCCGATACCGTGCAGTTCAACCAGCTCAAGCTCGATGCCAGTGGTGACCTGCTCAAGGGCTATCAACTGTCGGGGGCGGCCAGCCTGCCGGCCGAGCAGTCGCCGATCGCCCTGCTGTTGTCCGGGCTGGTCGACAGCAAAGGCGTCAGGCTCGATGCCCTGGACCTGAATGCCAGCGATACCCAGCGGGTCAAGTTGCAGGCCACGGCTGACTGGCAGCAAGGCCTGGTCGCCGATGCCCGACTGGACTGGCAGGACTTCCCGTGGCTGCGGCTGTATCCACTGGAGGCGCCGCCCGAGGTCACGCTCAAGCGCCTCGGGGCCCAGGTGCATTATCGCGATGGCAACTACCAGGGCACCTTCAATGGCGACCTGATCGGCCCGGCCGGCGCGTTCAGCCTGGCCAGCCCGTTCGAGGGTGACCTGAGCCAGGTGAAGCTGCCGCAATTGGCGCTGACCGCCGGGCAAGGCAAGGCTGCCGGCAGTGTCGCCGTGCGTTTTGCCGACAACCTGGCATGGGATGTCGACCTGCAGCTGTCGGCGCTCGACCCGGCCTTTTGGCTGGCCGAGCTGCCGGGTACCCTGGCGGGGCCGCTGCGCAGCAAAGGCGAAATGAAAGGCGACGCGCTGAGCCTCGATGCCCAGCTTGACCTGAAAGGCCGTTTGCGCGGCCAGCCGGCAATGCTCAAGGTGCAGGCCCAAGGGGCAGGGCAGAGCTGGACCTTGGGCGCCTTGGCAGTCCAGTTGGGTGATAACCGTATCAATGGCAGTGGCAGCCTGCAGCAGCGCCTGGCCGGGCGGCTCGACCTCGACCTGCCGCGCCTGGGCCAGTTGTGGCCAGGGTTGCAGGGCCAGGTCAAGGGCCGGCTGGACGTCGCCGGCACCTTGCAGGCCCCGCAAGGTACGCTGACCCTGCAGGGCCTGCGGCTGGCACAGGCGGAAAACCGCCTGCAGCAGCTGGACCTGGATGCCCGCCTGGACAACGCCCAGCGCGGCGTGATCGAGCTCAAGGCCAGCGGCATTCACCTGGGTGACACGGCATTGGGCACCTTGCAGGCCAACGGCAAAGGCGACATTCGCCAGCAAGCGCTGACCCTGGCGCTGGACGGCCCGCAACTCAAGCTCGACCTCGGCCTGGATGGCCAGTTGAACAAGGGTGACTGGCGTGGGCGCCTGGCCAGTGGACGGGTCCAGGCCGGCGGCCAGGACTGGCAATTGCAGGCACCGGCGCGCCTGCAGCGGCTCGCCAGCGGGCAACTGGACTTTGCTGCGCACTGCTGGCGCTCCGGCCAGGCCAGCTTGTGTGGTGAAGACCAGCGCCTGGCCCCCGAGCCACGCTTGCGTTACCACCTCAAGCAGTTTCCGCTGGACAGCCTGGCCCAGTGGCTGCCGAAGGACTTTGCCTGGCAGGGCCTGCTCAATGCCGACATCAATCTGGACATCCCGGCTAGCGGTCCCAAGGGCAACATCGTCGTCGACGCCAGTGGCGGTACCCTGCGCGTGCGTGACAAGGACCGCTGGCTCGACTTCCCGTACCAGGCCCTGCGCCTGGATAGCACCCTGGCGCCGCGGCGCATCGATACCCGGCTGGCGTTCCGCGGCGAGCGCCTGGGCGAGCTGAACGTCAACACCCGCCTCGACCCACTGGGCAAGAACAAGCCACTGTCAGGTGATTTCCGCCTGGCCGGCCTTGACCTGTCAGTGGCGCGTCCGTTCGTGCCGATGGTCGAGCGCCTTGCCGGGCAGCTCAATGGCAGTGGCCGGCTGTCGGGCACCTTGCTGGCCCCGCAGGTCAATGGCAACCTGATGCTCAGCGGCGGCGAAGTCAGTGGCGCCGAGCTGCCGGTCAGTCTCGAGGACTTGTCATTGCAGGCATTGATTGCTGGCGAGCAGGTACAGCTCAATGGCAGCTGGCGCAGTGGCGAGGCGGGGCGTGGCCAGTTGAGTGGTAACCTCACCTGGGGCCAGGCACTGGGCATGGACCTGCGTCTGCAGGGCCAGCAACTACCTGTCACGGTCGAGCCCTATGCGACGCTGGAGGTCGCCCCCGACCTGACCTTGCGCCTGATCGATGACAAGCTGGCGGTGACCGGCAAGGTCCAGGTGCCCAAGGGCACGATCACCGTGCGCGAGCTGCCACCCTCCACTGTCAAGGTCTCGGATGACACGGTGATCGTCGGCCACCAGACCGAAGAGGGCAAGCCACCCATGGCGATGGCCATGGACATCGATGTCGAAGTGGGCCGCGACAAGCTTTCGTTCAGTGGCTTTGGCCTCAAGGCCAACCTGCTCGGCCATGTGCACATCGGCGACAACCTCGATACCCGTGGCGAGCTGAGCCTGGCCGACGGCCGCTACCGTGCCTACGGCCAGCGCCTGACCATCCGCCGTGCGCGGCTGCTGTTCGCAGGCCCGATCGACCAGCCCTACCTGGACATTGAGGCGATCCGCAAGGTCGACGACGTGATTGCCGGTATCCGCCTGAGCGGCAGTGCCGAACAGCCCACCAGCAAAGTGTTCTCCGAGCCGGCCATGAGCCAGGAGCAGGCGCTGTCGTACCTGGTATTGGGACGGCCGCTGGGCGCCTCCGGCGAAGACAACAACATGCTCGCCGAGGCGGCCTTGGGCCTGGGGCTGGCGGGTAGCGCCGGCATCACCGGCAGCCTGGCCTCGAACCTGGGCATCGACGACTTCCAGCTGGACACCGAAGGTTCGGGCAATACGACCAGCGTGGTCGCCAGCGGCAACCTTACCGAGAAACTGAGCCTGCGCTACGGGGTAGGGGTGTTCGAGCCCGCAAACACCATTGCGTTGCGCTACAAGCTGAGCAAGAAAGTGTACCTTGAGGCCGCCAGCGGGCTGGCCAGCTCACTGGACATCTTCTACAAGCGTGACTTCTGAGCCGGTGCGGGGCGGCCATCAGCGGACGGTGGCCGCCTCGATGAATTCATTGGTATCGGGCGAGGGCGGCGGGCTGGGGGCACGTACCGGGACGATCATGCTGGTGTATTCCTCGATCAGCCGGTTGAGGGCTTCTGGTGGTTCGCTGGCCTGGAACTGCATGTGGGTCCTAGGTTGTCTTGAGGTGTCCGAGTAACCCAGCATTTGCTGGTCATGCCGGAAAGTCGTTGTCCGATATAATACGACCACGCCCTGTACATTCCGAACATTTTTAGTACATTCATCAGCACATCGGAAATTCGATTGCCATTGGATGTACTAAATGCCCCTCACAGATACTGCGGCCAGGCAAGCCAGGTCCAAAGACAAGCCCTACACCCTGAAGGATTCGGACGGCCTGTTCCTGTACATCGCCGAGAATGGGACGAAGTCCTGGCACTACCGTTTCACCTGGCACGGAAAGCAGGCGCGCATCTCGATGGGCGTCTACCCAGCCATTGGCTTGCGTGACGCCCGCGTCCGTAGAGATGAGGCCAGAGCATTGGTGGCCAAGGGTATCGATCCGCGCGTAGAACGACGGCATGCTCGAGCAGAGGCAGCTGTGAATCATGCGAACACCTTCGAGGCTGTGGCCAACCGGTGGTATGAGTTCAAGTTGCCGCGATGGTCTGCAGCGAGAAAGGGCTCCGCTGTGTTGTCCCGCTTATACCTGGACAAGGACCTGATCCCCGAAATTGGTCGACTGCCAATTGGCGAAATAAAGCGCGCTGATGTGCTGCGCACTATGCGGAAGGTGGAGAAACGTGGAGCGCTCAATGTCGCCAGGAAGTGTAGAACCTGGCTGAACGAGATCTTCCGCTATGGCATGGCAGAAGGATTGCTGGAGGTAAACCCGGCGTCTGACCTGGACATCGTTTCCATACCGGAACCGCCAGTGCAGCACCATCCATTTTTGCGTCGGCATGAGCTGAAAGAGTTCCTGTTGACGTTGCGCGATTCCGGATGCAGCGAATCTGTTCGCAGTGCGATCAAGCTGCTACTGCTTACCGGTGTCCGAACGATCGAGTTGCGCAAGGCAACGATCGATCAGTTCGACTTCGATGGCGGTATGTGGTCAGTGCCGGCCGGCGTCGTGAAACAGTTGCAAAGCAGGGTTCGAACGAAGGGGGGAGATATCCCACCATACTTGGTCCCGTTGTCGCGCCAAGCGGTGGAAGAGGCAAAGCGTGCGCATCAACTGAGCAATCACGGCCACCTGCTTATCGCGGGTCGCCATGACCCGCGAAAGCCGATGAGTGATAACTCGGTGAATAATGCTTTGAAGAACATGGGATACAAGGACAGGCTGACCGGGCACGGAATACGCGCGACGATCTCTACCGCCTTGAACGAGATGGGATACAACGAGAAGTGGGTCGACGCTCAGCTATCGCACATCGGCGACGCATACAACCATGCTGAGTTCGTGGAGCAGAGGAAGGGAATGATGCAGGATTGGGCAGACTACCTGGACGGCCTGCTGGCAGATTGATCAGCAGTTTCGAGCCGCGCTGATCCTCTCCCTGGCCCAGGCCTGTACCTCAGACTTCACCCAGGCCACCGACCGCGTCCCCAAGTTGACCTGCTTCGGGAACTGGTTTGCCATCATCTTCTCGTAGAGGGTGCTGCGGCTCAGGCCGGTGATGCGCAGCACTTCGGCCACGCGGATAAGTTCGACATCGTCGGGTATCTCGGCGGTGTTCATGGTGACCTCTCAGAAAATGTAACGGACAGGGGCAAGGTGTGCGGCCGGCAGCCGGACCAGCACCGGCCCTTCGTCGAACTGGTCGCCGGCGGGTGGTGGCGGGTGCTGGTCATCGGCCTGGGCAATGCGGTGGTTGGTGGCGTAGATGGTGAGCACCACGCCGATCAGGAAGGCAAAGGCAGCTGCGGTGAGGCAGGCCCAGAAGACGGTGAGGGGCTTCATGTCTGCGCCTCCTTGGCCATGGCCGCATCGATCTCTGCCTCTCCAGCGTCAGGCGTTTGGCCGCCGATGAATTCCCAGTCGGCGGTGTGAGCTTTGTCCCGCAGCCACCGATAACGCTCGGCATCCAGGCGCAATTGCGGCGCCTCTTCGACAAAGGCCAGCCAGGCGTCCAGGTCGTAATCACCCTTCATTCCTTGGCGCAGCGCATCGATCTGTTGGTCCCGCGCCGTCAGGTCGGCCTGCAGCTGGTTTACCCGGTTCGCTGATCTGTCGTACTCGTCCTTGGCTTCCCCGAGTTCATTGCGCAGGCGCTCAATGTCGGCCATCAGTGCGGCCCGTGTTTCCTCGGCAGCTTGCATGTAGTCGTTCTTGTGCTGGCGAACCGCAGCCAACTCAGTGCGCAGTTCTTCCTCACGCTCACCGGCCCGCAGGTGGGCGCTTCTCAGCGCCACAATCTCGCCAACCTGGGCTCCGGTGAACAGCGGCACGCTGTAGCGTGTAAGCCTGTCACCGTCTCCAATGCGCAGCGTTGCCGCACGCCCTTCTGCTGTTATGAACTCCTGATAGCCTGGGTCAAACCATGCGGTAGCCAATCCTGGGTACTGCTCGGCTGGCGAAAGCGCGCGAACATGCGGGCGACCAGCGAAGTAGCTCCAGTCGATTCGCCAGCCAGTCACGGCTGACAAGCCCTTGCACAGGCGTTCAATGTCTTCCTTCTCGAAGCTATCGAATAGCCCAACGCTTTCACCGTTTTCGAACACTTCCGCGTCACATGGCGGCAGTCTGTTGTCGTTGTTCATTGCCCTTGCTCCAGTAGTTGAATGACGTCCAGGTAACCGGCGATGTGGCTGCCGGGCTTGTCGGCGGCGGTGCGCTTGAGGTGTTCCACGACCAGGGCCACGCCGTTGGTGGCGGCCAGCGTTCGGTGCATGGCCAGAACCGTGTCGGTGGCCTCTTTGCGAGCCTGCTGGCGCATGAATTCGTTGATGGGGCCGTGCACTACCAGCACCGGGATTGGCTTGGGGCGGGTGGCAGTTTCGGTGGAGTACGCCGTGGCTGGCGCGGGCGCAGGGGTAGGGCGGCGGGCCCGGTCAAGGGCCGCCTGGGCGATTGGGTTCATGGTGTCACCTGGTTGATTGGCGAGATCTGGAAGGCTGTGCCTTACTCGTGTTTCAACTTTCAGCGGGAGAACTGCGGTGAATGTGAGATCAACGGCTCGTACGAAGACTTATTTCCAGTGGGCGGCTAATCCCAAGAACTTTTCGAGCATGGAGGCCGCTCTTCCTGGTGGTGGCTACGTGGATGTGCGTGGCCGAAGAATTGATTCGGGAGAGGTTCAGCTATTTATCGGCGTTTACACTGCTGAGGGAAAACCTGTTCATGAGGAATATCAGGAGGATGTAAAAGGCCTCACGATTGAACAGGCGATCAATGACGGCATTAAGCGCGGCCAGGAGATTGCCGCTGGTGCCACATCCTAATCCCGCACTTGCTGGGAAACACTCAGTCCTACTGCAACCGGGCGAACCCAGATGGGCATGCTGCTGAGCATGAAGGTTTCGCCTTGGGCGGCCAGTAGCAGGGTGGTGCCCATCACGTTGGCGATGGCTTCCGCGGCTGCCGGCGGCACCGCGTTGCCGATTCGTTCGCGCCAGGCCTGATCGCTCAGTCCGTCCAGCTCTAGTTGCTCCTCGGGCTCGACCAGGCTTTGTAGCGCCGCCAGCTCCAGAGTGGTGAAAGGCCGGTGCCAGGTTCCGTCGAGCGATTCGATTACGCAGGTCAGCCGGTCATTGGCCTCGGGCAGGCGAGGGTCTGCGATGCTCCAGCGCCCGTTGTCGTGCATGGCGCTGGCGGAAACCGCACCAGCCTGGCCATTCCAGGGCACCACGCCGTAATGGCCGCCGGTAAGGTAGGCATCGCCCTTGCTGCGGCGCATGCCCGGGCGTGGGTCAGCGATCGACAGGGCACCGCTGGCCACCTGCTGCGAGCCGGTCACGGTTCCAGCAGTCTGGTTCATGGCTACCACGTTGAGCTTTCGGCTCGACGCGCCTGGGTGCCAGTTGTGATAGCGCGGGTCCTGTACGGCAAAGGCGCCCTGGCCAGTGGTGCTGCCGGCAATTACCGTGTTGGCGGAACAAGCGAACGGCGTCACCTGGTATTTGCCGAAGCCTTCTCCACCTCGGCGCGGGTCCGCAACGCTGAATGTGCCTTGCCCCGGGCTCTTGACGCCGATCACCGCGCCACTGGTGTCTTGCCAGCGACGAACCCCGTATTGCTGGTATTGCAGGGCCCCGGCCATCGCGCGCGGGTCGGCGACCGAGAACTTGCCGTTGGTTGGCCCGCTGCGAGCAGCGACGGTGCCAGCGGCCTCCTGCCAGTCATGCACGCCAAGGAATCCGTCGCGGAATTGCGGAACGATGATCAGGTCGCGCAGGTAGCCATCTTCGATCGCCAGGTCGTTCAGGCTGCGCCAGTCCTTGCCGGCCTCCACCAGAGCCAATCGAACCCAGGTTTTCCATTGCAGGGCCGGTACCCGGTGCATGGGGCCGGCCTGCTCGATATCGCCGGCCAGCGGCATACGGCCGAGGATGTCGCCAACGGCGCGCAGGCACTTCTTCTCTGGCTCGTACAGGAACGGGGGCACCTTCTCGACATGGCGAGCCACCAGCAAGAAGCGCTTGCGGCTCTGGGCCAGGCCGCCGATGACGCCGCAATCGTGGGTGGTTTCGGCAACCGCGTAGCCGAAGTGGCTGAGCAGGGCGCCGATCTGGTCCAGTAGGTGCCGGCCACGGCTGGCCAGGCGGGGAACGTTCTCGAACACCAGCAGCGGAACCGGGTCATCGCGCCAGGCCTCGCCCATAAGCCAGATGCAGCGCAGGGTAAGTTCGTTCAAGGCCTGATACTTCGGGGTCAGGCTCATCTTCTCCGACTGCAGACCGCTGGCGCCCTTGCAGGGGGAACTGATGAACACGGCATCGGGACGACGGTACTGCGCGGCGCGGCGAATATCGTCGGGGCCAGCCTCAACCCAGCCGGCTGGCGGCTCCTTACCGTGGAAGCGTGTGTACTGGTCGCGGGTAAACAGGTCAATCAGCGTTCCGTCGACACCGGACAGGCGCTTGAAGTCAGCCAGGCCGGCCGGGTCAACGTCCACACCGCCAAGGCATTCCCACTCTGCCTGCATGTTGCCAACGATAGGCTTGGCCCGATTGAAGCCCTTGGCGCCGCCGCCCAGGCCGCAGCAGAAGTGGAAGTGAGTCAGTTTTTTCTTGATCAGCATGCTGCCGTCCTTGAAGAGGTGGCGCCAGCTGGACTGGCGCAGGCATGAAAAAGGGCGCCATTCCGCGCCCTGAGGGTGTTGCAGTGATGAGGTCAGACGACCTGGTCGAGCGTTGCCACGACCTTGTAGATGTGGTCCATGGACGATTCACCTTCTTCATCCAGTTCCAGCACCTTGTCGTCGAGCAAGCGAATCAGCAGAGCCGTAACCTGCTCAGTGCTCAGTGCCAGGCGGCTTTGCAGCCAGTGGGCCTTGAACGGGCTGCCGTTCGACTTGAGCACCACCAACTGCTTGGCATCGTCATAGTCGTAGTCGCCGAACTCCTTGCCCAGAATGGTGCTGCCGGCGTCACCCTGTTCGATGATCTTGTCGACCGGGTGCTGCTCAGCCTGGCAAATAACCTCGCGGCCACCGTTGGAGTCGATGGGGGTAACCACGCCATCGGCTTCCATCTGCTCGATCATCCGGGTTGCCCGGTTGTAACCGATCTTCAGGTGGCGCTGGATCGCCGAGATCGAGGCGCGGCGGGTGCTGCGGACGAAGGACAGCGCCTCTTCGTAGAGCGGGTCAGGTCCGTCGGGCAGTTCCTCTTCTTCCTGCTGGCGACCCGGGCCAAGATCCAGTCCCATGCCGGCGATCCGCTCAGCAGCACTCAGCGGCAACTCATGCTGGTCACGCTCGGCCCGGATGCCGTCCAGGCCCTCGGCATAGTCGCTTGGCGCCAGCACCAGCAGCGCCAGTTTGCCGGACAGATCAACCAGGCCGTGCCGGTTCGGGTCTTGAGCATCCACCACGCCGGTCACCGTGATGTTCTTGGACTTGAACTTCGAGTCGGCAATGGTGATGGGGATGGTGTCCACGCTGCGCGAGCTGATGATGCCAACTGCGGTCCACGCGGCATCCTCGGCCTGCTTGGTGATGCGGTCGATGACTTCTTGCTGGTCGTCTTCGCCCAGTCGTCCAAAGGGCATCTTGATGTTGCGCAGTTCGAAGAGGGCGGCTTCGACCAGGTCGTGCACCAGCAACTGGTGGGCGAACACCATTGGGGAGGTTCCGTGCAGCTTGGCTTTCTCGATGGCTTCGCGGTGTTCTACTTTAATGGGGTTTCCTCAGTACTTGGCGATCTGCTCCAGCTTTTTCTGCTGGTGAACGCTCAGAAGGGTGCGCGGGCCGTAGCGCTTGAAGCTGGCCCGCATATTTTCGATGAATTCTTCTTCCCAGGCGCCATTGGCGTGCAGCTCGGCAGCAGCCAGCAGGGAAGTGAACTCTTCGACCTGGTCGTACAGTTCTTCCACGCTCTGGCTGGCCATTACGCGGCTGCCTGGCTGTGCCGAACCGATTGGATGTGGTGGATCAGCGCGGTGCAGATGGCTTCGAAGTCGCTGGCGCGGTACAGCTTGGCCGAGCACTCTTGCGCGACCGCCTCAAAGCCCAGCGAGGCCAGGAAGTCGGCGGTTAGGTTGAAGCCCAGGGTGTTGCTGATGTCGCCCAGCTTGATGCGTCGGCCATCATCGGCGACGGACTGTGCAGTTGGCGTTGCGCTGGTGATCGGCGTAACTGCTGGCGCCGGATCTGCCTGGGCGACCTGTTGCGGAGCCTGCTGCAAAGGTTTCTCGTCATCCCGGGGCAGAGTCTGCTTGGCGGCCTTCTGTTCAGCCTGCTGGCGCGCCAGCTCGGCGTCGTCGCGCTTCTTCTGCTCTGCCTGCTCGTGTTCACTGACCCGGACCTTGATCAGTGCCACCAGGTCGTCGTTGGCCTTCTGCACCAGGTCCTGCGCGTCGTGGAACAGGAACTTGTGGTCGGCGGCCAGTTCGTTAAGGCTGGCGATGTTCAAGCGGATCAGGTCGCCGATGCGGCTGGCCTCGATCTTCGCCCGGGCTAGTTCGGCGCCGGCCGCTTCGTTCAGGCTGTCGATGGTGCGCTTGCCTTTGATGGACTCGGCAAAGTTGGCGTGCACCTTCGGCATGCGGATGCGGCCGCCTAGGGTGGCGTCGATCTGGTCGATGTGGTCCTGCAGGGCCTTGGCCGAGTCCATCACGATCTCGGTTCGGATGCTGTCCTTGCGGGACTTGACCAGCTTGTCGAGCTCCAGGCGCTTGCGGCGAGCCTCGGCGGCGATGTCGTCGATCGCCTTGAACAGGGCGTCGATGCTCTCGGTCTGGCTCAGGGCGTGCTCTTTGGCTGCTTTCAGGCGCTCCTCAACATCGCCGCACCACTTCACGGTCTTCTCGGCGTCCGCGAAGTCCTGATCGGTCTTGAGCTCGGTGTTGATGTTGCTGAACACCTCCAGGGCGTGTGACTTGAAGGCATCCAGGTTGCTGGCGGTGACCATGCCGGTTACTTCAATGCGCAGAGCCGGCAACTGATCGGGCGCCGCGCCGATGGCCTCGACCTTGGCCTCTTTCACCTCGAAGTAGGCCAGGTCTTCTTCGAACTGGGCCCAGCCTGCCACCAGTTGCTCGCGGCGACCGGCTACCGGTTGGTACTCCAGGTGCACGAAGTTGTCGCGGGTGCCGTCCGAGCAGACGAAGATCACGCGCTCTGCGCCACTGACCAGCAGTTGCTGCTCCAGCTGCCAGTAGTAATGCGGCTCCAACTCTCCGGCGACCACTGCTGCTGCCAGGGTGGCGTTCCACAGCTTGTGCTCGAACAGCGTGTCGCCGAGCATCGTGGCCCCGTCCATCGAGGCCAGTAGGTTGCCGCTGGTACCGACGATTGGGTAAAGCTCCTCCCCCAGCATTTCCTCGACCAGGGGGCGGGCCATTTCTTCGGTAGCATGCCCGCGGTCGAAGATGGCCTGCTGCTGGGGCGTTACCTCCGGCACGATGCCGGTCTTCTTCATTGCCAGCAGATCGTTGCGGTTCTGGTACTTCGAGGCGCCCATCATCGCGGGCGCCTCCGAAGCGGTGAAGTAGCTGGAGCGAAGGGCGTGCCACTCGGGCGTGCCTTGCTGGACGTTATGCACTTGCATTGGTGGCTTCTCCTTCGATTGGAGCCAGGGAGCGGATACGCTCGATCTGCTCGGGAGTGATGGTGTATTTGCTCTGGATCGTTGCGATCAGGTGGTCAGGGCTGGTTCGCCCTGCGGCGATAAGGCCGCGCCACTGCTCGCTGCTCTCGTCGAGCTTGCTATCCGGGTAGGCAGGCAACTGCTTCGGCTGGTCGGCCTTTCGCACGTGGGCCTGGTTCAGCTCGCGCTCGGTTGGGGTGTCCTGTAGTTCCTCGGCGACCGGCATGCCGCGCAGCACATCGGGGAAAACGTCGCGCATGGCGAATGCCCGGGCGCGCATCTGGCGCATCCGCTTCGGGTACTGGCTCCATGGGCCCTGCTTGCCGGCCAGGCCGGCCGCCTTGGCCTCGGCCATGCTGAACGTGCGCACCTGCTCTTCTTCGTTGCGGCGCTTCACCCGGCAGGTGGCCGTCTCGCCGTCGTCGCTCTCGTAGATGTACTCGCAGAGCGGCGAAGAGCGGACCAGGGCGATTACGGCGTCACCCCACAGGGCTGGGCGGCCGTTGATAACCGCGATGTTCTGCATGGCCTGCATGGGCTGCAGGCCCAGTTCCATGCCCCACTGAATGGCAACCAGGATGTTGCCGGGGTTGTTGGCGAAGTCCTTGGGGACAATGGTCGACTTGGACAGGTAGTCGGCGAATTTCAGCGCTTCCTCGATGTTTTGCGGGGCGAGGCTGAACGTGGGCTTGATCGCAAGATCGCTCATGGCGAGAGGTTCCTATCGGGTAATGAGGTCAGCCAGGGCAACCAGCGTCAGCCAGCCGGCCCAGCCAAGGAGGGAAGTGGTAGCGCCGCGCCAGATCAGGTGGCGGCGCCGGCGTTGGGCGGCGGTCATGGCTCGTGCCTGCCTGCGCCATTGCATTTGTGGCAGGTGGACGTTGAGCCGTGGTACGGGCCCTGAAAGCGCAGAAGGCCTGAGCCTTTGCAGGCTCCACACACAACCTTGTTGCGTTCTCGCTCAAGTTGCTTGCGAAGGTCGGCGAGCTCGCTGTCGCGCGGATCTCCAGCCGGAACATGGAATGCCATGCCTATGCACTCGGCCCAGCCAGCAACGTCACTTGCGATTGCGCGGATCTGCTCAGCGGTCGCCGTGACTCCATGTTCTTCGAAGGCTTCGGCCAACCCCTCGGCGTAGTAGTCGGTCCGTGAGTAGCTCATGGAAACCTCACAACGAACATCCCGCGACGAATGCGGATCGTGGTGCCCAGTGGCAGGTCGCGGAACATGAAAAAGCCCTGACGTTGCAGGGCTTCAACCATTTGCTGGGCGTTTGGGGCGATGAAGCCCCGGCACTTAGCAGTCATAACGGCGCTCCAGTTGAATGTCGCGCTCGTCCGAGCGCCAGTCGCCGGCCTGGAACGGGTAAGCGTCCGGCTCGGCATCGTCTTCTTCGGGTTCTGGCTCGTCGTCCGGGTCGGGCGGGTCAAGCCAGCGGTCATAAGCGCTCATGGCCGTGCAGCCAAGGCAAGGCGCTGAGTGCGGAGCATTTGAGCCAGCAAGCGAAAGCGCGCCATGTCGATGCGCATGGTGATCAGGTCGCGCTGCTCGGCAGTGATGTCTCCGCGTGCCAGGGCGTAAGCGGCCATGCCGGCCACATAGCTCAGTTCAGTTTCGGAGGCCGCCACCAGTTCGCCCGGTGGTGACGCAAGCGCTCGCTCGATGCTCTCGTCGAACACCGTCTGCGCGGTTTGGTTGAACATGGTGGAGCCCTCAGTTGTGCCGGCTTAATGTTCAAACCGGTGAGCTTTAGGGTGTGTAAGGCTCACGAAGGTGAGTCTTAGGGTGTGCAGGGGTCTGCATCGGGGTGCGATCTGGCCGGTGCTAATCTCCGGCATGCTGGCTTGGAAGCGGAGCCATCCAGCTGCTCTAATCACGGCATTTCTGCCTGTGGCCGCTTGTGCCCAGTAAACAGCGCATCAGCATGCGCATTGCAGATCACACCCCGATACAGCCTGGTGATGGGGGAACCAGGTGCACCGGGCCGTCTTTCCGGCTGTCAGGGAATCAGTGGAAAACTACGGCACCGCCGTCAGCAGCAACTTCGAAGGCAACTTTCCACTCCTGGTACTTTTCCCAGAAGTAGCCGCCAACAGCCTCGGCTTTCTCTGCAAAGTCGGCGTAGTCCTTGGCAAGCTTGGCGCTGACCACCGGGCCGATGGTGCCGTCGCAATCCGAGAACAAGATCTGCTCATAAAACGGGCCTTGGCCTGCTCGGTTGGCACCGCCGAAGTGAGGAAAGCGCTTTTCGTACTCGTCGCTTGGGTTGTCGTCTGGCACGTAGCCTGCGAGCTTTGCCAACTCTTCCCGCCAGGCGCTGTACTGGCCGTAGCCGGTGCTGAGTCCAGATCCTTCTTCGCCAAGCTTGTAGGCAATCCCTTCCTTCAGGCCTTCAGCTCGACCAGGGAAATGCTGGTTGAAATAGAAGTCGCGGTAGTTGTCGTAGTCGACCAGCTCGCCGTCAGTGTCGCGCTCGGCGTCAGGCGCCTCGACCAGCTTGCTGTATGCAGAAACGTCCAAACCCATTGCTTGTTCCTCCAGTGAAATCAGAACCAGACGCGGCGATCGAAGATGACCGCGGTGCCGGCGATGAAGCCAAGCTGCTCCGGGTCAACGCCCAGGTTCTGCTTGAGGTAGTGGGCGCGGTAGATCTCCGTCGCCTTGTCGTTGCGGGGCAGGCGTTTCAGCAGGCCCTCTTCGTCGACGAACATGTCGGTGCCCTTGCCGTTGTGCAGCACACCGACCTGCTCCAGGTCGCCGCCGGCCAGGTGCGGCACGATCAGGCTGCGCAGGGTTTGCAGCGTCGGCGCCGCCGGCAGGTTCATGTGCAAGTTCAGTTCGGTGCCATCCGGGTGGATGACGGTGTAGTTGGTGTTCATGGGGGAGTGCTCCGGTTGACTTCCGAAAGCGCCCGAGCTGGGCGCTGACGCGAAATCTTCTGGTGCGGGCCGCTGTTACACGCCACCTGCGGACTGGGCGATGACTTGGTTCGGGGGCCCTTGGGGCCCAACAGCCGACCACGCTCTGCATGCTGTCGGCTCTCGTTTATGCGGTGCTCCACGCTGCGCACCTGGGGTGAGGCTTCCCCTGTATCCCGTTCCACCCGTCAAACCACTGGATGGGGCCTTGGCTCGCTGCGGCCCATCCGATTCCTTCCGATTGCGTTCGGTTAGGTCCGGATGAGCAAAATCTACAAATGAAAATTGTATTTGCCAAGTGTAATTTGTAATTTCAGGCGATGAAAATTGTAGATTGCTTGTAAATCAATGGGGCGCACATTTTTTTTGGGCAAAAAAAAGCCCGGATACCCGGGCTTTCGAAAGGGGAGCATTGCTACTCAGTATGATCTGGCGCACCCTCAAGCTTGCTGAGGCGCTCGTAAATCGTGTCCAGCATCGATATTTCTGTCATCAACAGCTTTCCCTCAGCGGCAGCCTGCGTGATGGTCAGGATTTCCATCATCAGCCGAGTATCTGTGATCCTGTTGTACCAATCGTTTTCCCTCATGGCGTTGATCAGCAGCTCCCGCATCTCGCTTTCGGCCTGCTTGAGCTGGTCCTTAAGCATCAAATACTCTGCAATACCCTTCATCCTGCGCGCGCCTTCTTCTGGCGTGCTGCTCGTATCGTAGATCTTGGATCTAATCTGATTGATGCGGTACGCAGCGTCCATGCGGAATGCTGCCTCTTCAACGGTGAGGTTCGGATCCTGGCCTGTCATCAGCCACTCAACGCTCCTCCCCAGAACCTTGGCGAGGATCTCTAGCCGTGCTCCTCTAGGTCTGGCCTTTCCAGACTCCCAGCTTTGGACGGCCTGCGGCGAAACGTCAAGGGTCCGGGCAAGCTCGGATTGGTTCATTTCCAAAGCCTTCCTGGCCTCGGCAATACGGTTTGCGATAGTAGTCATCGCCTGAAAATACCTTTTGTCCTTACAAGCATCATTGCAAATTTTGCTTGTAGGTCTCGATTGTAATTTGTAGAGTTTCTACAAATTTCAAGGAGAGACCGTTATGAGTGATAACCCCCCAACCCGAGCGGCGAAGGCTGCAGGGGGCCAATCCAAATTGGCCCGATTACTGAACATAAAGCCTCAGGCAGTGCAGCACTGGTGCACGACCGGAAAAATCCCAGCTGAGCGCGTGCTTTCGGTCGAGGAGGCGACGGGCATCCCGCGTCATGAGCTCAGACCGGATCTCTATCCGAACGCTGATTCGAAATCGGCGGCCTGATCATGACGACCACCCAATTAAGCCCGGAGCAGGCCACAAGGGCCCGCAAGAATTTGCACTTCATCTTGCAGCGCGTGACTTCGGTCGGTAACGCGCCGATTGCGCTTGCAGTCGGTTGCGACGAAGCGACCATCAGCCGCATGCGCCCGGAGAAGTTCGAGCAGTTCGCGCAGATCCTTGCAGTCCTCGACTTGAAGGTCGTGCCCAGCGAGATGCGCTGCTTCAACGAGCGCGACATCGAGATGTTCATTCACGGTTCCAAGCGGTGGATGGAGCACGTCCAAGGCCTGGACCAGCTCGAGGAGGGGTAACCCGTGGACTGGTTCCGGATGTATGGCGAGTTCGCCACCGACCCCAAGGTGCAGATGATGAGCGAGGCTGACCAGCGCCGCTTCATCATGCTGCTTTGCCTGCGTTGCAGTAACGGCGATGTAACGTTACATGAAACGGAAATCGCATTTCAGATGCGCATTACCGATGAGCAGTGGCAGGCCACAAAAGCGCTGTTTTTGGCCAAAGGGCTGATTGATGAAGCGTGCCGCGTCATCGCCTGGGACAAGCGACAGTTCACATCCGACTCAAGCAAGGCAAGGGTTGCAGCGCATCGAGCAAAGAAGAAACAGGCACGTAACGTTACGGTAACGCCCCCAGATACAGATACAGATACAGAAGAAACACCACCACCAGCGCGCGAGGACGATTTCGATTCCCGCGTCCGCTTCGCCATGACTGCCGACTGGCAGCCAAGCCAGAAGACTTTCCAGGCCGTGTTGCTCCAGATGGGCATCACGCAGCAGGCCTTCGACCAGGACCAGTTCCTGGAATTTCGCTCGTTCTGGCTCGCATCGCCGGACGACCACCGCACCCAGGCCAAGTGGGAGCACGCACTGGCCAGCCACCTGAAACGCAATCTTCGCCAGGCGCAAGCCGGGGGGAACACCCATGCAAACTCAAGAACAGGTACAGGCTCAGCTCAACAACCTGGTCAACAACGTCGTCTCTCTGCCGTCGACAGGGTCGAAGCGAACGTCGCAGCGCAGCGAGCAGCCCGCGGAGAAGGCGCCGGAACCGCTGAGCCTTGGACTGCTGGAGAAACTTTGGATCACGATGACCCAGACGTATGGCCACAAGTGGACCAGCAACTTCGGTGACGCGCCGAAGGCTGACCACGCATGGGCAAAGATCCTCGGCGGGCTCAGTGGCCTGCAAATCGCGAACGGCCTGCGCCGCATGATCGAGCTGGCTGCCGCCAATACAGGCAAGGAGTCTTGGCCGCCGGATGCAACCGAGTTTCGCGCCATGTGCCTGCATGTGCCTGGCCTGCCGCCAGTCGACCAGGCATGGACCGAGGCCCTGATGGGCAAGTACAGCCACGAAGCGGTGCGCGTAGCCGCAGAAGCCACCGGCACGTTCGATCTGCGCAGCGCCAAGCACAGCGACAAGGCCCTGTACCAGCGCTTCGAACGCAACTACGCCATCGTGCAGCGCCGCGCCCAGAACGCCCAGCCACTCGATGGCCGTATCGCCCAGGGCATTGAGCACGACAGCGGTATGAAGGCCCAGCTGGCCAAGTCACACCAGGAAGCCCGCGACCTGGTAACCGCACAGAACATCCCCACTGATGGCAAGGCAGCACGTGCGCTGCTGCTGGCCAAGCTCGGCATTCGGAGGCCGGCATGAGCAATTCCACCATTCGAGATCAATTCGAGGCCTGGGCAAGTGGCCAATTCATCATGCCTGTGGATGTGATCAAGGCGTGCCGTTACGAAGACACCTACGCCAACACGGTGCTGAACATCGCCTGGCGTGGATGGGCTGCCTCACATGACCAGTCTCACGGCCAGATTCTTGCGTTAAGCCGCGACGTCTCCATCGCCCGCCGCCAGAAGTCGCAGTACTTCCGTGCGGTGAAGTGGTTCTTAGCCAGCACCAGTTTCGAACCCCAGTCGATTCCGACGCCGGTACGACTGACCCTGGTTCATGTGGCCAGGACGTTGATCGAGAAGGCCAAGCGGGCTGCTGCGGAGGTGGCCAATGGCTGACCTCAAGCCAGTTCAGTTCCTGGTGCCAGGCGAACCCGTGGGGAAGGGCAGACCACGCATCTGTCGCGTAGGCGGCCATGCCCGCATGTTCACCCCGCAGAAGACCGCCAGCTACGAGGGCCTCATCGCGCTGGCCGGTACCGAAGCCATGGCCGGCCGCACGCTGCTGGAAGGCGCCGTCATGGTCGAGATGCGCATCGTCCTGGCCATCCCTCAATCCATGTCGAAAAAGCGGAAGGCCATGGCCATTGCCGGCGAGCTGTTCCCGACCAAGAAACCCGACATGGACAACGTAGTCAAGGCGATCTACGACGGCCTCAACGGCGTGGTATGGAAAGACGACGTTCAGGTCGTCGACGCGTTCGTGCGCAAGCGCTACGGCGAAGTTCCGGGCGTGCACGTGCGCATTGTGCCGCTGGAGGCAGCAGCTTGACCCGCAACACAACGATCTACGCGGAACTACGCAAGGGGGCAGTATGAGACTTGGAAGCGCACGCCTCGCATGGCACGACGCGTTCTACACGCCCTGGGACAGCGTCATGCACCACGGGCTGGAGGGGGCAAAGCTCGCCAAGCGCGGGTATGTGGCGAACGAAACCCGGCCGGAGCGCTGGGAGAACACGGGTAAGTGCGCCCACATGGCGCTGGCGGGGAGGGTGCAGCATGCCATTGCCAGCCTTCACCCTCGGTACCAGGTGTTCGGCCACCACCTGTACGCCCCAGTGATCAGCACCGAGGTGTCGAACAACTGGGAAGAGTCGGCGGTCGAGCTGCTGGCCAGCCACGTGCACCTGGCCCTGAAAGAGCGCGGCGAGAAGCGCACGTGCCACCTGTACAGCCGCGAGTACTGGGTTGCCCGTGGCGTGCTGGTTCGGTACCGGCACATGGTGCAGGGCGGAATGGGCGCCAACCCTGACCCGATGGCTGCCCAGTGGGTATTCCGCGACTGGCTGGCAGACAACCACGGCGTTGAGCTGGATAGCCGCAACTGGGCCAGGCAGTGGGGCTGGCTGGTGCAGCTGATGTTCGATCAGGCTGGTATCATCGACGGCATGTGCTTGCGCCCAGTTGGGCGCGTGCTAAGCGAAGAGAGGGAGGCAGCTTGAAGGACGACAGACTAAGCATTCCAATGGACCCTGGCTATGCAGCGGCGCTCGGTGTTGCTCTGTATGCTTTTGGCAGACTCGAATGGGATGTTATTTGGTGCTGCGAGCGCATGGAGCCTGGATCAATCACAAAACTCACCGAACTGACGTCTGGGGTGGTGAAGAAAAGATTCAGAAAGCTTTCGGAGCAAATTGAAGATGATGCCCTGAGAACAAGCTTGCTACAGGCCGCTGATCAATTTGATCCACTGGTTGATATCCGCAACGACTTCGTTCACGGAAATCCCTTCACAGACAGCGACGGCGGACAGAGAGTCGGCGGTAAAAATGGAACATGGACTGTCGAGCGGCTTGAAGAGGCGGCTGATGAGTTCACGACCTGCTCAAGGGTTTTCAATGCGTTCGTGCACGGAGCCTTGAGCGACCTCGCCGCACATCGAAGCATGGTGCTGAGTGATGATAGCGAGACCGCATGATGTCACCATGCCTCTATGTTGGAGTATGCTCGGCACTCACTCAGCAATCAGGAATGCAACATGGAAAGTGAAGTTCAGAGCGTGGGCGAGCCTCCAGCCACTGAGGATGTTTCGAAAGCGCTAGTCGATATTGAGCAATCTTGGCGCGGGAAGGGCACTGATTGGTTCCTTCAAAAGCTTGCGTCGTGGGCCAACCAGAATGGGATGGAGTTTGGACTAACACTCCATACCCCAACAGGCATCGTGAGCGGCACGCTTATCTCCCATGTAACCTACTTCAAGGCATTCGCTGAGGAATTCGCAGGGCCTTGGTTAGGCGAAGATGAGGGTCCTCTTCGGGATGCAATTTCGACGTACGGAGATCCGCTACCAGGTGATGATGAGCCAGGAGCTTCGATCAATTTCATTCACCTCAAAGACGCCCAGTTCTACGCGCCTGGTCAAAACCCCATGCCTGAAAATGGGATTTTGTGGCGTGGAAAGATCTCAGCTGTTTGCAGCTTCCACTTGGGACGTTTTGCCCAAGCTTGACAAAAATGTGCGGGTTTCGGCATGATTTCCCCACTGTGACAAGCAGCACCCGAAACACTAAAACCCGCCATTGAGCGGGTTTTTTTCTTGCCTGCAAACAATCAAACGACCCCGCCATCGAGCGGGGTTTTGCGTTTCTGGAGGCCCCATGAAAGCCCCAGCAAGGAGCAACCCAATGTCGAAACCGGAAGGCATCGTTGAAGCAGTCGGCGCCTCTGTGGCGAACAAGGGCATGCTCGTCGGCGCCAGTACCGGCTTTGTCGGCTGGCTTTCCCAGGTGAACTGGGTTGGCTTCGCCGGCGTGGCCATCGCCTTGATCGGCTTCCTGGTCAACACGTACTTCCAGATCCGCAAGGATCGCCGGGAGGCGGCAGAGAGCCAGGCCCGTATCCAGGCCCTGCGCGAGCAATGCCAGCGATGAGCGTGCGCAATCGGGTGGCCGTGGGCCTGCTGACCATGAGCCTGGCCGGCTTCGGCGCCTGGAAGGCCAGTGAGGGCTTCACGCCTGTCGCGGTCATCCCCACCAAGGGCGACGTTCCCACCATCGGCCACGGCTCCACCAGGTGGGAAGACGGCAGGCCGGTCAAGATGGGCGACACCATCACCCGCCAGCGCGCCGAGGTGCTGGCCCGCACGCTCAACAGCCAGGCCGAGAAGCAGTTTGCCGCCAGCCTGCCGGGCGTAAAGCTGCATCAGGAAGAGTTCGACCTGTACATGGACTTCGTCGGCCAGTACGGCATGGGCAACTGGCGGCCGTCATCGATGCGCCGCGACCTGCTGGCCGGCAACTACGTCCAGGCCTGCAACGACCTGCTCAAGTACAAGTTCGCCGCCGGCTACGACTGCTCGACCCCGGGCAACAAGCGGTGCTGGGGCGTCTGGCAGCGCCAGCTCGAACGACACGCCAAGTGCATGGGCGCGCAATGAGCCGGAAGCAGCCGTACACCCCCTGCAAGCTGTACATCGATGGCGCCGATGGCATTGCGGTCGGCGACTTCATCACCACCGCTGCCGGGTCTGCCTATCTGGTCCAGACGCTACGGCTGAGCCGCACACGGCCAGAGCGCAAGCACATGGATTGCCTGCGCTGGCCCATGGCCGAGATCCCCGCTGATGCACGCTGCTACCAGCTGACCTGGTACCGGAGGTAAGAGCCAATGACCAACTATCTGATGGCCGGCCTGCTTGCCTGCGGCGTGGTCATCTACGCCGGCTGGCAGAAGATCGAGGCCCAGTCCCTGGCACTGGACCAAGCCACCCAGCAGGTGGCAACGCTGAAAGCCGCAGCCGAGTCCCGCCGCAACACCATCAAGCTGCTGGCCGACCTCGACACCCAACACACCCAGGAGCGCGAACGTGCGAACCAGACCAATGCGAGCCTTCGTGCTGATGTCGCTGCTGGCCAGCGCCGGTTGTCAGTCCTCGCCACCAGCTGCGGCGCCACAGGATCTTCCACCACCGCCGGCCTGGGCCATGCAGAAGCGCGAGCCGAACTTGACCCAGCGGCTGCTGAACGAATTGTCCGAATCGCCAACGACGGCGACGACGCCATCCGCCAACTGACAGCCCTGCAGGACTGGGTCAGCAAGGCCTGCCCCATCGCGCAGTGAGGAATTCCCATGGCCATGACCGTGAAGCGCCACCGGTTTGTGGCTGAGTACCTGGTGGATCTGAATGCCACCCAGGCAGCGATCAGGGCCGGATACGCCAAGAAGGGGGCCAAGGACCAGGCATATGCCCTGATGCAGATCCCAGAGGTTGCCCAAGCCATCGAGGCGGCCATGGGTGAGCGCAACAAGCGGCTCAAGGTCGACGCCGACTATGTGCTGCAACGGCTCGTAGAGATCGACCAGCTCGACCTGCTGGACATCCTGGAGGACGACCTTTCCCTCAAGCCGCTCAAGCAGTGGCCCAAGGCGTGGCGCCAGTACCTGGTTGGCTTCGACTTGGCCGAGATGTTCGAAGGGCAGGGCAAGGACCGGGACATGGTCGGCATCCTCAAGAAGATCAAATGGCCCGACAAGGTCCGCAACCTGGAGCTGCTGGGCAAGCATGTGAACGTGAACGCCTTCAAGGAGCAGGTCGAGGTGAACGTTACCGGCTTAGCCGACAGGATGGCGAAAGCCCGTGAACGCCTCAAACAGCGAGATTGATTACGAGCAGGAACTGGCAAACGACATCGCCAGTTTCTCGGATGATCCGCTGGGGTACGTGCTGTACGCGTTCCCATGGGATGAGGCAGGCGGCGAGCTGGCCAACAAGACCGGCCCCCGAAAGTGGCAGCGTCAAGTGCTGGACTCGATCGGCGAACAGCTGCGGGCCGGCGCGAAGGACCGAGGCGAGGTAATCCGCGAGGCGGTGGCAAGCGGCCACGGTATCGGCAAGTCGGCGCTGGTGTCCTGGGTCATCAAGTGGGCGCTCGACACCGAGGTCGATACCCGTGGCGTGGTCACCGCCAACACCGAGAGCCAGCTGCGGACCAAGACCTGGCCCGAGGTGGCCAAGTGGAACAGGCTTTCGATCACCGCCCACTGGTTCAAGCTGACCGGTACCGCGCTGATCAGCACCGACCCGGACCACGAAAAGAACTGGCGCATCGATGCGGTGCCATGGTCCGACACCAACACCGAGGCGTTCGCCGGCCTGCACAACGAAGGCAAACGCATCCTGCTGATCTTCGACGAGGCCTCGGCTATCGCCGACCTGGTGTGGGAAGTGGCAGAGGGCGCCCTGACCGATGCCGACACAGAGATCATCTGGGCTGCCTTCGGCAACCCGACCCGTAACAGTGGCCGCTTCCGCGAGTGCTTTACCAAGTTCAAGCACCGCTGGCGGCACCGGCAGGTCGACAGCCGAACCGTCGACGGCACCAACAAGACGCAAATCGCCAAGTGGATCGCCGACTACGGCGAGGACAGCGACTTCGTCCGTATCCGCGTACGCGGCATGTTCCCGAGGGCTTCCGACTTGCAGCTGATTCCAACCGACTGGGTGGCCGAGGCCATGCGGCGCGAAGGCGTGTACGGCCTGGACGACGCCCTGGTGTGCGGCATCGACATTGCCCGCGGCGGCATGGACAACAACGTCATCCGCTTCCGGCGCGGCATGGATGCCAAGAGCATCAAGCCGATCAAGATCCCGGGCAGCGAGACGCGCAACACCACGCCGTTCATTGCCAAGGTCTGCACCCTGGTGGTGGAGCACCGGCCGGACGCGGTCTTCGTCGACTCCACCGGCGTTGGCGGTCCAGTTGCTGACCAGCTCCGGCGCCTGCTGCCTGGCGTGATGATCATCGATGTGAACTTCGCCAGCCAGGCGCCCGACCGGCACTACGCCAACATGCGGACCTACATCTGGTGGCGCATGCGTGAGGCCATCAAGTTGGGCCTGGCCATCGAGAGCGACACCGAGCTCGAAACCGAGCTCACCAGCCCTGAGTACGACCACAACTCGTCGGACCAGATCGCGCTGGAGAAGAAGAAAGACATCAAGAAGCGCCTAGGCATCAGCCCCGACGACGGTGACGCGCTGGCCCTGACCTTCACCATGCCGGTGATGAAGGCCCAGTACCAAGGCAATGGCGGCGTCAACGGCAGCCATCAATCCGAATACGACCCTTTCAACTGAGGACAAACCCCATGGGCGGAGCAGTCAAGAAGGCGGCAAACGTCGCGACCCTGGGCCTGAGCAGTGCTGTGCTCGGCGATTCCTTCGACACGCCGAAGACCGATACCACCACGGCCCAGGACGTTGATACCAACGACGTATCGAACGCTGATGCGCAGGGCTTTGCCGACGACAAGCGCCGCCGTGCCAAGGCTGCCGGTATCAGTTCCACCATCCTTGGCGGGGCCAGCGCGGCCGCAGCACCGACCGCCACCAAGACTTTGCTGGGGCAATAACCATGGCCACCGACAGCCCACGCAAGCTGGCCGAGAAGCGGCTGTCAGCGCTGAAGAACGAGCGCGCTTCCTGGGACACCAACGCCAAGGAGATCTCCGACTTCATCCTGCCCATGCGCTCCCGGGTGATGAACGACGACACCAACCGTGGCGACCGCCGCAACAACAAGATCATCAACAACCGGGCCACCATGGCCAGCCGCACCACGGCGTCGGGGATGATGAGCGGCATCACCTCGCCAGCGCGCCCATGGTTCAACCTAGCGCCTGTGGCCAGGGCCATCATGGAGTTCGGCCCGGTCAAGTCGTGGTTCTACGAGTGCACCCAGCGCATGCGCGATGTCTTCCTGCGCTCGAACCTGTATCAGGTGCTGCCGACCTGTTACCAGGAGATGTGCACCTTCGGCACCGGCTGCATCTGGGTAGACGAGCACCCAGACACCGTGATCCGCTGCGAAGCCTTCACTTGGGGTGAATACTGGATATCGAACGGCGCAGACGGCCGCGCCGCTGCCATCTACCGCGAGTTCAAGTGGACAGTGAACCAGTTGGTGCAGAAGTTCGGCTTGGAGGCGCTGAGCCCAGCTTCCAGGGCTCTGTACGAGAACAACAACGGTGACCAGTTCATCAGCTGCGCCCAGCGCGTCGAGCTGAACATGCACGCTAACCCAGACCGCGCTGGCAGCCGCAATCTGCCGTTCTCGGCGCTGACCTGGGAAACGGGTGCGCCAGGCGACATGGTGCTGGAGGACCGCGGCTATCACGAATTCCCGGCCATGGCCGTGCGCTGGGAGTCGATGCCGGGTGATGCCTACGGTACCGGCCCAGGTCGAATCTGCCTGGGCGATGTGAAGGCCCTGCAACTGTACGAGCGCCAGGCTGCCCGCATGACCGAGACAGGGGCCAACCCACCCCTGCAGGCGCCCGCTGAACTGCGTGGCCAGCCCAGCAGCACCATCCCAGGTGGTGTGACCTATGTCCCCATGGTGGGCGGCCAAAACCAGATGGCGCCGATCTACCAGCCAAACCCATCCTGGTTGTCGCCAATTCAGGCGAAGATTCAGGAGCACGAAGGCCGGATCAACGAGGCGTTCTTCGTTGACCTGTTCCTGATGGTGAGCCAGCTCGACACCGTGCGTACCGCCACGGAGATCGCGGCCCGCAAGGAAGAGAAGATGCTGATGCTCGGGCCAGTGCTCGAGCGCATCAACGATGAATTACTCGACCCGCTGATCGATCGCACCTTCAACATCATGCTGCGCCAGTCCATGCCGATCTGGGCCGGCATCATCGATGGCGACCCACTGCTGCCGCCACCGCCGCAGGAGCTGATTGACGCCAACAGCGAGATCCAGGCCGAGTACGTGTCGATCCTGGCTCAGGCGCAGAAGTCTCAGAACGTGCTGGGTCTGGAGCGCTTCGCGACCTTGGCCGGCAACCTGTCTGGCGCCTTCCCCGAGGTTCTGGACAAGGTCAACTCAGACCAGCTCATTGAGGAATACGCCGACGCTATCGGCGTGGTTCCGACCGTTGTTCGCGGTGATGACGAGGTCGCCGCTATTCGCGAGCAGCGCGCCCGACAGCAGCAGGCCGAGCAAGCCCAGCAGGCCATGGGCTCTGCAATCCAGGGCGCCAAGCTCCTGTCCGAAACCGAAGTCACCCCGGACAACGTCCTGGGCCAGATGCTGGGGGCCTAAATGTTCGACGACGCCGAGATTCTGCAGAAGCGGGAGGACGCCGCACGCCTGGAGCAAGAGCAGGCGGCTCAGGACTTCAAGTGGCTGATGGCTGATCCCCGGGGCCGGCGCCTGGCCTGGAAGCAGCTTGAAGCCGCCCGCGTGTTCCACCCGGTCTACGACCCGCAGCCAATCCCAATGGCCTTCAACGAAGGTCGCCGCCAGCACGGCCTGAGCCTGCTGGAGCGCATCAATACCCTGTGCCCGCACCTGTATCAGGTGATGGTCGCGGAGAACACCACCAAACCCGACGAGGCAAACGCATGAACCTCTTCATCCACGGCCGTCTCGGTCACTTCCTCATGAACGAAGCCGGCGCCGATGGCAGCCAGGCCGGTGGTGCAGCCGCTGCCACGACCTCTGCCGAGCCACAGAGCAACATCCTCGGCGGCGACCAGGGCGCCCAAGGCCAGCAGCAACAGCAGGCCGGTGACGCCAACCAGCAAACCCAGGAAGGCCAGCAGCAAGGCCAGAAGCAGGAAGGCGAGGGCGAGCAGGCGCAGAAGCCCGTTGTCCCCGAAGCCTACGCCTTCAAGGAACTACCCGAAGGCTACGCAATGAGCGAGCAGCAGCTGGCAGAGGTCAGCCCCCTGTTCAAGGAGCTGGGCTTGACCCAGGAACAGGCTGACAAGCTCGTTGCCTTCGACGCCAAGCGCGCCCTGGCCGCCGAGCAAGCCGGCCTGGAACAGCGCCAAGGCCTGGTTTCCGGCTGGGAAAAGTCCCTGCGCGAGGACGCAGCCTTCGGCGGCGCCAACTTCGACGCCAACGTAGGCGTTGCCCAGAAAGCCCTGGCCCAGTTCGGTACCCCCGAGCTGAGCACCATGCTCAAGGAGTCCGGCCTGGGCTCCCATCCCGAAGTTGTTCGGCTCTTCCACCGGATCGGCCAGCAGTTGGCCGAGGGCCAGCTGCATAGCGGTTCCGGCAACCAATCCCGAAAAACCGACGCCGAAGTCTTCTACGGCAAATCCTAAGGAGTGAACCATGGCCGTTATCGCCCAAACCTCCCTGACGCTGGCCGATTGGGCCAAGCGGCAGGACCCCGACAGCAAACCGGCGCGCATCATTGAGATGCTGAGCCAGACCAACGAGATTCTGCCCGACATGCTTTGGCAGGAAGGCAACCTCGCTACCGGTCACCGCACCACCATCCGTACCGGCCTGCCGACCGGCACATACCGTGCGCTGAACGCCGGTATTCTGCGCACCAAGTCCACCACCGTTCAGGTCGACGAGACCTGCGCGATGCTGGAAAACCTCGGCATCGTTGACGAGGCTCTGGCCAACCTCAACGGCAACACTGCCGCATTCCGCCTGTCCGAGAACGCCGCTTACATCGAGGGCATGAACCAGGACATGGCCACCGGCCTTTTCTACAACAACAGCGCTCTGGAGCCTGCCAAGTTCCTGGGGATGGCGCCTCGTTACAGCGACAGCACGGCGAAGAACGGTCAGAACATCATCAAGATGGGTGGCGCTGGCTCGGACAACGCCTCTATCTGGCTGATTGTCTGGGGTGACCAGACCGTGCACGGCATCTACCCGAAGGGTTCCAAGGCCGGCCTGGACCACAACGACATGGGTATCGAGCTGGTAGACGACGGCTCTGGCACCAACCGCGTGTTCCGCGCCTACCGCGACCACTACAAGTGGGACTGCGGTATCGCTCTGCGCGACTGGCGCTACGCAGTCCGCATTTGCAACATCGACATCAGCGATCTGCTGGCCGACACCAACGGCACCAGCGTCAAGATCATCGAGGCGATGATTCGTGCAGTTCACCGCATCCCGAACCTGCGCATGGGCCGCCCGGCCTTCTACATGAACCGCACCATCCGCGAGTGCCTGGACATCCAGGCGATGAACAAGGCCAACGTCCAGCTCAAGATCCAGGAGTACGACGGCGAGTTCATCACCAGCCTGCGCGGCGTGCCGTTCCGCACCGTGGACGCACTGCTCAACTCTGAATCGCCGGTCGTTTGATCGGCGCTTCACCCGCCAATCCATCTTTGGAGAATCCTCATGATCACCGACAAGCTGAACCTGTTCAGCGGCTTGACTGGTCAGGCAGTCACCGCCACGGCGGCATCGACCGACGTTATCGACCTGGGCCCGTTGACCCATGGCAACACCCGCCGCGACATCGGGGCAGGCGAACCCATGTTTCTGGTAGTCGCTGTGCTGGCTGCCGCCACTGCTGCTGGCGCTGCAACCGTTAACTTCCAGTTGCAGACCAGTGACGACAACGCCACCTGGGTCACTCTGTTTGACTCTGGCGCTACCGCTCTGGCCGACATGGCTGCCGGCAAGCGTCCTGTGGCTGTGTCCGTCCCGCGCGGCGTTCGCCGCTACCTCCGCGTCAACTACACCGTTGGCACCGGTCCACTCACTGCTGGCACTTTCTGGGCTGGCCTGGTGAAGGATGTGCAGGACACTGCTACCTACGCCAGCGGCTTCGTAATTGCGTAAGGAGCAGCCATGAAAGTTATCGCACTCGAGCGCGGCTACTACGGCGGAAAGATCCAAGACCCACCAGAGGCTGGTGGCGAACCCTTCGAGATCCAGAAGGAAGGCCACCTGGGCAAGTGGATGCAGCCGCAGGGCTGGACGCCATCAGCCGCAACCAAGCCTGTGGCTGGTACCAACACCGGCAGCCAGGGCGGCGGGGCGCCGCAGCCAGCCTTCACCGTCAAGCACAACGGCGGCGGCCGCTACATCGTCATCAATGCAGCAGGCGAGAAGATCGGCGATTTCGTCGGCGCCAACAAGGAAGAGGCCCAGGCCGAAGCCGATCGCCTGATCGCTGGCGGCGAGCCGTATGTGAAGCCTGACGACACCACCAACGCCAACACCGGCAGCCAGGGCGGCGGGGCGGATGGCGGTGGAGGCGGCAACCCCGACGATGACGACGACGGCCCGGACGCCTGAGTCAGCACCATCCCGCATCCAGGGCCCTTCGGGGCCCTTTTTCAAGGAGCCAGCATCAATGTCATCTGTGATCGACATCTGCAATATTGCGCTCTTCCGCATCGGCAATAGCACTCGCATCGATGACCTGGAGGAAGCCAGCACGCCTGCCCGGATCTGCAAGCAGTTCTACGAGAGCTGCCGGGACTTTGTGCTGCGCGCCGACTGCGACTGGGGTTTCGCCACTGCCTTCGCTCAGCTGGCCGAAGTCGCCGTTAACCCGAACCCCGAATACCCCTACGCGTACGCCGTGCCGAACGACTGCATGCGGGTGCGCCGCATCGTCAACCCGGTCTTTCCGCAGGGCGTATGGCCGGCTGGCATGGACTGCCAGATGCCGGAAATTCCGCGCATCCCGTTCCGGATCATCAACGGGACCAGCCAGCGCCTGATCAGCACCAACGTTTCGCCGGCAACCCTGGAGTACACGTTGAAGGTCGAGTCACCGGAGATGTTCGACCCCATCTTCGTTTCGGCTCTGTCTTGGTACCTGGCCAGCCAGATCGTTGCACCGCTGGCGAAAGATGCCGGTATCGCCTCGGCCTGTGCTGCCGAATACAGGGCCGAGATCCTGACCGCTGCTGCAGCAGCCCTCAACGAGGGAGTCACGCAGTACCAGCGCGAATCCATTTTCATCACGGGGCGCGGCGCATGACTGACGTTATCCAGCCGTCCTTCAGCGCTGGCGAGGTCGCGCCGGCCACCTATGCCCGGGTTGATCTGGCTCGTTACTACACCGCGCTCAAGACCTGTCGGAACTTCGTGGTGCTGCCTGAGGGTGGTGTGCAGAACCGCTCCGGCACGCGCTTCATCGCCGAGGTGAAGGACAGCGCGGCCCGTGCCAGGCTGATCCCGTTTCAGTTCTCGACCGAACAGACCTACATCTTGGAGTTCGGCAACCTGTATATCCGCTTCATCAGCATGGGCGGGCAGGTGGTCAGCGGCGTCACACCATACGAGATCGCTTCCCCGTACACCACGGCCCAGCTGCCTGACCTCAAGTTCACCCAGTCGGCTGATGTGATGACCATCGTGCATCCAGATCACCCGCCGCGTGAGTTGTCGCGCCTGGCGCCCACCAACTGGACGTTGACGGCCATTACCTTCGAGCCTGGCATTGCAGCGCCTACTGGCCTTGCCGCAACGCCGCGTACGGGCGGTTCCGGCGACACCACCGAATATCAATACAAGGTCACCGCTGTAAGCAGCATCTCGGAAGGCTCCGTCGAGTCGTGGGCCAGCAACACGGCCACGGTGAACAGCTTCGACGACAAGCCCGGGGCAACCCTGGCATGGACCGCAGTTGCCGGCGCCGATCACTACAACGTTTACAAGAACAAGTCATCTGGTGTGTTCGGCTTCATCGGGCAGTCGGCCGGCGTGACCTTCAACGACATCAACATCACGCCCGAAACCGACAACACCGTGCCTATTGGCTACAACCCGTTTGCTGATGGGAATAACCCCTCGGTCGTTGGTTACTACCAGCAGCGCATGGCCTTTGCTGCCAGCACCGCCAACCCGCAGACCGTGTGGATGTCGCGCACCGGGGACTTCCACAACTTCGGTTACTCCGACCCGAGCAAGGACCACGACAGTATCGAATTCGTCATCGCCAGCCGGCAGGTCAACCAGATCCGTCACCTGGTGTCGCTGCGTGAACTGCTGGCCATGACCTCTGGCGCTGAGATCGCCATTACCGGCTCTAGCGATTCTGGGGTTACGCCGGCCAACGTGTCGGCGGTCGAACAGAGCTACTTCGGCTCCAGCGACGTCATCCCGGCCATCTACGCCAACACGGCGCTCTACATCCAGGCGCGGGGCGGCAAGCTCTCGACGCTGGCTTACAACTACGTTTCGGACGGCTTCCAGCCGCAGGATGTAAGCGTGCTGTCGTCGCACCTGCTGCGCGGGTTCACCATCCAGGATCAGGCATTCGCCCTGGCGCCAAACGGCGTGCTGTGGATGGCTAGGAACGACGGCATGCTCTTGGGCTTCACTTTCCTGCCAGACCAGCAGGTCTACGGCTGGAGCTGGCATGACACAGATGGCGCAGTCGAGGCGGTGGCCAGCGTGCCGGAAGATGACGAGGACGCCCTGTACATGGTCGTGCGGCGCACCATCAATGGTGTGACGAAGCGCTACATCGAGCGCATGGCCAGCCGCCAGCTGACCAAGTTCGGTACCGGCGACTATTGGTTCGACCGGGCGTTCTTTGTCGATTGCGGGCTTACCTATGACGGCCGCCAGCCAGGAAGCGCGGTCCTGACGGGCGGTACCGACTGGAAATTCCCGAACCTGCTCACGCTGACCGTGGGTGTCGCTACCTTCAACTCCGGCATGGTGAGCCGGTATGTGGTCATGCACGGCGCCGGTACGGATTCCGTCGAGGGCGACAGGGTTGTGCTGAAAATCAACGCCTACACCTCGCCAACCGTCGTTACCGTTGAGCCACAGACCATCGTTCCGGAGTCTCTACGCGGTATCCCCGCGACTCGATGGGGCCTGGCTGCAACGGCAATTTCCGGCCTGGGCCACCTAGAAGGCAAGACCGTCAGCATCCTGGGCGATGGCAACGTAGTGCGTCAGCAGGTTGTCACCGCAGGCGCCATCACGCTGGATAACCCAACCTTGGTGGCTCATGTCGGCTTGCCTATCACCGCCGACTTCGAAACGCTTGATATCACCCTGCAGAACAACCAAGCGTTCCTTGGCTCGAAGAAGCGCATTAACCAGGTGGTTGTGCTGTGCCAGGAAAGCCGGGGCATCTTTGCCGGCCCGAACGCCGACAACCTAGACGAGTTCAAGCAGCGTGCTGGCGAGAACTATGGCGAGCCGATCGAACTGCTCACAGGGCGTGCTGAGATGGAGATCCCTTGCAACTGGAACTCCGAGGGTCGCCTGTTCATTCGCCAGTCCGACCCGCTTCCGCTCACCATTCTGGGGGTCATGCCCAATGTCCAGGCCGGCGGCTGAGATGCTGCCGGTCGATGACCGGCTGATCGAAATGACGGTTGCGAACGCGCGAATCCAGGATCAGCTGGAGTTCGAGGCCATCCGTGGCCTGACCGTAGAGCAGGAGCTGCGCTACTCGGTTGAGAAGAGCTTGAACCCCAGGGCCTACGTGGTGAATGGCCGCGTGGTTGCCATGTTCGGTGACATCAAGCTGGACGAACAGACCGGTGTTCCTTGGCTGATCAGCACCACGGCCATTGAGCGGAACCAGCGCGCTTTCCTGATCGAGTGCGACCGGGAGGTCGCCGCCATGCGCCAGCGCCACAAGGTGCTGATCAATTACACCGATGCCCGCTATGTGAAGGCCCTTCGCTGGCTGCGCTGGCTCGGATTCCACATGCACAAGGCCGTGCCCTATGGGGTGAACGGCGAGTTGTTCCACCCAATGACATTGAGGGGGTTGTAATGGGCGCAGCAGCAGGTGCTGGCGCAGCAGCGGGCGGTGGCCTGCTTAGCGCGTACTCCCAGATTCAGCAGGGCAAAGACGCGGTGAAGGCCGCCAAGCGGCAGCAGCGTTACTTGGACGATCAGGCGCGCGACGTAATCAATCAGGGCGACTTCGCCGCAGACCTGGCCAACGAGCAGGGAAGGCAGGCGGCAGCCAGCCAGCGCACTGGTTTCGCAGCCAATGGCGTTACGGTCGGCGAAGGCTCTGCCGGCCGGATCGAGCAGGGCACTCTGGACATTGCCCGCCAGGACGCTGATCAGCTTCGCCGCAACGCCTTCAACCAGGCGATGGGCCTAGTCTCCCAGGGCAATGAGGGCATCAAGCAGGCCAAGGCTGATTTCCGCACGCGGCGCCTAAATGCCTTCGGCTCGCTGCTGACTGGTGGTGGCCAGGCCTACAACATGTACAGCAGGGGTTGAGCATGGCCGCACGAATCCCCCAGATCCAGATGCGCCGCGTGGCGCCGGAAGTCGTCGCCGCGCCGCGCGTGGCCCAGGCATCCGTAGATGCGTCGGGCTTGGCGCGCGGCTTTTCCAACCTTGCCGGCGACTTGGCCGATGTTCACGAACGCGAAATGCGCGAGGCCAACCAGACTGCCGTGCTCAACGCCGACAACCAGCTCGGCACCTGGCAGAACGAGGCCATCTTCAACCCTGAGACAGGCGCCTTTACCAAGAAGGGCCAGGCCGCCCTGAACGTCACCAACGACACGCTGACCCAGTTCGACCAGCAGCGCGAGGCCATCGCCAGCAGCCTGGCCAACGAGCAGCAGCGCCAGATGTTCTCGCAGGCGGCACTGCAACGCCGGGCCCAACTGCAGGGAAAGCTGGGCAGCTATGAGTTTGGTGAGCAGCAGGAGTACAAGAACCAGGTCGACAAGGCGGCCATTGCCACTGCGCTCAACACCGCGGCCCTGAACTACAACGATCCAGAGGCCATCGCATCCAGCCATTCCCGTATTGACGGCATCCTGGAGTTGCAGGCCCAGCGCAATGGCTGGGCGCCAGAGGTGCTGGAGGCCAACCGCACGAAGGCCACCAGCAACATGTATTCGGACATCTTGAAGCGCCAGGCGGCCCAGGACCCGTACAAGGCGCAATCCGCACTCAAGCAGTACCAGCAGTACCTGACGGCCGATGACCTGACCCAAGTTGGCAGCTCGATCGACGGTAAGGTCGAGCGCCTGCAGCAGAAGGCAGAGATGGCCCAGCTGCGCGCCGAGGCCCGTGCCGACCGCGCTCTGGGGAAGATCAACGCTCAGATCGCCAGCGGCATCCCAGCCACCGACGATATGTGGTCCAACTGGGGCAAGCAGGTACAGGGCACGGCGGCCGCAGCCGAGTTCAACGAACTGCGCAAGCAGGAGGTGGCCACCCAGCAAGTGCTGCGCCAGCCAATTGACCAGCAGGCCGCCTACTACGGCAAGCTTCAGGCCGAGCTGCAGAACAATGGCGGTACCGTTGCCCAGGCCAACAACCTTGCCAGGCTGGGCCGGGCGATTGAAACGAACGCCAAGATGATGGCCGAGGCGCCGCTCGACTACTTCCAGCAGCGCTTGGGCGGCGGCATTGAGCCACTGGACCTGAACTCGGAAAACCTGCCGGCTGTGCTGGCTGATCGCGTCTCTGCGCTCCAGGGAATGCGCCAGAAGTTCGGCCCCACGGTCGCCTTGAAACCTTTGCTGCCCCAGGAAGCCAAGGCACTCTCTGCCCAGATCGATCAGATGAGCCCTGATCAGCAGTCCCAACTGTTCGGCAAGCTTCATGCTGCGATGGGCGATGACCGGGCCTATGCCGGGGCAATGCAGCAGATCGCCCCGGATTCTCCCGTTCGCGCGCTGGCCGGCATGCTGGCGGGTAAGCAGCGGTCGCTGACCACCGGCACCCACTGGTTCCGCCCGGATGATGTGGTTCAAAGCGGCGATGTGGCCAAGACCATGGCCCTTGGTGAGTCGATCCTGAACAAGTCCAAGGCCCAGAAAGGTCAGGATGGCGGCGGCAGGTTCCCGATACCCAAGCAGACTGACTTCGATCTGGCCTTGGGCAAGCAGCTCGGGACGGTGTTCGCCGGTCAGCCTCAGTCGTATTCGCTGGCGGCCCAGGCTGTGAAGTCCTACTACACCGGCGCTGCGGCCGAGGCCGGCGATGTGTCGGGCGAGGTCAATAACGCGCTTATGAAGAAAGCCATCAAGGCCACCGTGGGTGATGTCGTCGACTTCAACGGCTCATCAACTCTAGCGCCATGGGGCATGCCGGGCGATACGTTCGAGCAGGTCGCCCAGCAGCGCCTGGCGGAAACAATGAAAGCCCAGGGCATGAGTGAACAGGACCTGGCCACGGCCAGCGCACTGACCCTGCGCCAAGCCCGCGACGGCGTTTATTACGTGATGCAGGGCAATCAGTACAAGTACGGTGCTGACGGCAAGCCGCTAATGATCAACGTGAACGGGGGTGACCAGTGAGCTTTATCACTGACCTGGCCTTCAACGATCAGCAGGCGCTTGAGCAGGATGCGCTGGCCAACCCTGCGCTGACCCCGCCGGAGCCCAATTTCTGGGATGGCTCTGGCACAGCGCTGTTCAGCGGTATCGCCCAGGGTGCCACCCAGCTGGCGCTGCAGGCGGCCCAATACGGGAACGACCCGGACCAGGCCATTCTGTTCGAAGTGCCCACCGATGAAGAAGAGATCGCAAGGCGCGCCGCCATCGGCCAGCAGCGCCTGGCGGTGACCGAGCGCCTGCGCCCGGATGCTCAAACCAACGGCACAGCCGCGCAGATCCTGTTCGGCCTGGGCGATGTTGGTACCCGCTTTGCGTTAGGCGCTGCTTCGGGCGGCCTGCCTGTTGCCGCTGGTGGCGTCGGCCTATCCATGGGTGAGCAGCGCTTCAGCGAACTGCGTGGCGAGGGCGTCGACCCCAAGACTGCAGCACTTGCAGGCGCGATCGAGGGCGGAACCCTGGCTGCTGGTGCATTCCTGCCGGCGGCCCGTCTGCTGGCCCAGCCTGTTGCAGACCTTGCCGCAACTGCCGGCGCCAACGTTGCGCTTGGCGCCCTGGCCCGCGGCGGCGTTGGCCAGGTGCTGGAGAGCAACGGCTACACCCAGCAGGCCCAGCAGTATAGGGCGCTTGATGCTCAGGCCATGGCCATCGACGGCCTGCTCGGTGGCGCTTTCTGGGGGCTTGGCCGGGCCATGTCGGGCGCTCCAGCAGCGTCACCTGAAACCGTCGACGCCGCGCTGGCTGGCAACAATGGGTTCCACGCCCAGCACGGCACGGCACCTGGTGCGCCGGTCAACGCCCGGTCAAGCGCTGCGCATCAGAATGCTCTTGATATTGCGCTTGAGCAGATGAGCCGTGGCGAACCGGTCAACGTCACCAGCCTCATGGACGATACCGCTTTCATCCGCTCCAACCGTGTAGGGCCAGAGGAAGCGGTGGTGCGCGACCAGGCACAGCAAGAGGTGTTCGCCACTGCCCGGGCAGAGCTTGAGCCAGTGGCGGCAGCAGGCCTACCCAACGTCCGCGACATTCGCGCCGAAGTGACCGGCCTACGCCGCAGCCTTAACGAACTGGACCAGGCGCGCGAAGCAGCTGGCAACACCTACCGGCAGGCTGCCAAGGAATTCCAGCAGCAGCGCATGACCCGCAAGCAGGCCGAGCGGGCGGCCCGTGACAGCATTGCCCAGCAGCGGCAGGCCATCGACGAGCAGCGTGTTTCTGCCCAAGCTCGCATCGATGAGTTGAATCAGCAGCTGGAAGGCAACCGTGCTGCCGAGCGCGCCCGGTCCGAGCTGGCCGCCATGGATCGAGGCGAAACCCCGGCACGACTGCAAAAACAGGTGGATCAACGCGCCGAGCAGATCGGCAGCGCCTTCAAGCGCTCCGCCCTGGCCAGCAGCGTGGCACCGGATCACGGCATGGCCCTAAACCGCCTGGCAGCCGAGGACATCCAGCGCATGCTGCGCGAGAGCGGCCAGCTGATCGAAGAGCCCACGCCAGTCGTCGAGCCGCGCACGCCAGTAAGCGATTCCGCTCCCACAGGTGAAGTCCAGCAACCACGGGGGCCGCAGGCCAATCAGCAGGCTGAAACCAGTGGTTCCGCTCCCGCAGCACCTGAAACAGTATCGGCCCAAGCCGAAACACCTGGCGCCGAAAGCGTAACGCCGGCAGCGGAAAGCGTTGCAGGCCTCCCTGGTTCGACTCCCATTGACGGAATCGACCCAGCATTGCCGGCGCTGCTCGACGCAGTAGCCGCGGGCGAACGTGACCTGCAGGTGCCTACCGGCGCCATCAACGAGGACGGCACACCGGTGACCGTCTCCGCCCGTGAACTCCTGGCCGAGGCTGACGCCGAGATTGCCCAGGCTGCCAACGACTCCAAAGGCTTCCTTGCTGCCGCCCTGTGCGCGCTGAGGTTCGGTAACTGATGAAACAGCAATGTATCCAGGCGGTTCAGCAGGCCATTGGCCGCGCGCTCACCCAGGAACAAATCAAGGACATTGAGGGCCGCATAAGCCGCAACTTGCGCCAGCTGGCCCAGGCAGACCCGCAGGCTTGGCAGATGAAGACCTCGGCAGATCGGCTGACCGAAGCCGCCAATGCCGCCGCCAAGGAGCAGCAGGCAGAGGCCGCCAAGAAGAAGCAGCGCGTTGCTCTGACCATCCTGGCGCATGACCGGGTGCAGAACGTTATGGCTCAGTTCCCCGATGATCCCCTCAAGGGCCTGGATCGCCTGCTGGCCTTCGCCTCGGACTATCCCGGCATCATGTCGATCGAGTCGTCCAGCCGCGCGATCCGGGACGAAGCCATGTCATCCATGCTCGAAGCCATCGACATGACGCGCGGCAAGTTCCTCGGCCTCTTCGCGGACGAGGCAAAGGCCCGGGCCCTGGTGCAGGAACTGCACGGCCAGGACAGCGGTGTGCCAGAGGCGAAGGTCGGGGCCAAGCAATTCGCCGATGTCGCCAATCGCCTACGTGAGCGTTTCAACCGCGCCGGCGGCGATGTCGGCTACCTCGATGACTGGGCGATTCCGCGTAGCCACAGCCAACTGAAGGTGGCCAGGGCCAAAGATCAGTGGATCGCCGACCATGTGCAGTGGGCGAACCGATCCAAATACTTCAAGGCTGATGGCACCCGAATGAGTGACGCCGAGCTGGCTGAGTTCTTCACCAACGCCTGGGAGACGGTGGCCACCGGTGGCGTGAACAAGCTGGAGCCGGGGCGGGCCATGGGCAACGGCGCCCGCGCCAACCGTGGCAGCGAGTCGCGCCAGATCCATTACCGCGATGCCGATGCCTACCTGGCGGCCCAGGCCAAGTACGGTGACAAAGGCCTGATGGACCTGATGTTCGGGCACATCGACCGAGCCGCCCGCGACATCGCGCTAATCGAGGTGATGGGGCCAAACCCCAACCACGCCATGCGGTACCACACCGAGACGGCCGCCAAGCAGATGACTCAGGCCAAGCCCGAGGCAAAGGCCAAGATCGATAAGCGCGTGAAGCGCCTGGAGCAGCTGTATACCGAGGTGGCCGGTACCCGCGAGCCACCGGCATCGGCCGCGCTGGCCAACGCGTTCGACACCTACCGCGCCACGAACGTGGCGGGCAAGCTGGGTTCGGCAGTGATCACCGGGCTCAGCGACCAGGGGACGCTGGCGCTGGTTGCCAAGATGAACGGCATGCCCGTAATGAAGGTGCTGGGTAACGAGCTGCGCATGCTCAACCCGGCCAACGCCAGCCACCGGCGCCTGGCCATGCGCGCCGGCCTTGGCATCGATCAACTGATCGGCAGCCTGGCGCGCTGGGGTGAGGAAGGTCTTGGTACCGATGCTGAGATAGCTGGCCGCGCTGCCAAGTGGTCGCAAGCCGCCGCCACCAAGGTCATGCAAATCTCTGGCATGAACGCCATTGACGCCGGCAACCGCCGTGCATTCGGCGCGACCATGATGGACGTTACCGGTGACCTCACGCGCCGGTTCGATTCCCTGGCAGCCCTGGAAGAGGGCGACCGCAAGCTGATGCAGCAACGCGGCATAACTGATCAGGATTGGTCGGTATGGCGCCTTGCCGAGCCGGAAGACTGGCGCGGGGCCGGCGACCAGGTACTGACCCCGGGTAGCATCTACCGCATATCCGATGCAGCCCTGACGCCGCTAGCACAGAAGGTTGGCGTTTCCCCAACCCGCTTGCGGGAGCAAGCCGCCACCCGCCTGCTTGGAATGGTTCTCGACGAGACCAACATGGCTATCCCGGCGCCAGGCGCCCGTGAGCGCGCCTTCATGCACGGGAACAACCAGCGCGGCACCTGGAGCGGCGAGATCATGCGCAGCTTCTGGCAGTTCAAGTCGTTCCCGATCTCGATGATTTCGAAGCACTGGCGCCGGGCCATGGCCCAGCAGACCGGTTGGGGCAAGGCGGGATATGCCGCTGCGCTGTTCGCCACAGCCACGGTGCTTGGCGCAATCGCAACTCAGGTCAACGAGATAGCCTCGGGCCGTGATCCCAAGAACATGCTGGACGACGAACTGGGCGGCGTGCCGGGCCTGCGCTTCGGCCTGGCCTCGATGCTCAAGGGTGGCGCGCTGTCGCTGTACGGCGACTTCCTGTTCTCCAACACCACGCAGGGCGGCACCTCTGCGCTCGCAGCCTTCGGCGGCCCGCTGGCCGGTGACCTCGAAACTCTGCTGAACCTGCGCGGCGTCACTGCTGATGCGGCCCTGGGCGACCGGGATGCCGACGTGATCGGCGCCCGCCTGATCCAGCTTGGGAAAGGGCACCTGCCCGGGGCGAACCTTTGGTACACCAAGGCTGCCACCGATCACATGGTCTTCCACCAGCTGCAGGAGTACTTCTCGCCTGGGTACCTGAACCGCATGCAGCGCCGTGCACAGCGAGAGTTCGGCCAAAGCTATTGGTGGGAGCCTGGAGAAGTAGGCCCAGCAAGGGCGCCAGATCTTGGTGCCGCCGTCGGCAACTGACGCCCCCTTCAAAAGCAAAAGCCCCAGGCGCTCGCAACGCCCGGGGCTTTTTGTTTCCACCCCATGCGCACCCATGAGGAAGACGTTCATGAAGTTTACCTAACCCACCTGTTTGACCCAAGAGAGCCCCGCCAAGTGCGGGGCTTTCGCATTTCTGGAGCATAGAAAATTGACCGTCTCGACCACTGATAGCGTGATTGAATACGTATCCGGGGGCCCGGCGTTTCCGATCCCGTACCGGTTCCTGCAGAACTCCGACATTGAGGCGGTACTGATCAAGCAGGATGGCACCTCTGAAACGCTTGTGCTGGGCACCCAGTTCACGCTGACGGGAGCCTCATCCCAAAGCGGGGGCACTCTCACATCGGCGTATGCAGCAGGCTACCTGGCGACGCCGGGCGCACTGCTCACCATCTCGCGAATCATGCAGGCGGTTCAGCCTACTGACCTGCGCAACCAAGGGCGCTTCCTGGCAGAGACGCACGAAACGGTCTTTGACCGGCTGACCATGCTGATTCAGCAGGCCTTCTCGATTCTTCGCCGTGCGCTGCTCCGGCCCATCGGACGCAACTACTACGATGCCGAAGGCCGCCAGATCAAGAACCTCGGTGTGCCAACCGAGGCAGCAGATGCTGTAACGAAGGCATATGCAGACAGCCTTTCGGCGGGAAACATGCAGTACACGGACGCCCAGATGCTGCGTACCGTGCGTGCTCCCCAGGGCGAGACCCTGAGTCAGATGCCAGGCGCGTCCTCTAGGGCAGACCGGATCTTGGCGTTTGACGCCGCTGGCAACCCTATCCTTGTGATCCCGGCATCTGGTTCAGCCTCTGATTTGGCACTGGATCTCGCTAACCGAACGCTGTCCTACAAAGGCGCCGGCATGATCGGCTACCGCGGCCGAACTCAGTACGACAAGAATGGCGAGCGCCTGACCGGGGCTGACGTTGGCGTGGTTGCCGATGGCGCAACGCTGAACAACACGGCAATGGCCAACCTTGCGGCTGAAGCAAGGGCGAAAAAGCAAACCGCAATCCTTGGCCCTGGACTGATTAACCTGTCAGTGGTCAGCCTGACAGGAACCGATCGTTTCGCTCTCCGTGGCGAGGGCAACAACTTAACTACTTTCAACCGAGTCGGCGCATCTAACCTTCTGAACTTCCAAGGCCTGGATGGTTTGAGTCTTTCCGATTTCACGATTGAAATGAACAAGGCGCTGTCCACGGATAACGGTCACGGAATTGTACTGATCGACCAGCCGCACTCCCGCGTGAAAAACGTTTCCGTTAAATCACACGGCGGCATCGGCACAGGCGTTATTGCTTACTCGACTGACATTAACGTTCGAAGAGAAAACATTGTCTTTGAAGACATTTACGTAAGTGGTGACTTCGATAACAGCGACAACACAAACGGCACGCTTATAGATAACGGAGTTTTTTCCAGGCAGTCTGGGATCTTCTGTAAGGGCATCAAGGAGTATGCCATCGAGTACAAGAACAACACCCGTTACTCGATTCTCTCGGACATCATCGCCTTTAACTCCGGATACGCCGTTGGTTATGGGCAAACAACGCTGGATGACACCGGGGTGAGCAGCTGCGTTGCCACCGGCATCGTCAGTCTTGCCTGCAACACTGGCATCGTCGTCGGTAAGGGCGACCTGAACGTGTTCAGTGGTGCAATGATCAATAGCACCGGGACAACTGGAGCACAGAAGCGCGGCATCATCACCGCGCTAGGCGCTGACCAGAACATGTTCGTGGGCATCCTCACCGCAGGCGATATGCTGGAGCCTGTGCGCTGGCAGGCCAACCGGAACTACGCCCAAGTCGCTTCGCATGACACGGCTACCTATGCAGTCACGATGACTGCCGGCGCCGAGAAGAACGTCACGGAAATCGCGCACCCAGGCCGGCGCACTTCGATCCTCAGTGCGATCCTCAACGTCTCGGGCAACCCTTTGAGCGGCGACAAGGCAAACCCTGTGTACTGCCATGCAACCGGTGACTACGTGGGTACGCTGTCTGGACGGTGGAGATACCGGCATGACGTTTCCGGTGCTTCTCCGCTGTCTGCTGCTCGTCACGTGCTCGAGTCGGTAGGTAATACCGCATATGGCGTGGCGACGGATGGTGTTGGATATGCTGGCCTGCAGGTTGCAACGCCAACAAAGAATGCATTCGCCGTGTACTACGCCGCTACTGGTGATTGGCAGATCGGTGATAACTCGTTCAGCCTGAAGATCGCACCTGCCGCGACCGCGCCAAGTACAGACAACGCAATGTCCTTCGGCGATGCCGCTCACCGAGCCAGTGCTGTATATGCCGGTACCGGCGCGATCATTACGTCAGACCTGCGTGACAAGCAGGACGAGAGCGAGATCTTGGAGGCTGAATCCAAGGCTTGCGCCAAAATTAACGCCATTCGCTACCGACTCAAAGACGCTGTTAGCTCCAAGGGCGATGGTGCGCGTTGGCACTTCGGGGTAGGTGCCCAGCAGGTGAAGGAAGCGTTTGAGTCAGAGGGCCTTGATCCATTCGCGTACGCTCTCTTGTGCTATGACGAATGGCCTGCGACTGATGCGGTGTATGAAGTGCATCGCCTGGGGCGCGTATTCTTTCCAGCAACCCCGGAGTCGGAAGAGGTAACGCTTTACGAAGGGGTCGAGGAGAGCATGGCCACGGAGGAAAGCCTGTGGGAATTCACCCATGAGGAAACGGTGATGACCAAGCCAGCAACACCGGCAGGGAACCGCTATGGGGTTCGGTACGACGAACTGCTTATGCTCATGACTGCCTGTCTGGCGCGTAAACTCGCGGACTGAAAGCACTGCGGCGCCCGTCGTGTAGACCAGGCGCCGCAGCGAATTCAACCTTTCACCTGCAGTCAGCTATTGCTGTTGATGCCTGCCAGGATGTTAGGCATTTTCTGGTACAGCTTCACAGAGCCGGTGGTGCTCAGGTGACCTGGGTCCCGGTAGATCGGAACGCCATCAATGATCGTTTTGCACGACTTGGCATCACAGAGCGCGTCGGACAGGTAGATCACTTTGGCACCGAGAGTGGTCTCGGCGTACTTCATGAGGTTGAGCACATTCTTGTGCGACCGCTCGAACAACGCCCTGTCGAGCAGGCACTTGTTCGATTGATTGGTGAGCGACGGGTTGGCCATCTCCCCCTGAATGCAGCTCACGATAGTAGTGTTGAGCGGCGGTGGCGGGGCAATGATCACGACCTGCTTGCCGAGAGCCTTCAGCTTTTCAACCACATTGCGCATGTCCTTCATGGCGCGCTCTGGGGTCGACTTCTCAACCTGCATTGCACCGTTGGTGTCGAAGGAAATCGACTCGTAGGTGTCTTGCATGTACTGCCCGTACGAGCCCGCCAGGATAACGGTCTTGATCGATGGGGTTTCGCTGATGAACTTGAAGGCACTGTCGTTGAAGCCAACGCACTGGCGGGCCTGCTCTTCGAAGTTGCTCCGCTTGGTGTTCGGCGCGGTGTTCAGGAAGGGTGCACATGCGCTGCGGGTGGCCTGGCGGATATCGATCTTCTGCGACTGGGCCAGGCCGGGAATGTTGTGCATCGCATAGGAGTCGCCCCACACGATGATCTTCGGATCTTGCGAGGTCCGGCACTTCTCGGTGTCTTTATAGATGTTAGTGCCGCAGGATCGGTCAAGGCCGTAGTTAGGGGCGAACAGCTTCTCGATCTTCTCCGCCGACTGGACCTTCAGGAACGAATGCGAAAGGCCGAACAGGGCCAGGGTCAGGGCAGGGAAGACGACCAGCGACGGCTTGAAGCCGTACTGCATAACCCGGAAAGGCTTTTCCACCAGGTTGTACAGCGCGACGGCCGTGGCCAGCGAGGCAGCGAACAGGGTCGCCTTTACTGTCATGCTCTCGGTACCGATTGAGGCGTTCGCGATTGCAATGATTGGCCAGTGCACCAGGTACAGGGAGTAGGAAATGTCGCCCGCTTTCTCGATTGGCGTCCAAACCTTGCTGTTGATCAGCCGGTGATTCGCCAGAAGTACGATGGCCGTTGCGAAGCAAACGATTACTGCGTCCAGGCCGGGGTGCGACAGTCCAGAGTTCACGAAAGGCGAGGCCAGCAGCACGGCAAAGGCAGGGATAGCCATCTTCGATGCAACGCTTTTTACGGCGGTGCTGTACACAAGCATCGACGCAATGCTGCCGATCAGCAGTTCCCAAGCCCGAGTTGGGAGCAGGTAGAACGCTGCCGACTGGTTGCTCAAGGACAGGTACAGGCAGCCAACAAAGCTGGCGATGGCGAGCACCACAAGGATCTTCCGCCAGTGCTTGGCCGGAGTGAAGGCCAGCAGGGCAGGTACAAAGAAGTAGAACTGTTCTTCGACCGCCAGCGACCACATGTGCAACAGAGGTTTGGTTGCCGACTCAAGGTCGAAGTAGCCAGCCTGGCTGAGCAGTACGAAGTTTGTGGAGAATGTCAGCGCACCGATGATCTGCTGCTTCAGCGAGTCGATCTGCATTGGCGGCAGGAAGAACTTAGCCGCAATGATAGTTGCAAGGATCGTTACGAACGATGCCGGTAGCAGCCGCTTGGCGCGGCGAAGATAGAACTCTTTGAAGGAGAACTTATCGCGCTCAAGTCCTCTTGCAACAATCGATGTAATCAAGAATCCTGAGATTACAAAGAATATGTCTACGCCCAGATATCCATACTGGAATCCCGGTATAGCCAAGTGTTCAAGAACAACGAATAAGACGGCAAGCCCACGTAAGACTTGTATATCAACCCTGATAGTAGACATCGAGATCCCGGTTTGTTTTTTTGCGTTAGCCGCAAATTGTATCGTCAAACGTATCTTGAACCAATAGCGATTCGTGTTGTCTGGTCGGCTTTTGGGGGGTGGTGGGCTCCGTAGTGCTTGCCTATGATTAGGCGTCTACTGGGACGGAGCAGGGCAATGGACAAGCGCACCTTTATCGGGATGGTCGAGGCTGGCGAACCGCTGATTCAGCAGGCTATCGACGCGATGCGCGAGTATCACCAATCCCAGGACCGTGGCGCGCCGCCTGAAGAGGTCGAGCGCCTACGGCTATTGGCGGATTCGCTATACCAAGCGGTTATCGATTACCAGTTAATCCAAGCAGGACGGGCACCGGCTACCATTCAATGATGGCCGCCTCAGGATGGAACCCCGATGAAGTGTAAGCCGCCGATCCTTTACCCTGACCATCCCATGTACACCGACGCCGTAGAGGCATTGAAGCGTTACCATGAGGCACAGGCTTCGAATGAGCCGGCGGAAGAGGTGGAGCGTCTGCGGATGATTGCCGAGTCGCAGTTCCAGGCGGTCACCGACTACCAGCTCAAAGCGTTAGGCGGCCCTGCTGGCCCGGTTCACTGATTGGGTTGATCAGTTCGGCGGCCTGGTTGCGCATATTGCCCATGCCAACGTTGATCGATTAGTACATCAGAAAGCACATTGGGTGGGATAACTACTATAGAAATCCAGTATTTGCAGGGATTTTAATGCTGAGTTCGGTTCGCTGGCCTGGAACTGCATGCGGATCTGCACTTCATCAGGGTCACGGCTGTCGCCCTGACGGCCTTGGCCGCCAATGGTGACCTTGAAGCTCGCGGCCTTGTTTTCGCCCTCGGTCAGCACAGCCTGTTGTGCTTCGGTGCCTTTGACCCTTACCGACAGGTCGACCTGCATGCGTTCAAGGGCCAGGCCCTTGGGCGACACCAGCGCGAACAGCGGCACGCGCATGATGTGTTGGCCGTCCATGGCCACCTCGACCATCTTGGCTTTCATCGGGGCGCCCAACGCCTCGGTGTCGCAGTCGAAGAACTGGTCGAACAGGTTGATGTACTGCTGCGCGATCAGGCTGTTGGTAGCGCTGGCGGCTTCCTGCAGGCCGCGGGTGATTTCGCGCAGGTCGATGGAGGTCATGGGGGCGGGGGCTTTGTCCATTCACTTGCTTCCTCTGTGCCGATGGTGCCCCCATTCACATAATGGGGGCTGCTTTGCAGGTGGCAGCAGTTCAAGGTATTTCGGCTCCGGCATCAGCACCAACACCAGCACCAACATCAGCACCAGCACCAGCACCAGCACCAGCGCTCGCACCGACCGATTTGCCATTCAGGGTGTCAGCCTGCGAGATTTCGTCGGGGCTTTTCAGGGCTGCCGTCTTGACCACGGTCGGTTTGGTGGCCGCGTCTGTAAGGAATTCGATCACCCGCATCATCGCCTCAGGCGGTTCCTGGCGTTTGAGCGTGGTGTTGAAGGCATAGCGGGCGCGGGTGTCGGTCTTGCGGGTTTGCGTGGACTTGTGGCTGATGCTGCCCTTGACGTTCAGCCGGAACGGTCCCCAGCCCAGTGAACCGGTCGCGGTTGCACTCATGTCCTTGGTGGATACGTCTTCCGACATCTGATTGATGGTCAATTCGAACTCGACATTACCCTCTTCGATGGCGATGTTCGGGTGGGTGATGGCCGCCACCAGCGGCACTTTCATGGTCTTGCTGACCACGCCCTTGTACTCGCCTTGTTCGTCGACGATGGTTTCGTCGTAGTCGAACTGGATGGCAACGGCCTTGCCATCCTGGACGCACACTTGCATCAGGAAGTCAGCGTACGACTTGCTTGCGGTGACCTGCGCCTGGACCATGGCCTGCAGGGGGCCTGCGATCATGCGGTCCATCGGCAGGGCATTGATTACGGAGCCGATGAGGCTGTTATCGATCGACATATCGGGATGCTCTTTCTAGTGGGGTAAGGTGGCCGTCAATGGCGGCCACGATGCTTGGGCTTCAGCGAGCGCAAGGTTCCTGGCGACGGATGTTGCCGATCTGGCGCAGGCTCAGGCCGTACTTGTCGGCCAGCAGGCTGCGGGACAAGCCGCTGGCGCTTTCCTTCTGGATCTGCAGGTTGCGCAACTGGCGCAGGAAGTGGTCAGCCTTGGGGATTTCCAGGGCCACACCGGCAAAGCGCTTGATCAGCGCGTCGAGCGCTTCGGCCGGCAGCACGTCGGCAAGCTTGGTGCGCTCGCGGTGCTTGGGGATGTACTTGGGCCTGCCGCCGTAGGCGCAGGTCAGCTGGTAGGCGTTGTCGATGCCGATGCAGTCGATCAGGGCCTGCAGCGAGTGGGGCAGTTGGCTGATATCGATGTGGCTCAAGTCTGGCAATTGCATATGGCGCTCCTTCGGGGCGGATGGGCTGTGCTACCCGATCACCAGCGGCGTTATGTCGAAGGTGTGACTGGATTTTCTGTGACAGCCGAGGCGCGTCGCTAGGCGGCATATGGGTTGGGGGTTGTAGCTTCAGCGAACAGGTTTTGCAGGCAGCGATATCCGGCGTTGTAGGACATGGCTTCAACATTTGGATGTGGCGAGTGATTTCCCATCTGGTTTCTCCCTGTGTTGCGTACTGGGTCTGGTAACCCTCATTCGCACGGATAGCTGCTCAGCAGACTGGCGCTGCGCAGATAGGCCTGTGGCGTGTCGCGCATGCCTTGTGGCAACGTGCGCCAATCGACCAGCAGGCACAGCGCATGCAGCGGCTGCCCGCCACGCCGGCCGATGATCTGGTCGGCAAAGCTGCGGCGGTACAGTGCCTGGGTCTGGTGCAGCGCTTGTACCTGGTCGGCCCGGGCCAGGGTTTGCATGGCCAGTTCGGGTAGTTGCGCCGGCGGTGCGCTGAAATGCAGCGGAGCACCCTGCGCCTGCAGATAACCCGCCTGGCGCACGCGCTGCCAGAGTTGTTGCCATTGGCTGGCACCGGCATGGGCAGCCAGTTCGCGGCCCAGTTCGAGCAGTTGCTCGGCCGGGACCTGGTGGGTGTCCAGTGCATGAAGGGAAAAGGGTGTCAGAAACAGCGATGTGAACAGCAGGGGTTTGTACATGGTGCCTCCGGCATGAGTGCTTGGGAGCCCCATGCTTTCAGGCAGTCGCCGCCCCACCCAGCAGGAAATGCAGCGCCGGGGCTGGTGGCCGTTGTATCATTGGCGCGGCTCGTTGCGAGCCATTTGCCCCTGATGTTGCAAGGAACCTTCGATGACACACGTGCAGCGCCTCAAATATTCTCTTCTGATCATCCTGGTGGTACTGGGCCTGATGCTGGGCCTGTCCCACCTGCAGAAGCAGGGCACGATCAGTGAGCAGACCTTCCAGATGCTGGCCATCGCCATCGCCGTGGTGGTCGTGGTGATCAACGGCATTCTGCGGCGCAAGGTCAAGCCTTGAGCCTGGCGGGCCGGCCAGTCATGGCCGGCCATGCGCTCAGCGCGAAGGCGTTTGCTCCAGCACGGCGCGCGCCTGGGGGTTGAGGCTGTAGCATTTGTCGCTGCCCAGCTGGATGACGCCCTCGGCGCACAGCCGCTTGAGCACTTCGCGCACGCTGAGGAACGACAGCGGGATGTCCAGCTGTTCCAGTTGCGCGTGCACGCCGCGCACGCCAATGCTGCGGCCATTGCGGTCGGCGGCGTGCAAGGCATCGATGACCTTCAGGCGGATCAGGCTGGTGCGCAGGCCGAAGCTGCGCAATAGTTCGCGGATATGTTCGTTGCCGATGCGTTCGTCAGCAAATACGCCCTGTTCCTTGGGTGCTTTGCCTGGGACGCGCCCAGCCTGGATCGAGGTTTGCGGGTTGTACATGTGAATGCTCCTTTTCGTGGACGAACCCGAAATATGGGTGCCTCACTGACTAGGACGAATGAGAACGGAAAAACTGCAGCCCACTCGAAAAAAAAATTGCCTGGTTCTGTTCAAGACGTTCCATTGCCTTGTAGTACGTAAAATTTTCACCTGGCCATTCGTCTGATCGGGATGACCCCGAAGCCGAGGAGTGCCCGTGTTTCCACTTTCCCGTCCCATGATTTGCGCTGGCCTGGCCGCAGCCCTGATAGCCTTCAGCGTCGGTGCAGCGCCGGCGCAGTCCGCCGCAGCCGATGCCAGTGCGCAGATTCGCCGAACCAGTTACGGAGTGCCGCACATCGTGGCCAAGGACGAGCGTGGCCTGGGCTACGGCATCGGCTACGCCTACGCCCAGGACAACCTGTGCCTGCTGGCCAATGAAGTGCTGACCGTGAGCGGCGAGCGCTCACGCTACTTCGGTGCCAAGGGCAAGACCCTGGAGCAGCGTGACAACCTGGCCAGTGATGTGTTCTTCACCTGGCTCAACACGCCGGCGGCAGTCGATGCGTTCTTGCAGGCGCAGCCGGTGCCGGTACAGGCACTGCTGGCAGGCTATGCCAGCGGCTACAACCGGGCGCTGGTCGAGCGCCGCAGCCAAGGGTTGCCCGCCGAATGTGGCAACGGCGAGTGGCTGCGGCCGATCAGCAGCGAGGACCTGGTCAAACTGACTCGTCGGCTGCTGGCTGAAGGCGGTGTCGGGCAGTTCGTCGAAGCGCTGGCGGGGGCGCAACCGCCAACACTGGCCAGCCAGCAAGCGCCGACAGGGTTTGCCACGGCGCTGGCCCGGCAGCAACGCTTTGCCACGGAACGCGGTAGCAATGCAGTGGCCGTCGGGGCGCAGCGTTCGGCTAATGGTCGCGGCCTGTTGCTGGCCAACCCGCACTTCCCATGGATGGGCGGCCTGCGCTTTTACCAGATGCAGCTGACCATTCCCGGCCAGCTCGATGTGATGGGGGCGGCATTGCCGGGCCTGCCAGTGGTCAACATCGGTTTCAACCAGCATCTGGCCTGGACGCACACCGTCGATACGTCGAAGCACTTTACCCTGTACCGCCTGCAACTAGACCCCAAGGACCCGACCCGCTACCTGCTTGATGGCAAATCGCTTCCGCTGACCCGGCAAACCGTCAGCGTTGCGGTCAAGGCCGAGGATGGCGGCCTGAGCCAGGTACAGCGCCAGGTCTACAGCTCGCAGTTCGGCCCAGTGGTGCAATGGCCAGGGCGCCTGGACTGGGATGCACATGTGGCCTACAGCCTGCGCGACGCCAACCTCGAAAATACCCGGGTGTTGCAGCAGTGGTACCAGATCAACCGTGCCGATAGCCTGGTGACGTTGAAAGACTCGATCGAACAACTGCAGGGCATTCCCTGGGTCAACACGCTGGCGGTGGACCAGGCTGGCAAGGCCCTGTACCTGAACCAGTCAGTAGTGCCTTATGTGGATCAGCAACTGCTGGGCGCATGCAGCAACCCGCAGGCGCAAGGGCGCCTGGTGGTACTGGATGGTTCACGCAGCGCATGCCAGTGGAAGGTCGATGCGCAGGCCGCGCAGCCGGGGATCTTCCCGGCACGGCTGCTGCCGAGCCTGGAGCGCGAAGATTTCGTGCAGAACTCCAACGACCCGGCCTGGATGGCCAACCCGGCGCAGCCGCTGACCGGTTATTCGCCGCTGGTCAGCCGCAGTGACCAGCCGCTGGGCATGCGTGGCCGCTTTGCCCTGCAACGCCTGCAGGGTCAGGCCCGGTTGGGCGTTGACGACCTGCAGCGCATGGTGACCGATGACGAGGTCTACCTGGCCCGCCTGGTACTGCCTGACCTGCTGCAATGGTGCAAGGGCGCCGATGCGGATGTGCGTGCCGTATGCAGTAGCCTGGCGGCCTGGAATGGCAAGGCTGACCTGGACAGTGGCATTGGCCTGGTGCACTTTCAGAACCTGTTCGATGCCCTGGCCGAGCACCCGGAAAGCTGGCGGGTGGCCTTCGACCCGGCCGATCCGCAGCACACCCCGCGTGGGCTGGCGGTCGAGCAGGCGGCCGTGCGCAAGCTGCTGCACCAGGCCGCGCTGGCTTCGCTCAAGCAGGTGAGTGACAGCGGCATAGCGGGGGAGGCGCGTTGGGGGCAGGTGCAACAGGCGAGCGATGGCACGCCGGTGCCGGGTGGCCCGCAGGCATTGGGTGTGTACAACGCGATCTACAGTGTGCCGCAAGGGCAGGGCAAGCGGCTGGTGGTCAGTGGTACCAGCTACCTGCAGCTGGTCAGCTTTACCGACAAGGGGCCAGAGGCCCGTGGATTGCTGGCGTTTTCCCAGTCGAGTGAAGCGGCTTCGGTGCATGCCAGTGACCAGACCAGGGCGTTTGCGGCCAGGCAACTGGCGGTGATTCCGTTTACCGAGGCGCAGATCAAGGCTGATCCCGAGTACCGGGAAGTGGTGATCAGTGAGCGGGACAAGGGGGCGGTGGTCCAGCAGTAAGGCATACCGGCCTCTTCGCGGGCACGCCCGCGAAGAAGGCGACTCGGTCGGTCAGGAAAACTCGAACGGCGCCAGCTGAAACCCTTGCTCGTCAACCTGCAAGGCCCAGCCCCGGCGGTCCCAGTCGCCCAGCACGATACGCCGTGCCGGTTGCCCGTCGACCACCAGCTTGTGTATCGCCGGCCGATGGGTATGCCCATGCACCAAGGTGCGCACACCATGCGCCGCCATCACCTTCGGTACTTCCTCCGGCGTGACATCGACAATTTCGGTGGACTTCATCCGCGTTTGCGTGCGGCTTTCGCTGCGCAGCTTGCGTGCCAGCTTGTAGCGGGCCGACAGCGGCAGGTGCCGCAACAGCCACAGACTCAGCGGGTTGCGCAGCAGACGGCGCATTTTCATGTAGGCCAGGTCGCGGGTGCACAAGGTATCGCCATGCATCAGCAGCACCTGTTCACCGCCCAGTTCGATCACGCTGGGGTCATGCAGCAACGTGCAGCCGGCAGCGTCGCAAAAGGCCTGGCCAATCAGGAAGTCACGATTGCCGTGCATCAGGTAGATGGCCGTGCCGCTGTCGCTCAGCCGACGCATGGCGTGGCAGACCGACTGCTGGAAGGGTGTCATGGCATCGTCACCGATCCAGGCTTCGAAGAAGTCGCCAAGGATGTACAACGCCTGGGCGTGGCGGGCACGGCCATCGAGCAGATCAAGAAACGCCCGGGTAATGTCCGGGCGTTCTTCTTGCAGGTGCAGATCGGAGATCAGCAGGATCACTCAATGATCTCGGCTTTCTCGATGACCACGTCGTCTTTTGGCACGTCCTGGTGGCCAGCCTTGGAGCCAGTGGCGACTTTTTCGATGGCGTCGACGATTTCACGGCCTTCGATCACTTCGCCGAATACCGCATAGCCCCAGCCCTGCACGTTCTTGCCGCTGTGGTTGAGGAAGTCGTTGTCGGACGAGTTGATGAAGAACTGCGCCGAGGCGGAGTGCGGCTCCATGGTGCGGGCCATGGCGATGCTGTACTTCTTGTTCTTCAGGCCGTTGTCGGCTTCGTTCTGGATGCTGGCGCGGGTTTTCTTCTGGCTCATGCCAGGCTCGAAGCCGCCGCCCTGGATCATGAAGCCCTTGATCACGCGGTGGAACACGGTGCCGTTGTAGTGGCCGTCCTTGACGTACTGAACGAAGTTTTCGGTAGTCAGCGGCGCTTTCTCGGCGTCCAGTTGCAGGACGATGTCGCCGTGGTTGGTGCTCAGTTTGACTTTGGACATGCTGAAACTCGCTCTTTCAAGGCAATCGGGAATTAGGGTGCGCAGGGCGCGGGTTATCACCTGACGCAGGATCAGGCGATCGCGACACATGGCGCGCACTGGCCATTTTGCCAGGCTGCGGCAAAAAGCCGTGATAAATCACGCCAGTTTGTCCGGGCCCGGCTGTCAGCAGCTTGACTGCTTCGGCTATGATAGGCCCTTTGATTCAATCGGCCTACCCAGGCCGGACACGTGCATTCAAGGATCCTATGAGCAAGCCCACTGCCGACAACGCGCCCAACGCCGCTGCCAAAGGCGCCCCCGCTGTCCCTGCGAACTTCCTGCGGCCGATCATCCAGGCCGACCTGGACTCGGGCAAGCACAGCAGCATCGTCACCCGTTTCCCGCCGGAGCCCAATGGCTACCTGCATATCGGTCACGCCAAGTCGATCTGCGTCAACTTCGGCCTGGCCAAGGAATTCGGGGGCGTTTGCCACCTGCGTTTCGACGATACCAACCCGGCCAAGGAAGACCAGGAGTACATCGACGCCATCCAGAGCGATGTCAAGTGGCTGGGCTTCGACTGGGCCGGCGACGTGCGCTACGCCTCCGACTACTTCGACCAGCTGCACGATTGGGCGGTCGAGCTGATCAAGCGTGGCAAGGCCTACGTTTGCGACCTTACCCCTGAGCAAGCCAAGGAATACCGTGGCAATCTCAAGGAACCGGGCAAGAACAGCCCGTTCCGCGAGCGCAGCGTTGAAGAGAACCTCGACCTGTTCGCCCGCATGAAGGCTGGCGAGTTCAAGGACGGCGAGCGCGTGCTGCGGGCCAAGATCGACATGGCCTCGCCGAACATGAACCTGCGCGACCCGATCCTGTACCGCATCCGCCATGCCCACCACCACCAGACCGGTGACAAGTGGTGCATCTACCCCAACTACGACTTTACCCACGGCCAGTCGGACGCGATCGAGGGCATCACCCACTCGATCTGCACCCTGGAGTTCGAAGGGCATCGTCCGCTGTACGACTGGTTCCTCGACAACCTGCCGGTGCCGGCTCACCCGCGCCAGTACGAGTTCAGCCGCCTGAACCTGAACTACACCATCACATCCAAGCGCAAGCTCAAGCAGCTGGTTGACGAAAAGCACGTCGAAGGCTGGGACGACCCGCGCATGTCGACCCTGTCCGGCTTCCGTCGCCGTGGCTACACCCCGGCCTCGATTCGTAACTTCTGCGAAATGATCGGCACCAACCGTTCCGACGGCGTGGTCGACATGTCGATGCTCGAGTTCAGCATCCGTGACGACCTGGACCGCACCGCGCCGCGCGCCATGTGCGTGCTGCGCCCGCTGAAAGTGGTCATCACCAACTATCCGGAAGGCCAGGTCGAGCAGCTCGAACTGCCGCGCCACCCGAAGGAAGACATGGGCGTGCGCGTGCTGCCGTTCTCCCGTGAGCTGTACATCGACCGCGACGATTTCATGGAAGAGCCGCCGAAGGGCTACAAGCGCCTGGAGCCGGCCGGTGAAGTGCGCCTGCGCGGCAGCTACGTGATCCGCGCCGACGAGGCGATCAAGGATGCCGACGGCAACATCGTCGAGCTGCGTTGCTCGTACGACCCGGACACGCTGGGCAAGAACCCGGAAGGCCGCAAGGTCAAGGGCGTGATCCACTGGGTGCCGGCCGAGGGCAGCGTCGAGTGCGAAGTGCGCCTGTACGACCGTCTGTTCCGCTCGCCGAACCCGGAAAAGACCGAGGAGGGCGGCAGCTTCCTGGACAACATCAACCCAGGTTCGCTGCAAGTGCTCAGCGGCTGCCGTGCCGAGCCGTCGTTGGCCCAGGCGCAGCCCGAGGACCGCTTCCAGTTCGAACGCGAAGGCTACTTCTGCGCCGACCTGAAAGACAGCCAGCCGGGGCGCCCGGTGTTCAACCGCACTGTCACCCTGCGTGACTCCTGGGGCAGCTGAGGAACCGCCGTGCTTACCATCTACAACACGCTGAGCAAAGCGAAGGAAGTCTTCAAGCCGCTGGATGGCAACAAGGTGCGCATGTACGTGTGCGGCATGACCGTATACGACTACTGCCACCTGGGCCATGGCCGCAGCATGGTGGCCTTCGACCTGGTCACCCGCTGGCTGCGCAAGAGCGGCTATGAGCTGACCTACGTGCGTAACATCACCGACATCGATGACAAGATCATCAACCGGGCCAACGAGAACGGCGAGAGCTTCGACGCCTTGACCGCCCGCATGATCGACGCGATGCACGAAGACGAGCGCCGCCTGAACATCCTGCCGCCGGACCAGGAGCCGCGTGCCACCGACCATATCGCCGGCATGCACGCAATGATCCAGACCCTGATCGACAAGGGTTACGCCTACGCCCCGGGCAATGGCGACGTGTACTACCGCGTCGGCAAGTTCGTCGGCTACGGCAAGCTCTCGCGCAAGAAGATCGAAGACCTGCGCATCGGTGCCCGTATCGAGGTCGACGAAGCCAAGCAGGACCCGCTGGACTTCGTGCTGTGGAAGGGCGTCAAGCCGGGCGAGCCGAGCTGGGAATCGCCATGGGGCCCGGGGCGTCCGGGCTGGCACATCGAGTGCTCGGTGATGTCCACCTGCTGCCTGGGTGAAAGCTTCGACATCCACGGTGGCGGTAGTGACCTGGAGTTCCCGCACCACGAGAACGAGATTGCCCAGAGCGAGGCGGCCACCGGCAAGCAGTACGCCAATGCCTGGATGCACTGCGGCATGATCCGTATCAATGGCGAGAAGATGTCCAAGTCGTTGAACAACTTCTTCACCATCCGCGACGTGCTCGAAAAGTATCACCCGGAAGTGGTGCGTTACCTGCTGGTGGCCAGCCACTACCGCAGCGCAATCAACTACTCGGAAGACAGCCTGCGTGATGCCAAGGGCGCACTGGAGCGCTTCTACCACGCCTTGCGCGGCTTGCCGCGGGTGGCGGCCAAGGGTGGCGAAGAGTTTGTCGAGCGCTTCAGCGTGGCCATGAACGATGACTTCGGCACCCCCGAAGCCTGCGCCGTGCTGTTCGACCTGGTGCGCGAGATCAACCGCCTGCGCGACAGCGACGTGGAGGCCGCTGCCGGCCTTGCCGGTCGCCTGCGCGAGCTGGGTGATGTGCTGGGTGTGCTGCAGCTGGAAGCCGATGACTTCCTGCGTGCTGGTGCCGAAGGCAAGGTGGATGCCGCTGAGGTCGAGGGCTTGATCCAGGCGCGCCTGCAGGCGCGTGCGGACAAGAACTGGGCCGAGTCCGACCGTATTCGCGACCAGCTGACCGCCATGGGTGTGGTGCTGGAAGACAGCAAGGGTGGGACTACCTGGCGTCTGGCTGACTGATCGACTTCAAGGGGGCCGCTTTGCGGCCCCGGCTTTTATTTGGCCAGTCCAGCCAATGGGCAATGTAGAACCAACCTGGCCCCACCCAATTCGCTTTCCCCCACCTCCAGCCCGAACCCATGCAGGTCGACGATCGCCGCAACGATCGACAACCCCAGCCCGAACCCCGCATGGCGGTGGCCTTCATCGCTACGGTAGAAGCGCTTCAGCACTGCCGCACGTTCCTCTTGCGGAATACCCGGCCCGCTGTCCTCGATGGCCAGGTGCAGGCCCTTGTCATCCTGGGTGGCAGCAATCCGCACCCGCCCACCCTCAGGCGTGAACTTGATGCCGTTGCCCACCAGGTTGGCCAGCGCCTCGAACAGCAGTTCGCGATCACCGTGCAATGCTGGCAGTTCAGCTGGCTGCTGCAGTTCCAGGCGAATGCCGCCATCTTCGGCCAACGGCAGGTAAAAGTCGTGCAACTCCACCAACAGTTCGTGCGGGTCAAGCTGGACGAAACCGGCCCGACGCTGGCGATCTTCCAGTTCACTGATGCGCAACAACCCGCGAAAACGCGCCATCAGGGTGTCGGTTTCGCCGATGGCCTGGTCCAGCGCCTCTGCCTGGGTGGAGTCGACGTCACTTTGCTGGCGAATGCGGTACAGCTGGGCGCGCAGGCGCGTGAGCGGGGTGCGCAGGTCGTGGGCGATGTTGTCGCACACGCCCTTGACCTCATGCATCAGCCGCTCGATGCGGTCGAGCATGGCGTTGACGATGGCCGCCAGCATGTCCAGCTCGTCGCGCCGGGCCGACAGCGGCAGGCGGTGGGTAAGGTCACCGGCGACGATCAGTTCGGCCTGGGCCTGGATCGCGCGGATGCGCTTGAGCGGCCGGCGCCTTAGCAGGTACCAGCCGGCAAACCCCGGGATCAGGGTCAGCGAGATCCCCCAGAGCAGGGCATGCAGGATGATCCGGGTGACCACGAACAGCGAGCCGTTGTCGCGCACCAGCACCAGCCAGCGGCCATCCTGCACCTTGATCGCCACCGCGTCGCAGCTGTCACGCGGCATGTGCGGGTCGTCGGCGTCCAGGCAGCGCTTGAGTTCGTGAACCTTGCCGTCCAGCCCCAGCTCTGGCGGGACAGCACGAATGCGCCCGCCGATCGGGTTGAGCTGGTTGTCGAACAGGCCATAGGCGTCGAAGCTGCGTTCTTCGAAGGCCTGGCTGGCAACCAGGGCGTCATCCAGCTGCTTGCCGCTCATGTGTGCGAACAGGTGCTGGCGCTGCAGCATGGAATGGCGAGTGAGTTTGTTCAGGTAGCTGGACACCTCGAAGTACAGCACCCCCATGAGGATGCTGCTCCAGGCCACGAACAGAAAGCTGTACAGCGCCAGCAGGCGGCTGGTCGAGGAGCTCCAGCCCTTAGACGGGTTCAGCAATGGCATAGCCGGAGCCCCGTACCGTACGGATCAGCGGCGACTGGCCGGGTGAGTCGATTTTCTTGCGCAGACGGCCGATGTGCACGTCGATCAGGTTGGTGCCCGGGTCGAAGTGGTAGCCCCAGACTTCCTCGAAAATCATCATCCGCGTGATCACCTGGCCGCTATGGCGCATCAGGTACTCCAGCAGCTTGTACTCGGTGGGCAGCAGGTTGAGGGTTTGTTCGCCGCGGCGGGCTTCGTGGCTGATCAGGTCCAGTTGCAGGTCGGCGACCTGCAGGCGGGTCTGGGTCATGGGCACGCTGTTGCGGCGCAGCAGTACTTCGACTCGTGCGGCCATCTCGTCGGAGGCGAACGGCTTGGTCAGGTAGTCGTCACCCCCGGCACGCAGGCCGCGTACCCGCTCGTCGACATCGGAGAGGGCGCTGATCATAAGGATCGGTGTGGCGATCTTGAGGCTGCGCAGGGTGGTAACGATGGTCAGCCCATCGACCTCGGGCAGCATGCGGTCGAGGGTGATCAGGTCGTAGCCGCCGGCAATGGCCTTGGCCAGGCCTTCACGGCCATTGTCGGCCCAATCCACCTCCAGGCCGTGGCTGGTAAGTTCGGCGACGATTTCCTGGCCGGTGACGGCGTCGTCTTCGATGGTCAGTACGCGAGGCATGCTGGTTTCCGGGCATCTAATGGAGACTTGATTGTGCCAAAGAATAGCCAAACGGCGATTTAAGAAAAATTCATCTAGCGTCTTTGGCCTGCACTGGCCTCTTGGCCGGTAAACCCGCTCCCACAGGTGCAGCGTCGCCCCCAAGAGCGGTGACATCCCTGTGGGAGCGGGTTTACCCGCGAAGCAGGCGCCGTGGTGTTTCAGCGTGCGCCAATCCCTTCGGCATGCATGATCTGCGCAATGATCGGCACCGGGGTCATCAGGTGCGAACGCATCATGGCACTGGCGCGCTTGGCGTCCCGGGCCAGAATCACTTCGACCAGTGCTGCATGCTCCTGGCGCTTGAGCTCCAGCGCCTGTTCGGAAAACACCGTCTGGGTCAGCCACAGGTGCCGGTAGCGCTCGGCCTGGTCGAACAGGTAGGTGCGCGCCTGCAGCAGGTGCTTGGAGCCGCAGCCCGAGGCAATGGCAGTGTGAAACGCCTTGTGCCGTTCGTCCCACACATCCAGGCGCTGCTCGCGGGTCTTCACTTCCACCACCTTGGCCAGGGTATGCGAGTGGGCCAGTACCGACGCCTCCCAGGCGTCGTCGCCACGCTCGATGGCCAGGGTGATGATCATCGCCTCCAGGTTGGCGCGGGCATCGTAGATGTCGTTCATCTCGTCCAGCGACATGGGCGCCACGCGGTAGCCCTTCTGGCTGATCGCGTTGACCAGGTGCTCGGCCACCAGCTGCGACAGCGCTTCGCGCAGCGGGCCCACGCCCAGGTCGTAGCGGTCCTTCAGGGTGCTCATCAACAGCTTTTCTCCGGGCTTGAACACGCCGCGGATGATGTCCTTCTTGAGCCTCTCATACCCGCTGAATGCTGAGTTTTGTCGGGGGGCGAGCGCTTCCAAGATCCTGTTCCTCAAACGGTTTTGTCGATCATACCGAAAGCGTTCGCTGGCGAAAAACAATGGACAAACAAGCGTTTTGTCGTCGAACAATAAAAATGTAGACATTTTTGGTTTGTGGCGATATTTTTACCTCGCCCGCACTGATCCAGCTCATGCCCGGACGGCGCCACCCCACTTTTTTCTGCCAGGACACTGCCATGAACGCTTTTACGCAGATCGACGAACTTGTGATGCCACTGCCGCTCGAACCGCGTGGTTACACCATCGCCCCCTCGAAACAGTCGCCGCGCCTGCTTGAACTCACCTTTGCCCGCGAAACGGTCGAAGCGTTCGTCCAGGCCGTTGCCCAGTGGCCGGTGCAGGCGTTGGAGTACAAGTCGTTCCTGCGCTTCCGGGTTGGCGAGATCCTCGACGAGCTGTGCCAGGGCACCCTGCGGCCGGTGCTGCTCAATACCATCCTCAATCGCGCCAGCGGCGGCATGCTGATCACCCCGGTCGGCCTGGATGACGTGAGCCAGGCCGAGGACATGGTCAAGTTCACCACCGCCTGCGCACACCTGATCGGCCGCTCCAACTACGACGCCATGAGCGGCCAGTTCTATGCCCGCTTCGTGGTGGTCAACACCGACAACTCCGACAGCTACCTGCGTCAGCCGCACCGGGTCATGGAGTTGCACAACGATGGCACCTTCGTCAACCAGATCACCGACTACGTGCTGATGCTGAAGATCGACGAAAAGAACATGGAAGGCGGCAACTCGCTGCTGCTGCACCTGGACGACTGGGAGCAGTGCGACGAATTCTTCCGCCACCCGCTGGCCCGTCGGGAAATGCGCTGGACCGCACCACCGAGCAAGAAGGTGTCCGAGGATGTGTTCCACTCGGTGTTCGACACCGATGCCGAAGGCCGTCCGACCATGCGCTACATCGACCAGTTCGTGCAGCCGGAGAACTACGAGGAGGGCATCTGGCTGAACGCCTTGTCCGAATCGCTCGAAGGCAGCGAGAAGAAGCTGTCGGTACCGGTGGGCGTGGGAAGCTTCCTGCTGATCAACAATCTGTTCTGGCTGCATGGCCGCGACCGCTTTACGCCGCACGAAGGCCTGCGCCGCGAGCTGATGCGCCAGCGCGGCTACGTCGCCTTCCCCAAACCGCTGTACCAGCGCGGGCAATAATGACAGGGCGCGGGGCGGGCGCCCGCCCACGCGCCTTTGCACAAAACGATGCCACCATGACCCGTGCGGGCCATGGTGAGCCAGTCAGGCAATGCCTGCGTGTGAGGTAAGGCTGTGTACGATTTCATCATCATTGGCGGTGGCATTGTGGGCATGTCCACGGCCATGCACCTGATCAAGGTCTACCCGGACGCGAAGATTCTCCTGCTGGAGAAAGAGTCCGGCCCGGCCCGCCACCAGACCGGCCACAACAGCGGCGTGATCCACGCCGGCGTGTATTACACCCCCGGCAGCCTCAAGGCGCGCTTCTGCCTGGAAGGCAACAAGGCCACCAAGGCCTTCTGCACCCGGCACGGCATCCGCTTCGATGAGTGCGGCAAGCTGCTGGTGGCCACCAACGACCTGGAAATGCAGCGCATGAAAGCGCTGTGGGAGCGCACCGCGGCCAATGGCCTGGAGCGCTACTGGCTGTCGGCGGCCGAACTGCGCGAGCGCGAGCCCAATATCGTCGGCATGGGCGGCATATTCGTGCCCTCCAGCGGCATCGTCAATTACGCCGAAGTGACTGCGGCCATGGGCGCCGAGTTCCAGCGCGCCGGCGGCGAAATCCGTTACGGCGCCGAGGTGGTCGGCCTGCAGGAACTGGCCAGCGAAGTGATCGTGCGCACGCAGGGTGACGAATTGCGCAGCCGTTTCCTGGTGACCTGCTCGGGCCTGATGGCCGACCGGGTGGTGAGCATGCTGGGCTTGCGTACCGAGTTCGTCATCTGCCCGTTCCGCGGCGAGTACTACCTGCTGCCCAAACAGCACAACCAGATCGTCAACCACCTGATCTACCCGATTCCCGACCCGTCCATGCCGTTCCTGGGCGTGCACCTGACGCGCATGATCGACGGCACCGTCACCGTTGGCCCCAACGCCGTGCTGGCGATGAAGCGTGAGGGTTATCGCAAGAGCGACATCAGCCCCAGCGACCTGTTCCAGACCCTGACCACCCCCGGCATTCTCAAGGTGCTGGCGAAGAACTTCCGCCCGGGCCTGATCGAGATGAAGAACTCGCTGTTCAAGGGCGGCTACCTCAAGCAGGTACAGAAGTACTGCCCGAGCATCACCAAGGCCGATCTCACGCCTTACCCGGCCGGCGTGCGTGCCCAGGCCGTATCGCGTGACGGCAAGCTGATCGACGACTTCCTGTTCGTCAACACTGCGCGCAGCGTCAATGTGTGCAACGCGCCGTCGCCGGCCGCCACCTCCGCCATCCCGATCGGTGCCTACATCGTCGACAAGGTCTGTGAGCAGGTTGCCCGCCAGGGCAGCGGGTTCCCCAAGGCCGACCTGGCGCCCCGGCAGCGGGCTGCCGGCTGACATAGCGGTAATACGTTCTGCGGTTTCGTTTTACTCAACCCGTACTGCCCTACTCACCATCTAGGGCAGGGCGGGCTTTTTCGCGCCTGCGTCGGTGACGTGCAAGCCGGCGGCCCCCGCGTGGGCATGACAAAAACAACAAGGTAGCGCCATGCAAACCCACAAGAACAATTTGAGTCATGGATTGAAATCACGGCATGTCACCATGCTGTCCATTGCCGGCGTGATCGGTGCCGGCCTGTTCGTCGGCTCCGGCCGTGCGATTGCCGAAGCAGGGCCCGCCACCATCCTGGCCTATATCCTGGCCGGCGCACTGGTGGTGCTGGTGATGCGCATGCTGGCCGAAATGGCCGTTGCCTCGCCGGACACCGGTTCGTTCTCTACCTATGCCGACCTCGCCATTGGCAAGTGGGCCGGCTACACCATCGGCTGGCTGTACTGGTGGTTCTGGGTACTGATCATCCCCATCGAGGCCAATATCGCCGCCACCATCATCAATTCCTGGGTCCCGCAGATGGAGATCTGGGTATTGTCGCTGGTGATTACCCTGTTGCTGACCGCCACCAACCTGTTCAGCGTGAAGAACTATGGTGAGTTCGAGTTCTGGCTGGCGTTGGTGAAGGTGGTGGCCATCGTCGGTTTCATCGCGCTGGGAGTGTGCGCCATCTTTGGCCTGCTGCCAGGCTCCGGTGTCAGCGGTGTGTCGCGCCTGTGGGATAGCGGCGGTTTCATGCCCAATGGTTTTGGTGCCGTGCTGAGCGCCATGCTGATTACCATGTTCTCGTTCCTCGGGGCCGAGGTGGTGACCATCGCCGCGGCCGAATCCGACGAAGCAGGCAAGCATATTTCCAAGGCCACCAACTCGGTGATCTGGCGGATCACCCTGTTCTACATCCTGTCGATCTTCATTGTCATCGCGCTGGTACCGTGGACCGACCCGCGCCTGGCCACCGAAGGCTCGTATGTCACGGTGCTGGACACCCTCGGGGTACCGAATGCCAAGGCCATCATCGACTTCGTGGTGCTGACCTCGGTGACCAGCTGCCTCAACTCCTCGCTGTACACCGCCTCGCGCATGGTCTATTCGCTGAGCCGCCGCGGTGACGCCCCTGCCTGCGCCCAGGTGACGAGCCGCAGTGGCACGCCGGTGGTGGCGGTGCTGCTGTCTACCGGTGCGGCGTTCCTGGCGGTGATCGCCAATTACCTGGTGCCGGCCAAGGTGTTCGGCTTCCTCATGGCAAGCTCCGGCGCCATTGCCTTGCTGGTGTACCTGGTGATCGCCGTTTCCCAGCTGCGCCTGCGCCAGCGCCTGACCGCACAGGGCAAGACGTTGGGCTACCGCATGTGGCTGTTCCCGTGGCTGACCTGGGGCGTGATCCTGTTCATCAGCGGTGTGCTGGTGCTGATGCTGTTCCGTCCGGACCACCGCCTGGAAGTGGTATCGACCATGGTGCTGGCGGTGCTGGTGGTGTGTTCCGGGCTGCTGGTGACACGGCGTCGGGCGCGCGGTGTGGCGGTTGGCAGTGTAGGGCAGGGCGCCTGAGTCGTTCGCCCTGAAGACAGACGAGCAAGTCGCATCAGGCTGTGAGAGGATGTCCGCCAACGCAGCCAGGACCCCGAACGCAGCCTGATGAAGACACCGAAAAGAATCGAACCCCTGATCGAAGACGGCCTGGTCGATGAAGTACTGCGGCCATTGATGAGTGGCAAGGAAGCCGCCGTGTATGTGGTGCGCTGCGGCAGCCAGGTACGCTGCGCCAAGGTCTATAAAGAAGCCAACAAGCGCAGTTTCCGCCAGGCCGCCGAGTACCAGGAGGGCCGCAAGGTGCGCAACAGCCGCCAGGCCCGGGCCATGGCCAAGGGCAGCAAATACGGCCGCAAGGAAGCCGAAGACGCCTGGCAGAATGCCGAAGTGGCGGCGCTGTTCCGCCTGGCCGGTGCCGGCGTGAGGGTGCCCAAGCCCTATGACTTCCAGGACGGCGTGCTGTTGATGGAGTTGGTGACCGATGCCGACGGTGACGCGGCCCCTCGCCTGAACGACGTGCACCTCGACGCCGAGGATGCCCGGGCGTTCCATGCTTTCGTGATTCGCCAGATCGTACTGATGCTGTGTGCCGGACTGGTGCATGGCGACCTGTCGGAGTTCAACGTGCTGCTTGGCCCGGACGGGCCGGTGATCATCGACTTGCCGCAGGCTGTGGACGCAGCGGCCAACAACCATGCCTTCAGCATGCTGCAGCGCGATGTGGCCAACATGGCCCACTATTTCGGGCGCTTTGCGCCGGAGCTGAAAAGTACCCGGTATGCGCAGGAAATGTGGGCCTTGTACGAGGCGGGCGAACTGCGCCCGGACAGCCCGCTGACGGGGCTGTTCGAGGATGACGAGCAGGCGGCTGACGTGGCCGGGGTGATGCGCGAGATCGATGCGGCGCGGCTGGATGATGCGCGCCGGCGTGCCGCGCGGGTCGAGGCCGAGCATGGGGTGGCCAGGGCAGAGGAGCCTGCGCCGCCCTGGCTGCAGTAACAGGTTGCTTGCAGTGGCCTCTTCGCGGGTAAACCCGCTCCTGCAAGTGCAGCGCGAATTCTGTGGGAGCGGGTTTACCCGCGAAGAGGCCGGCCCAGGAAAAATGCAGCCATTGCCTTTGACGCAAGACAATATCTCGTCATCTGGCCTTTTCACTGGCGCGAGACAGGCATAAGGTATACGCCGTTCAAATTCCCTGGAGCTGTCATGTCCAACCAATTCCCGTCCGTTCGTCCACGCCGCCTGCGCCAGAACGAGTCCCTGCGCACGATCTTCCAGGAAACCGAGTTCCGCCTTGAAGACCTGATCCTGCCGATCTTCGTCGAAGAGGGCATCGATGACTTCGTGCCGATCACCAGCATGCCGGGCGTCAACCGCATCCCCGAGAAGCTGCTGGCCCAGGAAATCGAGCGCTATGCCCGCGCCGGTATCAAGTCGGTAATGACCTTTGGCGTTTCGCACAACCTGGACGCCGTTGGCAGCGACACCTGGAACGAAAACGGCCTGGTCGCGCGCATGTCGCGCATCTGCAAGGACACCGTGCCGGAAATGGTGGTGATGTCCGACACCTGCTTCTGCGAATACACCAGCCACGGCCACTGCGGTGTGTTGCACGACCATGGCGTGGACAATGACGCCACCCTGGCCAACCTGGGCAAGCAGGCAGTCATCGCCGCCGCTGCCGGTGCCGACTTCATTGCCCCGTCGGCGGCGATGGACGGCCAGGTCCAGGCCATTCGCAGCGCGCTGGATGGTGCCGGTTTCCACGATACCGCGATCATGGCCTATTCCACCAAGTTTGCCTCGTCGCTGTATGGCCCGTTCCGTGAAGCCGGTGGTACCGCGCTGAAGGGCGACCGCAAGAGCTACCAGATGAACCCGATGAACCGCCGCGAAGCCGTGCGTGAGTCGTTGCTCGACGAGCAGGAAGGGGCGGATGTGCTGATGGTCAAGCCGGCCGGTGCCTACCTCGACGTGATCGCCGATATCCGCGCAGCATCGCGCCTGCCGCTGGCGGCCTATCAGGTGAGCGGCGAGTACGCGATGATCAAGTTCGGCGGCCTGGCTGGCGCCATCGATGAAGGCCGGGTGGTGCGTGAAAGCATTGGCGCGATCAAGCGTGCCGGTGCCGACCTGATCCTCACCTACTTCGCCATGGACCTGGCCCGCGAAGGCATCTGATTTCAGTGCGCGCCGCTTTCGCGGCGCATCGCCAACCAGCTTCCACAGGTGATCAGCGCGGCATGTAACCGCGCTGCCAGGCGCCCGGGATGAACCGCGACACCATGGCCAGTACGCAGGCCAGTGCGCAGCTGCCGGTCAGTGCCAGCAGGCCCAGGTGTTGTTGCAGCCAGGCACCCAGCGCGGCACCCAGCAGCATGCCGGCCCAAGGCACCAGTTGCACCCGCCAGCCATTGCGCCGCTCGCCCAGCAGCCAGCGCCCCAGGCCACGACCGAAGCGCGACAGGGCACCGGTGACGTAGGTCAGGCCGATAGGCAGGCCATTCACCTGTTCGACCACGGCATTGATCATGCCCATGGCCAGTGTGGCCGCGAGCAACGCCGGAAAAGTGACCGCCAAGGGCCATGCCGCCGCGAAGGCCAGCAGGACGGCGACCACCAGCAGCACCGGCCAGGCCCGACGGCGGAAGCCGCGCGCCAGCAGCACGCCCAGGGCGTTGCCAGCGACGAAGCCCAGCACCGCAGCACTCAGGCGCAGCACCAGGGCCAGGTCCGCCTCGCTGATGGCGACGGCCAGGCGGGTGGTATTGCCACTCATGAACGATACGAAGTCGCCCAGGGCCAGCAGGCCAATGGCATCGGTCATGCCGGCCAGCACCGACAGGCCGGCGACCAGGCCAAGGCCGACACGACCACGCAGAATTTGCAGGCGCAGCCGTTTGGCTGTGCGTGCGGGGAGGGCGGTAGGCAGCATGGGCGGGTCTCAGGGCAGCAGTTTTTCGCGGGCCAGGGTGCCTTTGATGGTGCGCTCCACCACATCGACCAGGACCATGGTCTGGTGGTCCACTTCGATATTGAGCAGCTCGCCGGCCTTGTAGCTGGCGAAGGTAGTCTGGCGCAGGGTTTCCGGGATCAGGTTGATGGTGATCACGTTGTCCTCGACATCGGCGACGGTCAGGCTGCAGCCGTTTACCCCGATGAAACCGCGCGGGAACACGTACTTGCCCCATTGCGGTGGCATGCGGAACTTGATGAAGGCACCGGTTTCCTTGATCGACAGCTCGACGATTTCGGCGGTGGTGGCGATGTGGCCGGCCATCAGGTGGCCACCGACTTCGGCGTTCATCTTCGCCGAGCGTTCAATGTTGACGCCCTGGCCGGCCTTGAAGTTGCGCAGGTTGGTGCGCTCGAGGGTGGCGGTCATGGCGTCGAACCTGACCTGGGTGCCGTCGATTTCGGTGACCGACAGGCAGGTGCCCTCGACACTGACGCTGGCGCCGATCTTCAGCTCGTCGAGCAGTTCCGGGGTGAGGTCGATGGTGAACTGGTTGTGGCCCGGGTAGGTGGTCACATCAAGCAGAGGGCGGACGGCCTGGACGATGCCGGTGTACATGGAGTTGCTCCTGGGCACAGTAAAGAAAACTCCCGAACGCTATGCCCGTGGAGCGGTAAAAGCAAGCCGGCCTTGGTTTGGATACTTGAAAGCCACGCGGCCCCTGTGGGAGCGGGCATGCCCGCGAAGAGGCCGGGCCGGCAAAAAACTGGTCAGCGCCGTGCCGACAACTGCTGCGGCGCCAGAAATGCATCATGGAAGTAATTGCGCACGGCCTGCATCGCCGGGCTGAACGCCCGTTCCCGGTGCCAGGCCAACCCCACGCTCATCGGCGTCACCGGGTCGCTGATGGTCACCGTCTCGATACGCTTGCCCTCCAGCGACCACGGGCGGTGCACCAGGTCCGACAGGATCGCCACACCGCTGCCATTGGCGACCATACTGCGCACGGCTTCCACCGAACTGGTCCGCACCCGCACTTTCGGCCGCTGCCCGGCCTGTTCCCAATAGCGCATGGCGCTTTGCTCGGCTTCATCCACGGTCAGCAGGATGAACGGCTCGCAAGCCACATCGGCCAGGCTTACCGCCGAGCGCTCGCACAGCGGATGGTGGCCGGGCAGCCACAGGCGGCGTTCGGAGTTGAACAGGGTTTCCGAGACGATGTCCGGGTGGGTGAGGTTGGCGGTGAGCACCACCGCCATGTCGAAACGCCCCTCCAGCAGGCCTTGCTCGATGGCGCTGCGCTCTTGTTCGTAAAGTTCCAGGGTCACGTCCGGGTGCCAGTGTTCCAGGCGTTGCAGGTGATGCGGCAGGAAGTAGCCGATCACCGTATAGCTTGCTGCCAGGCGCAGCAGGCCGCTGGCGCGCACATCCGGCAGCGGGCTGTTAAGCGCATCGTCCACGCTGCGCAGGATCACGTAGGCGCGGTTCAGGAAGTGCCGACCGGCCTCGGTCAGGCTCATGCCCTGGGCCGAGCGCTGGAACAGCATCACGCCGAGCATCGCCTCCAGCTCCTTGATCGCCGTGGTCACGGCAGACTGGGAAATGTTCAGGTGGATCGCCGCCTGGGAAATCTGGCCGATCTCGGCGGTGGCGACGAAGTAGCGGACCTGGCGCAGGGTCAGTGACACGGTAGGCTCCCTGGGTATCTGATTTTCCGAAGACACCCTATCTGTTTATAAATCTTCCCAAGGGGGTGCGGAGAATCTAACGTGGCTTGCATGCAGTCACAAGCGCCAGGAGAGACAGTCATGCAGGTGGTGGATTTCAACTCGGACATGGGGGAGGGCTTTGGCCCGTGGGCCATTGGCGACGGCGTCGACAACGAGCTGATGGGCTACATCAGCTCGGCCAACATCGCCACCGGCTTCCATGCCGGTGACCCCGGCACCATGCGCCGCACCGTCCAGCGGGCCAAGGCCCTAGGCGTTGCTGTGGGGGCGCACCCTGGGTTCCGCGACCTGGTCGGCTTCGGCCGCCGGCACATCAATGCCCCGGCCCAGGAACTGGTCGACGACATGCTCTACCAGCTCGGCGCACTGCGTGAAATTGCCCGCGCCCAAGGCGTGCGCCTGCAGCACATCAAACCGCACGGTGCGCTGTACATGCATCTGGCACGTGACGAAGAAGCCGCGCGGCTGCTGGTGGAAAACCTGCGGGTGATCGAGCCGGAGCTGCTGCTGTACTGCATGCCGGGTTCGGTGATCTGCCGCATTGCCCAGGCACTGGGCCAGCCGGTGATTCGCGAGTTCTACGCCGACCGCGAGTACGACCTGAGCGGGTCGATCGTGTTTACCCGCAATGTGCGGGGCTACGAGCCCAGGGCCGTTGCTGAGCGGGTGTTGCGGGCTTGCCAGCAAGGCGTGGTGCGCACGGTCGAGGGGCGGGACCTGGCCATCGCGTTCGATTCCATCTGCCTGCACAGTGATACCCCAGGTGCGCTCGACCTGGTGGAGGCCACGCGCAAGGCGCTGGACGCTGCCGGTATCGTGGTACGCGCGCCACGCTGAGCCTGTGCAGTTTGCTTTCGCCTGCCTTTCTATAAAGACTCCAAGAAAAGGAACAGTCATGGCCGAACCGCTTGCTACAACCCCGATCCGCTACAGCTTTGGCGCCGACGAGCACCTGTTTGCCGAAGTCAGCGAGAGCATGTCGCTGGAGGCTTTTTTCAAGGGTATGGCCGTCACCCGTGCGGTGGAACGGCTGGCCCTGGATGGCGTGCTGGATGTGTGCCTGGCCAACGCCTCGTTCCAGATCCGCTTCGACCCGGACCGTATCGCCCCGCAGGCGCTGCTGGCAGCGGTGCGCGGTGCTGAAGCGCAGGCGGTGGCCGAGCGCTCGTTGCAGACGCGGATCATCGAGATTCCGGTGCTGTACAACGACCCCTGGACCCATGAAACGCTGATGCGTTTTCGTGACCGCCACCAGGACCCGGGCAGCACCGACCTGGAGTACGCCGCGCGGGTCAACGGCCTGGCCGATGTCGAGGCATTCATTGCCGCACACAGCGGCGCACCGTGGTTCGTGTCGATGGTGGGCTTCGTCGCTGGCCTGCCGTTCATGTTCCAGATGGTCGAGCGCGAGCGGCAACTGCAGGTGCCCAAGTACCTGCGCCCGCGTACGGACACTCCCAAACTCACCCTCGGCCATGGCGGCTGCTTCGGGTGCATCTATTCCGTGCGCGGGGCCGGCGGCTACCAGATGTTCGGCGTGACCCCGGCGCCGATCTACGACCCGCAGCAGACACTGAACTACCTGAAGGAGCATATGGTGTTCTTCCGCCCGGGAGACATCGTGCAGTTCAAGCCCATCGATCGCCGTACCTACGACCAGGCGGTGGCGGATGTAGAAGAAGGCCGTTTCGACCTGCGCATTCGCCCGGTGGAATTCTCCCTGGACGCGTTCCTCGCCGACCCGGTCGGCTATCCACGGACCCTGCAAGAGGTGCTGGCATGATCAAGGTACTCAAACCCGGCCTGGCTACCTCGGTGCAGGACCTGGGCCGCGAAGGCTACTACCACCTGGGCATCCCGCCGTCCGGCGCGCTCGATCAGTACGCCCTGAGGGCGGCCAACCACCTGGTGGGCAACCCGGCCGGCGCCGCGGGCCTGGAGTGCGCGCTGGTGGGGCCGGAGCTGGAGTTTCAGCAGGATGCACTGGTGGCGGTGTGTGGTGCGCAGATGCCAGCCTTGCTCGATGGCCGCGAGCAACGCCCGGACACCGCATTTGCCGTGCGTGCCGGGCAGGTGTTGCGTTTCGGCTTCCCTACCGCAGGCGCCCGGGCGTATCTGGCGGTGGCCGGTGGTATCGATGTACCCGAGGTGCTCGGCAGCCGCTCAACCTATGCGCTGGGTGCATTGGGTGGCTTCCATGGGCGCAAGCTGATGGCGGGCGACCTGTTGCCGGTCGGCGTAGCCAGCGGCAAGACCCGCGCCGGTGCAAGCCTGCCGATGGCCTTGCGCCAGGCCCTGGGTGGCGAGGTGGTGCTGCGGGTGGTGCCGGGGCTGTATTTTCACCGCCTGACCAAGGCTGCGGCGCAGAGCTTTTTCACCGAGGCCTGGACGGTCGGTTCCGAGGCAGACCGTATTGGCTATCGCTACAAGGGCGGCAGTGCCTTGAGCTTTCAGCCGCGGGAGCAGCCGTTCGGGGCCGGCTCGGACCCCTCGAACATCGTCGACAGCTGCTACCCGATCGGTTCGATCCAGGTACCGGCGGGGCTGGAGCCGATCATCCTGCACCGTGATGCGGTGTCGGGTGGCGGCTACGCCATGATCGGCACGGTGATCAGCGCCGACCTGGACCTGATCGGGCAGATGCAGCCCAACCAGCAGGCGCGGTTCCTGGCGGTGAGCCTGGAGGATGCGCTGGAAGCACGGCGCTCGTACAAGAAGAAGCTGGGTTTTCTGGCCAGGTTGTTTGGCTGATTGAACGGTTGCGGCGCTGCACCGCCCACACGAGGGCTGGCGCAGTCGTTGCAGGAGCGGCCTTGCGTCGCGAAAGGGCCGCAAAGCGGCCCCAGAATTCCGGCATCACGGCGACAATAGCTGGGACTCGGGGTAACCGATCAACTGCTGAGGCGTCCAGAAAAGGAGAAAAGGAGAAAATTCCTACAACGTTTTGGGACGCCCCAAGCTCCTCGAAGAATTGATTCCCCGATAGTGTTCATGTCTTCAGTCTACTGGAAGACAAGGACCTCTTCATGCCCGGCCCATCTGCTGTTCCTCCTGGAAAATTCCAGTCAGCCAACACTGCCCATGACGTAACTGAAAACAGCCTGCATGCCATGCTCGATGTCCCGGAGGGCACCGATTCACCCTATCCGCCCGGTCAGGGCAGGCGCGCAGGTCATGAGGGTTATCCGGCCGACCCGGACTTCCAGCTACGCGGCGGCTTCGCCAACCTGATGCTTGACGCGGCAAACCCGCTGTTCGGCCTGGTCATGCGCCTGCGCACGCTGGATGACTTGCCCAACATCGAATACGTGCACAAGACCCTGCAGACCCAGGTCAGCGCCATCCGCGAGGAAATACAGCAGCACGGTTATTCCACTGCGCATCTCGAAGTCTATTCCTATGCCTTGTGCCTGTATCTGGACGAGGCCGTGATGAGCCGACCCTGGGGCAACAATTCGTGCTGGAGCCAAGAACCACTGCTCAGCATCTTCCATGACGAAACTCACGGTGGCGAGAAGATCTTCGTGTTGCTGGAGCGGATGATGCAGTCGCCCGAGGAATTCCAGGATGTGCTGGAGTTCCTGTACTTCTGCTTTTGCCTGGGCCTGAAGGGCAAGTACGCCCTAGACCCAAAGTGCGATGAAATCATCAACGCCCTGATTTCGCGGATGCACAGGGTCATTCGTGAACTGCGCGGCCCCGCGCCGGAATTCCCGGGCGATCCCTATACCAACGTCGTCCATCGCCCACACCGCATGCGGCGCTGGGAATGGCCCTGGTGGAGCCCGTTGGTGATCTCTGCTATCGCCATGGTCTGCGCCTACTGCTACTACAGCTACCGCCTGAGCTTGATCACCGCCGAGGTTCTGGAATCGCTCAACGGCATTTTGCAGCAGTAGCAGGGGGAATCCACATGCCTAGCCAATCCGCTTTGCGTTTTACCTTCCAGCCGCTGGCTGGCCAGCATGAGTTCGAAGTGGTTTCGTTCGAATTCGACGAAGCCATCAGCACACCGTTCCAGTTGAAGCTGGAGTTGATCAGTTTCGAAGACGATGTCGACTTCGGCCAGTTGCTCGACAAGCCGGTGCTGTTCACGATCTGGCGCGGTGAGCGCCCCCTGCGCTATGTGCACGGCCTGGTCAGCAGCTTCAGCCAGGGTGAGACGGGGTTCTATCGCACCCGTTACCGCGCCTTGGTCGAGCCCGTGCTGGCCCGTGCCGGCTTGCGTTCGAACTGGCGCATCTTCCAGCAGAAAACCGTGCCGCAGATTCTCGAATTGATGCTCAAGCGCCAGGGCATTGCCCGTTTCGAAATCAAGAGTATGGGCGAGCATCAGGTGCGCGAGTTCTGCGTACAGGCCGGTGAAACGGACCTCGACTTCATCGCCCGCTTGGCTGGTGAAGAGGGTTTCGTCTATCGCTTCGAGCACACGCCGAAACACCACCAACTGGTCATCACTGACCGACTGTTGGCGCTGGGGCAGATCAGCCGGAGCGCGATCAAGGCCGACGACGAGGATGATGTCTTCTTCGATGAAGGCGACATCGGCCCCGACCAGGTGCTGTACCGCGCCAACAGCGGTGGTGACCAGGCCAGGCCTTGCCTGCGCCGCCTGCGTTACAGCGAACAGGTGCGCACCGCACGCCAGGTGCAGCGGGACTACACCTTCACCAATCCGCAGTACCGGCAGGAACACCGCGCAGGTGACAGTGGCATCACCCATCAGTCCCGGGACTATGAGCGCTTCGATTACCCCGGCCGCTACAAGCGCGATGCGGTCGGTGTACCCTTCACCGCCACCCGTCTAACGGCCCTGCGCCATGACGCCCATATTGCCGAAGTCGAGGGTGACGATGTCCGCCTGCAACCGGGGCTGAGCTTCACCCTCATCGAACATCCGCGCAAAGACCTCAACGCACATTGGCGTGTGATGCGTATACATCACGAGGGCAGCCAATTCACCAGCTTGCAAGAAGAAGCTGCCGGAGCCGAACAAGGAACGCGCTACTCGCAGGAAGCCGTGCTGGTACCCGGCCGGATCGAATGGCGTCCGGCGCCGTTGCCCAAGCCACGCATCGACGGCCCACACATGGCCACCGTCGTCGGGCCGCCCGGGGAAGAGATCTACTGCGACGAGTGGGGCCGGGTCAAGGTCAGCTTCCCCTGGGATCGGGAGAGCGAGAACAACGAATTCAGCTCCTGCTGGGTGCGCGTGTCGCAAGGCTGGGCCGGCGGCAGCTGGGGCTCGATGGCCATTCCGCGCATCGGCCAGGACGTGATCATCCAGTACGTCAACGCCGACCCCGACCAGCCGATGATCACCGGGCGTACCTACTGCGGCAACCAGTTGCCGCCGTACGACCTGCCCGAACACAAGACTCGCATGACCATCAAGAGCCAGACCCACAAGGGCGATGGCTTCAACGAGCTGCGCTTCGAGGACGAACTGGGCAAGGAAGAAGTGTTCATCCATGCCCAGCGGGACCAGAACAATGTAGTCGGTAATGATGAGACCACGCGTGTCGGGCGTAATCGTGTCGAGCAGGTCGGCAATGATGAGCACTTGAATATCGGCAATGACTTCCGCCAGGAAACCGGGCGTGACCATACCCAGCTCATCGGGCAAACCTGCAGCGTAGACATCAAGCATGACCTGATCGAGAAGGTAGGCAACGACCGTAGCGAATCAACGGGGGCCAATCACCAGGTCTTTGTCGGAAAGGACGCCGAGCTTGTCGTCAAAGGTGTGCAAAAGGTCACCGTCGGGCAGGGCATGGAGCAACGTACGACGACCTATCAGGTGCGCGCCAGTGAGCGCATCGAGTTCAGAACCGTGGGCGGTAGCATTGTACTGGATGAGCAGGGCATCACCATCAATGGGCTGAAACTCGACCTGCTGGGGCCAACCAGCGCGGCTACGTCAGGGGCTGGAAATAGCCAGTCACTCATGCTTACCCCTGACGCCAGCAACAAGTGCGAGGCCAAGGTCTGATGGACACTGATGACTTGGTCAGGCTCATCGAAAGCCACCATCGGGCGCACTTGTACTGCCATGTGCTGATAGACCCGCTTGCGACTGCTCACGATGGCGACCACGCCTTGCTTGCCCCGCTGCGCAATGCCCTGGGTGAGCAGGCATTGGCCCGTGTGTACCGGGCCGACCTGGCCCATGCCCCCCAACTGCATCCCGTACTGGTCTGCCTGGCTTCGCCCGGCACTGTCCCCAGTCGCCGTTTGCTGGAACTGACCGCCCGGGCAGCGCAGAGGGCGTTGTTTCAGCAACGGCGTTACCTGTGTGGCTGGCTGTTCAGTGAGGCACCTTCGGCCGCTGTCGCGTCCCATCTCACGGCCTTGTGTCGGCTGCCCGATTCCAATCGGGAATTTGGCTGCTACCCGGTCTACGAACCCGTCCGTCTGGAGTTGCTGGCGGCGACGTTCGAGCGGCTTGAACAAGGCCCATGGTGGCCGATCAGTGATTGGTTGTTCCTGAGTAGCGGTGGGAGGTTGGCAAGCCTGAAAGGGCAGAGCGGGCAGCGACACCCTTTGCCGCCCCCTGCGCGGCGAATTCAGGATGACGTGGGGCTGATCGAACGTGTGCTGGCTACCTGGAGAGTGTTGCGGGCGGGTTCGCAGCATATCAATCAGTGTCAGATTCCACCGTTTGCTGCGGTGCGTGCTTCGAACCATGTCGATGATGCACGCAGGTTGGGCCTGAGCGAGATGGAGGACATCGTGGCCTTCGCTCTCCATCACCTGTGCATTCACCCTAGGCTGCATACCGTACCTGTGGTGGGCGAAATGATCGACGCAGCTGCCAGAGGTCAGGCGCCTCTTGCCGCATTGCTCGCCCGCTACTCCGAGGGGCAATGGCGCCAACTGATCGAATGCCTGCCGAAATCCGAGAGTCGTTTATGACCATCAGCCAACGTATTGCCCTCGCGATCGCCGAAGCCGGGCTGCCACACGACCAGTGCATGTCCTGCGAGCGGCAGGGCCTGCCGATCTTGCCGCTGCGTCGCGCCCTGGTGCCGGATACCCGCCCCGGGTGTGTCTCCACCGTGGCGGATAACCGGCATATCTCGACAAAGATCGGCTTGCGCACTTTGCGCAGGGGCTACCTGTATGTCCTGCTCGACCAGCAGGTCTGGCACGCCTATGCCGTCAGCGAGCAAGGTCATCTGCGCCGCTTTAATCCTTATGAGCCGCCAGACGGCCCGCCTTCGCCGCTGCCCGAAAAATGCGTGAACGCAGATCACGACATTCCTTCGGCCTTTCTCAACATCGATACCAGCAGGTACGCCAGCGCCTGGCTGGCCTTCTCCAGCGATCCTTGGCCGGTGAGCGTGCTGAACGCCTACAAGAGCGGCGCGTCGCCTGCGCATCGCTTCGAGGGCCTGGACCTGATTCAGGCACGCAGCAATCCCGAACTCCTAGGCATCGCCATGACGCCCGATAAGCTTGGGGTCGACCAGCAGGTGTTCGAGTATGCCCAGCATGGCTGTGCCCCCTTCGACAGTGCGCATGGCTTCCACAGCCGCTGGTTGCGCCGGTTCGCCCTGCGTGGGTATCTGGTCAATGCGATCAACCGGCACAAGCTGGAAAACGGCGTGCTGGCGGTGGTGCTCGACGACACCGTCGGGCTGATTCAGGAGTACAACCATCAGCGCCTGAACTGGGTACTGAAGCGTCAGGCCTGGCGTGAAGAACCGATGCGGGCCTATCAACTGCAGACCTCGCAGATCCTGCAGATCATTCGTGCCACGCACAGGGAATGGGCGGCGCAGAAGGTGCCGTCGCTGGAACCGATGACGGGCGATGGGCCGCCGGTGTTCACCGACTCGGCAGTCGAGCGGCAGCTATTGGTCGAGCGTGCGCAGCAGGAGAGTGACGAGCGGCTTGAAGAGCGCTACCACGAACCGCAGCGGGCCGCGTTCCAGGCTGAATATGAGCAGCAGGAGCGCGAGTTTCAGCGTTACATCGACAAGGATGCAAAGGCGTACGCTGCCTTGTTCGATACGCCCATGTTCAAGGTGGCCGAGGCGTACGACTACGACGGTAACGATCGTGAGTCCGGGGTGGCCTATGCCAAGACCATGGCCCTGTGCCTGGGTGGCGGCGTTACGGAAGCTGTCGTCCTCCGCCTTGAACCGCATGTTCCCGCATCCGGCACCAGCGAACTGCTCTGGTTGAAATGGCTGCAGGATCCGGACAGCCCGCCCTACCGCGCCTTGCTGATGCGCGACCAGTCATTGCTGGCCGGGCTGCTGCCCAGTTTCTCCGCCACAGAAGCGATCAACTGGAACGACAGCGACAAGCTCTACGGCATGCTGAGCAAGATCATCGCCAGCGATGACGCCGGCCTGCGCATGCGCAACACCCTAAAGCAGGCCATTGCTGAAACGCAGGGTGCGCTCAATGCGGCCAGTCAGCGGCTGGCGCCATGTCTGTCGCCTGGCATTCAGAAGGCCGTGCGGCACCTGAACAGCGCCACGCAGTTTCTCTACAACGGCGTGCACCTGATCGAGCTGGAAGTGAAGATGAAGCTGGGCGAGTACTACGCCTTGCAGAGTGCCCACCTCCGGGAGTTGCAGCACAAGGCCAACGCGTCGATCAGCGAGGCACGAGACCGGATGCATCGCAACATCGATGACTTCGAGTTTGGCTCGATGAAGTCGATGCGCAAAGTACAGCCGATTATCCAGCACGGGCTGATGAGCCTGGCAGTGCTCGACCCGCGGTTCACCAATACGATGATCAGCGTGACGGTGTGGGTCGAAGGCAAGGCCGAGGAGGTGCACGGCCGGTTGTTCAAGGAAGCCAACATGGGGGTGACCCAGGCGAGCAGCGCGGCGCAGCTTGCCCTGCTGGATATCTCGGTGGCAGCGGGGACGTTGGAAACCGATGCGCGCAGGTTATTGCACGGGATGAAGATCACGACGCAGCAGGCGGCCCGATTGGTAAAAACCGGTTTTTCCGGGTTGCGCGGGATTGCTGGCAGCTGGGAGGTCCTGCTGGCGATAGGCGGGTTGTATTTGCAGCAGGATAGCCTGGGCAGGAATCAGGAAAAGGCGGAAACGGAGATTGGGCCGAAGGCGTATGAGGCCAAGTTGGCGTTGCAAGGATCTCAGTTGGGCGTGCTGGGAGGGCAAGTCGAGTTGGTTGGGCTCATTTTGAGATCAAGCGCTGGTCCACTGAATTTGGCGTCGGCAAAGGGTGTCGCAGTCACTGGGGGAGCCTTGATAAGGCTTGGTGCTTTGGTGAGTTCGGTTGCAGGGGGCTTTGATACGGCTCAAGCAATCAATGCCATGAGGCGCACCGCCGCTGCGGGTGATGATGCAGCGAGGAACCAACACTTCTTTTCATTCCTCTTATATGGCTCGGGCACTATGGTGTTTAGTGTTGCAGTACTCAAGCCCTTGTTTTTCGGCCCGCTGGGACTGGCGATAGCCCTCACGCTTGCTGCTTATCAACTAAGCAAACGGGCTCAGGAAAATGAATCAACTGATCTGGAGCGGTGGGTAAGGCGGTGCTGCTTTGGAAAAGCAGACGAAAAGCCGAGCATTCATTGGAATGCTCCAGAACATGCGGATATCGCTTTTGCCGAACTCAATGCTGCCACGCTAGGCGTTCAGGCGAAGTTAAGTTTTGAGTCGCGCTTGGCAACTGATCCAGGACTTCCGAAAATCGGTGGCTTGATTAGTGTCGAAACAATTAGGAAGCTAAAGTTATTAATCGCTTTGCCTATGTACGATGAGCGGTCCTCGGGATATCGTTGGAAATTGATAGTGCATCGTTACGGTGACGGCAATCACCCTGATTACGTTGGTGGGGAAACTATTGCTTCGGGCAATTTTTTTGCGAACTCTGAAGAGCCTCTATCGCCGCTCTCTTCATTTTCGAGCTTTACATCACCACGAATCCCCGACCACGACCGCAAATATTCTATTAACGAGAAGCGAAAACCTTATTCTACTGGACTCTGTCAGCTACAGATTTCTGGCTCGATATCGCTCATGGCGACTACAGGGAAACACACAATCTTGGCGGCTACGCTGTTGGTAATGTACTGGCCGGATAGGAGCCTACCAAGTGGCTACGTTGAGGTTTGTGTCAGGGAGATTAACGAGTGAAGCGTGATGGTAAAGTTTTGTGGGAGCGTGCTTTGGGCTGGAGCCATGACCTTCCCAAGGTGCATGAAGTGCCAAAGTGGCGGGAAGTGTGGGCGAGTGTCAAGCCGTCACCCAACTATTTCGATGATGTTTATCTCGAGTTGCCGCGGAGCAGCACCATCCTTCGAGGCGTTATATTCCTAATCGGTGTTCCGGGTCTGCTTTTTCTTTTTGGAATGACGCTTTACTTGTACTGGGATTTGTTATATGACGATTGGCGGTACGACTGGTTGTTGAGCCTATCATTGGTAATTATCGGCCCAGCACTACTATGGGTTTTGATTCCTGACATCAAGCTTGATCTCGTTGCCCCTAGAGATGAACCAATTCGCTTCAATCGGCTTCGCCAAAAGATATATATTTACGAGTTTCGATATGACCGCATATTCATCTTCAGCCGCAAACGCTGGGGCGTCAAACCGGTCGCCTACAACTGGGACGACGTAACCGCCGAAGTCTACCGAGTCTACGCCCCCGGCCACGGTGGCCTGATCGAGAACGTCATGCTGTCGATCCGCAACCCGGAAACCAACGAAGTCATCGACCGCGTGTTCTTCACCTATGACCTCTACAAAGGCGAGGCCTACTGGGCCATCGCCCGGCTATTCATGCAGCAAGGCCCCGAAGCCCTGCCGAAGTTCGCCCACCCACCCCGTGACTGGAACGATGACGATGGCCTGAGCCACATGCACTGCCTGGCACCGAAGGTTCATTGGCCAGAGGAGATAGACCGTGAATCTCGTACCGGGCCATCAAAAGGAGAAGCCCAATGAACCCTGTCGTACTTGTAGGCCATCGCCATGTCTGCCCGTTACATGGCATCAACCAGGTAGAAAGTGGCAGTGCCACGTACACCTTCAATGGCAGGGCGGTTGCCAGGGTGGGTGATCGGACCACGTGCGGCGCCGTGATCGAGAGTGGAGCGGAGCATTTCCTGATCGAAGGCGCGGCTGTGGCGCGTAAAGGTGACCGGACGGATCACGGTGGTGTGCTGGAGGAGGGCGATGCCGGGTGGATGTTGGATTGATGAAAACAGCGCAGGCTCTGTATCTTGTGCAAAATCTGGCAGCTTGCCCAGATCCCTGTGGGATCGGCCGCGAACACCGGCGTAGCCGGTGCCATGCACCGCGTGGAATTCCTCGCGGGTGAACCCGCTCCCACAAGGTGGGTGGCTTGTCGACAATGGGCCGCAAGGCGGCCCCAGTTCGCTTGACTGACAGGCATCAAGCTCAAGGCTTGCTGAACCGGTAGAACAAATTCGGCTCGCTGACCACGTACAGGTTGCCGGCATTGTCCATGGTGATGCCCTCGGGCTGCGGTGCATCGCGGCCCAGTCCACCGATAGCGGCGCGCAGCGAGCGAATGCTGACGAAGCGGCCATCGCTGTCGAGTTCGCTGATGTTCTTCGCCTGGTCGCTGAGCAGCAGCAGGTGGCCCGTGCGCGCGTCGTAGTAGCCGTCAGACAGGTCGGTGGCGAAAACACTGCGCTTGACCCAGTGACGCCGGTCATTGACGGTGAGGTGCAAGGGCCCGCCATTCAAGGCATCGACCAGGCCGGTTACCTCGAACAGCTGCCGTGGGGCACGTTCCTTGATGGCGTACAGACGGTCGTGCTGGCGGTCGTAGGTCACGCCCTCGAAGCCCTTGTTGCTGTGGGTCGGGTTGATGCCGAGGGTGATCCACTGGGCCTGGCTGGCGTCGATTGGCTGCGGGTGGTCGGGCAGGGGTATCACGCTTAGCCGTTGCAGCTGCTCGTCACTGATGGCCAGGCGACCCTTGCCTAGGTAGGCGAGCCCCTCGGCGTCCTCGAAGCCCACCAGCGGGTAGCGGGCCTGGATGTCGCCGCTCTTGCTCAGCTCCAGCAGCTCCATGGGGTAGCTATTGGTGATGGCCAGCAAGCGGTCGTGGTCATCGTCGTAGGTGATCCCGGACAGGTTGCCCAGGCCTTGTTCCACCACCTTGGCGTCGATCGCCAGCTGGTAGGCCGGTAGCCAGATGTTCTGGCCGGGTGCGGTGTCGCCGCTCCAGCGGTTGCTCAGGTGGGCGTAGAGCTGCTGGGGCCAGAACGAGCGGGCGGCCTCGATACCGAGCACACCCATGGCCAGCAGCGTCACGGCGGCTACCTGGCGCCAGCGGTTTACCCGCTGCCACCAACGCCGGCGCTGGGCCGGCAGGGTCTGGCTGGTCATTTCCCGGGGTGCTCCGCGGCGGTTTGCAGGTTGCCGGGCGTGTGCGCCCAGGCGAAGTGGTAGACGTGACTTGGGGCTGTGGCCTGGCACTGGCCATTATCGGCATCGGCGCCGACCACATACCACTCGGCGCGCGAGGTCTCGCCCAGCCTGCGTGCCTTGTCGGCAGCGAAGCAGCGGCCCAGTTCCGAAGCCGGGATCAGGGCAAAGGCCGTGGGATTGTGGCGCAGCCAGTAGGCGGCCGCATCTGCCTTGGACTGGCCGGTGAAGCCGAAGTGCACGATGGGTTGCCGGGCAAACAGCCAATGCCCCTCGCGCCAGTCGACCAGCACCAAGTCGGCGCCGCCGGTGGCCCGTGCGGCTTCACTCATCAAGGTCTCATGCGGGTTGCGGCCTTCCTTCAGCGGCTCGACGAAGCCGCGCGCGAACCACAGCGCGAACCATGCCAGGGCCACGGCAGTGAACGCCCTGCGCCAAGCCGGTCGGCGCTGCAGCCAGCGCTTGAGCAGCCACGGCAGCAGTGGCGCGATGGCCAGCACCAGGCCCGGCAGCGCCGGGAAGATGTACAGCTTGCGCTTGCCGCTGCTGAGGCTGAAAAACAACAGCACCAGCGCCACCCAGCCAAGCAGCAACAGGAAGCGCCCGTCGCGTTTTTGCAGCTGCCGGCGCCAGGCCGGCACCAGCCAGGGCAGGGCCAGCACCAGTGGCAGCCAGTATTTGGGGATGACCATGACGAAGAAGTACCAGAACGGTTCGCGATGGTCCCAGGCATTGGCATAACGGCTGGCGGTCTGGCGCAGCAGGATTTCCTTCAGGTAGGCCAGCTCCGCCGCGCCACCGCCATGGGCGATCGATATCAGCAGTGGCAGCAGCCACACCGCGCAACCGGCCAGCAACCACAGCAGCCCCAGGCTCCAGCGCCAACCCTGGCCGGGCATGGCCACCACCCCGTGCCAGCGCTGGCGCACCGCCCAGGCATAGGGCAGCAGCATCAGCGCCGGCACAAAGCCCACGCCCTTGCTGATCATGCCCAGGCCCATGGCCGCGCAGGCCAGGTAGAACCAGCCCCAGGCCGCCCCCAGCAGCAGATGGCGAACCATGCCGTAGAAACCCAGCGCCACCCACAGGCACAGAAAGCTGTCGATCTGCCCGGTGCGCAGGATGCTGTAGCTCTGGTAGGTGGCCAGGAACAGCAAGGCGGCAATCACGCCGATGCGCCGGTGCCACAGGCGTTGCCCCAGGTCATGCAGCACCCAGGTGATGGTCGCCGCCGACAGCAGCCCCGGCAGGTACAGGGCAACCTTGGGCGAGCCGGTCAGGTGGCTGAACAGGGCCACGGTCCACATGAACAGCGGCGGCTTGTCGCCGTAGATTTCCGCCGCCCGGTGCGGAATGAACCAGTTGCCGCTCTGCAGCATTTCCAGGGCGACGCCGAGAAAGCGTTCCTCATCCACATTCATCGGCTGGCGCCAGCCGATGCCCGCGCCTACCAGCAACACCGCGAGGGCAATCAGGGCCAGGCGTTCGGCCCTGAGCGTCTTGAACCTTGGCAAGGGCTATTCCTTCTGTTCCTGGTGGCGGGCGATCAGTTGCAGGTTGCGCAGATAGACCAGGAAGCCGAAGCTCTGGCCGATGATGAACACCGGGTCCTGGCGATAGATGGCGTAAGTCAGCAGCAGTGCGCTGCCGAGCATGCTCAGGTACCAGAAACCCACCGGGATCACGCTGCGTCGCTTCAACTCGCTGTACAGCCACTGCAACACGAAGCGCCCGGTGAACACGGCCTGGCCGGCGAAGCCGATGATCAACCACAGGGTTTCTCGGGTCATCCTTCGAGCTCCTGGGGATGCGTGTCCAGGCGGGTGCGACGGATCAGCCACCAGACCCCGAACAGGTCGAGGATACCGACCAGGGCGCGGTCCAGATTGCCGTACTTGGACACCCCGGCGTGACGTGGCCGGTGGTTGACCGGGTGCACCAGCATACGCCCGTTGTGGCGCAGGATCAGTGCCGGGATGAAGCGGTGCATGTGGTCGAAATAGGGCAGGCGCAGGAAGGCCGCGCGCTCGATCAGTTTCAACCCGCAGCCGGTGTCTGGTGTGGCGTCCTTGAGCAGGCGGCTGCGCAGGCCGTTGGCAAGGCGCGAGGCCCAGCGCTTGCTGGCGCTGTCGCGGCGGTTGACCCGGTGCCCGGCCACCAGCTTGACGCCACCGGCCAGGTCCTGGTTGGCGCGCACCAGGGCCAGCATGCCGGGGATGTCTGCCGGGTCGTTCTGACCGTCGCCGTCCAGGGTCGCCAGCCAGCGTCCGCGTGCTGCCTGGGCGGCATGCCACAGTGAGGTGCTCTGGCCCAGCGAGCGCTTGTGGCGGAGGATGCGCAGTTGCGGGTAACCCTGGCTTTTCAGTTGCTGCAGTACGCTCAGGGTGCGGTCGCTGCTGCCGTCATCGACCACCAGCACTTCATAGTCTTCAGCCGCCAGCGCGGTGCGTATTTCCATCAGCAGTGATGGCAGGTTGTCGACCTCGTTCTTGGCGGGGATGAGTACCGAGAGGTCAAGTGGATCTGTCATGAGGCTACCTGTGATCTTGTGGTGATTGCACGGCTCAAACCCGGTAGAAATCCCGGTACCAGCCAACGAAGGCGTCGACGCCGTGTTCCAGCGATGTGTCCGGGGTGTAGTCGATCCAGCGCGCCAGCGAGCCGACGTCGGCCCAGGTTTCCAGCACGTCACCCGCTTGCAGCGGCAGGTAGTCGCGCCGGGCCTTGATGCCCAGTGCACGCTCCAGGCTTTCGACGAAGTCCAGCAGCCGTACCGGCTGGCCTCGGCCGATGTTGAACAGCTGGCAGGGCGGTTGCCCCTCAGCCGGCAGTGGCGGCTTCAGGCGCAAGCGCACGATGCTCTCGACGATGTCGTCGATGTAGGTGAAGTCGCGCCCCATCAGGCCGTGGTTGTAGACCTCGATCGGTCGGCCCTCGAGCATGGCGCGGGTGAACTTGAACAACGCCATGTCCGGGCGGCCCCAGGGACCGTAGACGGTAAAGAAGCGCAGGCCGGTGGTTGGCAGCCGGTACAGGTGTGCGTAGCTGTGCGCCATCAGTTCATTGGCCCGCTTGCTGGCGGCATACAACGACACCGGTTGCTCGACCGGGTCGTCGACGCTGAACGGCAGCTTGGCGTTGGCGCCGTACACCGAACTGCTGGAGGCGTAGATCAGGTGGCGGGGGGGCTGCTGGCGGCAGGCTTCGAGGATGTTGAGAAAACCGACCAGGTTGGCCTGGCCATAGGCACCAGGGTTGTCCAGCGAATAGCGCACCCCGGCCTGCGCCGCCAGGTGGATAACTTCACTGAACGCCTGCCCGGCGAACAGCTGTTGCAGTTCGCTCGGGTGGGCAATGTCGAGGGTGTGGAAGCGGAAATTGGCAAAGCCGAACAGTTGCTGCAGGCGCGCCAGTTTCAGCTGGACGCTGTAGTAGGCGTTGAGGTTGTCGATGCCGACCACTTCGATGCCTGCCTCGCACAGGCGCCGTGCAACGTGGTAGCCAATGAAGCCGGCCACGCCGGTAATCAGTACGGGCATGCTGGCTGTACCTGGCCACGGCCGATGCCGTAGTAGGTCAGGCCGGCGGCGGCCATGTGCTCGGGTTCGAACAGGTTGCGCCCGTCGAACACCACCCGGTCGGCCAGTTGTTGCGGCACCTTGTCCAGGTTGAGCACACGGTAGTCCTGCCATTCGGTGACGATCACCAGGGCATCGGCGCCGCGCAGCGCATCCTCCTTGCACGGCACCAGTTGCAGGTCGGCGCGCGGGCCATAGTGGCGCTGGATCTCTTCCATGGCCTGCGGGTCGTGGGCCTGCACCCGCGCACCGGCGGCCCACAGCGCTTCCAGCAGGACCCGGCTGGAGGCCTCGCGGATGTCGTTGGTATTGGGCTTGAACGACAACCCCCACAAGGCGAAGACCTTGCCCCGCAGGCCACGTGGGTAGTGGCGCTGGATCTTGCTGAACAGCCGGCCCTTTTGCTGCTCGTTGACCGACTCCACCGCACGCAGCAACTGCGGCTCGAAGCCTTCGGCCTCGGCGCTGCGGCGCAGGGCTTGCAGGTCCTTGGGGAAGCACGAGCCGCCAAAGCCGCAGCCGGCGTAGATGAAGTCGTAGCCGATGCGCGGGTCCGAGCCGATGCCGCGGCGCACCATTTCGATGTCGGCGCCCAGGTGCTCGGCCAGGTTGGCGATTTCGTTGATGAAAGAGATCTTGGTCGCCAGCATGCAGTTGGCCGCGTACTTGGTCAGCTCGGCGCTGCGCGCATCCATGACCATGAGCTTTTCGCGGTTGCGGCTGAACGGCAGGTACAGCTCGCGCAGCAGCTCTACCTCGGCGGGTTCCGCGCCCCCAATGATGATGCGCTCCGGGCGCATGCAGTCATCGACTGCCGAGCCTTCCTTGAGGAACTCGGGGTTGCTGATGACGTGGAAGCGGCTGGTATCGGCCACGGCTTGGGCGATGCGTGCCTTGATGCGCTGCACCGTGCCGACCGGTGCGGTGGATTTGTTGACGATCACCTTGGGGCCGTCGGCATGTTCGAGGATGCTGTCGACCACGGCGAATACGTGCTTCAGGTCGGCACTGCCATCGGCCTGTGGCGGGGTGCCGACGGCGATGAACTGCAACCTGGCGTAGTTGGCCGCTGCGCTGGCGTCGGTGGTGAAGCGCAGGCGACCGCAGGCCAGGTTCTTCTCCAGCATCGGCGCAAGGCCGGGCTCGAAGATCGGGCAATGGCCTTCATTGAGGCTGGCGACCCGCTCGGCGTCGACATCCATGCACAACACCGAGTGTCCCACCTGTGCCAGGCACACTGCCTGGGTGAGGCCGACATAACCGGTACCGAAAACCGTGACCTTCATTTGACAGCTCCTTGGCGAGAAAGCTGAAAAAAAATGTCACATTGTTGTTTAGAAATTGTTACTTGCGCCGGCCGCTGCCTCCTGGGCTACGCGCCAAAGCTGTTGGCGGAACCAGCGCCGCAAAGGATCGGCATGGGTGCGTTCGTGCCAGATCTGCATCACCTCGACTGCTGGCAGTGTCAGCGGCAGCGGGTACATGAGCAGGTCGTCATCACGCTCGGTGGCTTCGATGGCCAGCGAGCGAAGGCAGGTGAGCAGCAGGTTGGTACCGCGCAGCAGGCGCGTGGGTGCTACGAAGCTCGACAGGCCTGCCACGACCCGGCGTTGCATTCCTTGGCCGCGCAAGGCGCGGTCGACCAGGCCATCGAGGTCGCCGGTGAGGGTAGTGAGCAGGTGGTCGCTGGCGAGGAAGGTATCGAGGTCCAGGCCTTTGTCCAGGCCTGGATGGCTGCGCGAGGCCAGCACCACGAAGTGTTCGGTGAGCAGGCGCTGTTGGTGGAAGGTTTCTGGCAGGTCGGTGTAGAACCCGGCAACGGCCAGGTCACAGGTGCCTTTCTCCAGTTCTTCGCGAGGTAGCTGGCCACGGGTGTTGTGGGTGACCAGGGTCAGGTTCGGTGCCTGGCTGCGCAGGATCGGCAGCAGCCTGGGCAACAGCGTCTGTTCTACATAGTCGGTGCTGTACAGGTGCAGGTGGGCAGGGCGGGCGAGGAAATCCTGCCCTTCGCAGCGCTCATAGAATCCCTCCAGACCCACCACCAGGCGTTCTACCTCGGGCGCCAGTTCGTGGGCGCGCGGAGTCGGGGTCAGGCCCCTGGGTGCGCGGACGAACAGGGGGTCACCAAACTGATGACGCAGCTTGTTGAGCTTGTGGCTGAGCGCGGGCTGGCTCAGCGCCATGCGCTGGGCGGCAAGGGTGGCGTTGCGTTCCTGATACAGCACATGGAACAGGTACAGCAGGTTGAGGTCCTTGCTGGTGATATTCATTTTCTGGATCACAGGCATGCGAGCTTTCGAATTATCGAATCATAGCCTTGCCATTAGCATGAATGCATCCCGCCAACGTGAGCGGAAGGCCCTATTTGCCAGATCAGGAGATTGTTGCATGACCAAGATGTCCCGGCTTGCCTTGGCTGTTGCCGGCACCCTGCTTGCCGCCGGTGCCCTTGCCGCACCCAAGGGTGAAGTGCTGGTGCTGTTGTCCAGCGAGCACCAGCTGCCACTGCAGGACGGCAAGCGCTACGCCACCGGCTACTACCTCAACGAATTCGGCGTGCCTGCCGACCAGTTGCTCAAGGCTGGTTACAAGCTGGTGCTGGTTACCCCCAAGGGTAATGCCCCGCGCGTGGACCAGCGTTCGATCGACCCAAGCTACTTTGCCGGTGATGCAGCGGAGATGCGCCGGATCGAGAAGGTCGTGCAAGGCCTGCCGGGCATTGACGATACCCTGTCGGTGAAAGAAGTCCTGGCAGGTGACCTGGGGCGCTATGCCGGGCTGTTCATCCCCGGCGGCCATGCGCCGTTGATCGACCTGGCCAACAACCCGGACGTGGGCGCCTTGCTGCGGCATTTCCACCAGGCTGGCAAGCCCACAGCCGCCATCTGCCACGGCCCCATCGCCTTGCTCTCGGCCCAGCAGGATCCGGCAAGCTACCAGTCGGCGCTGGCACGTGGTGAAAAGCCGGCAGCCAAAGACTGGTTGTACAAGGGCTACAAGATGACCATTTTCTCCGACCCGGAGGAGCAGGTGTTCGAGGGATCGCTCAAGGACCAGCGGCTGTTGTTCTACCCGGCCAATGCCATGGCAATGGCAGGGGGCGACATGGGCTACGCCAAGGCCTGGCAACCCAATGTGGTGGTAGACCGCGAACTGATCACCGGGCAGAACCCGTTCTCGGACAAGGCGCTGGCCAAGGTGCTACTGGAAAAGTTGGCTGGGCAGGCAAAGCCTTCTGATCAGGGCATCTAGACTTACAAGTGGCCTGCGTTGGGCAACGCTCGGCAGGCCCACACCATTCAATCGACCACCGCCTCCCCGGAGCGAATGTCCCTCGCTGGCGATGGCCTTCTTGCAGAGGAGGGCAGGTCATGGACGAGGCAAGGCTTCACGACTTCATGGGCAAGCTGGTGGGCGACATGGGCGCTGCGGCGACCTTGGCCAACGTGATTCTTGGCGATGAGCTGGGGTTGTATCGGGCCATGGCCGACAGCCAGCCGACCACCCCCGAGGCGCTGGCGGAAAAGACCGGCTGCCACCCGCGGCTGGTGCGCGAATGGCTCAGCGCCCAGGCCGCCTCGGGTTACATGGTGCATGACAAGGGCCGTTTCGTGTTGCCCGAAGAGCAGGCCATGGCCCTGGCGCTGGAGGATTCCCCGGCCTACATGGCCGGTGGTGCGGCGGTGGTGGCAGCGCTGTTCCATGACAAGGACAAGTTGGTCGCGGCCATGCGCGGCGACGGCGGGCTGGCCTGGGGCGACCACCACCCCTGCATGTTCAGCGGCACCGAACGGTTCTTCCGGCCGGGCTACCGCACCTTCCTGGTGGCCGAATGGTTGCCGGCACTGGAGGGCGTGGTGGCCAAGTTGCAGGCGGGCGCCAAGGTGGCGGATGTGGGCTGTGGGCATGGTGCTTCCACGCTGGTCATGGCCCAGGCGTTTCCGGCATCCACCTTCGTTGGCTACGACTACCACGGGCCTTCCATCGCCACCGCCAACGAGCGTGCGCGCGAGGCGGGGTCGGCGGGACGGGTGAGCTTCCAGCAGGCCAGCGCCAAGGACTACCCGGGGCATGACCATGACCTGGTGTGCTTCTTCGATTGCCTGCACGACATGGGCGACCCGGTGGGGGCTGCGAAGCATGCTTACCGCGCGTTGAAGGCCGACGGCACGGTGATGCTGGTGGAGCCTTACGCCGAGGATTCGCTGGAGGGCAACCTGACACCGGTTGGGCGCTTGTTCTATGCGGCATCGACGTTTATCTGCACGCCGAATTCGTTGTCGCAGGAGGTGGGGCTGGGGCTGGGCGCGCAGGCCGGGGAAGCACGGTTGCGGGCGGTGTTCGAGGAGGCGGGGTTCAGCCGGTTCCGGCGGGCGACGCAGACGTCGTTCAACCTGATCCTGGAGGCTCGGAAATAGAGGTAAGCCTGTGCCGGCCCTTTCGCGGGTAAACCCGCTCCCACAGGCATTTCACAGGTCTGTAGGAGCGGGTTTACCCGCGAAGAGGCCGGGCCTGCAAAAACAGAAGGGGCGCCTTGATGGCGCCCCTCTGTCTTGCTGCTTAGGCTTCAGCGTCCCAGGGACGATCACCTTTTTCATCCTTGACGCGGGTCGGCAGGCCCATTACGTCCAGCGCCTTGAGGAACGGCTCGGCTGGCAGCTCCTCGACGTTGACCATGCGCTTGGCATCCCACTCGCCACGGGCAACCAGCAGGGCGGCAGCCACTGGCGGTACCCCGGCGGTGTAGGAAATGCCCTGGCTGTCGGTCTCGGCGTAGGCTTCTTCGTGGTCGGCCACGTTGTAGATGAACACTTCGCGCGGCTGGCCATCCTTGGTGCCCTTGACCAGGTCACCGATGCAGGTCTTGCCGGTGTAGCCCGGGGCCAGCGAGGCTGGGTCCGGCAGCACGGCCTTGACCACTTTCAGCGGTACCACTTCCAGGCCTTCGGCGGTTTTCACCGGTTGCTCGGAGAGCAGGCCCAGGTTCTTCAGCACGGTGAACACATTGATGTAGTGCTCGCCGAAGCTCATCCAGAAACGCACGTTCGGTACGTTGAGGTTCTTCGAAATCGAGTGAACTTCGTCGTGGCCGGTCAGGTACAGGTTCTGCGAACCTACCACCGGCAGGTCGTCGGTACGCTTGACCTCGAACATGGTGTTGCTGGTCCACTGGCTGTTCTGCCAGCTCCACACTTGCCCGGTGAACTCGCGGAAGTTGATTTCCGGGTCGAAGTTGGTGGCGAAGTACTTGCCATGCGAACCGGCATTGACGTCGAGGATGTCGATCGAGTCAATGCTGTCGAAATACTGTTGCTGCGCCAGCTTGGCGTAGCTGTTCACCACACCCGGGTCGAAACCGACGCCGAGAATGGCGGTAATGTTCTTTGCCTGGCACTCTTCGAGGTGTTTCCACTCGTAGTTGCCGTACCACGGCGGGGTCTCGCAGATCTTGCCCGGCTCTTCGTGGATGGCGGTGTCCAGATAGGCGGCACCGGTATCGATGCAGGCACGCAGCACCGACATGTTGAGGAAGGCGGAACCAACGTTGATCACGATCTGCGATTCGGTCTCGCGGATCAGCGCCTTGGTTGCCTCGACATCCAGGGCATTGAGCGAGAAGGCCTGGATGTCTGCGGGTACCTTGAGGCTACCCTTGGCCTTGACGCTGTCGATGATGGCCTGGCATTTGGAGATGTTCCGTGACGCAATAGCGATACGACCCAGTTCGTCGTTATGCTGCGCGCACTTGTGGGCCACCACCTTGGCGACACCTCCTGCACCAATGATAAGAACGTTCTTCTTCAATTTGTCACTTGCTCCTTACTGAAAGCCGGTCTTACGACAGGCTGGAAACGTAGTCTTCGAAACCGAACTCGCGCACCACTTCGACGCTGCCGTCGAGTTGCTTGACCACGATGGATGGCATTTTCAGACCGTTGAACCAGTTTTTCTTGACCATGGTGTAACCCGCCGCGTCGACGAACGACAGGCGATCACCGATGGCCAGCGGACGATCGAATTGGTACTCGCCGAAGATGTCACCGGCCAGGCACGACTTGCCGCAGACCATGTAGGTATGCGCGCCGTCGTTGGGGGCCATCTTGGCGTTGAGGCGGTAGATCAGCAGGTCGAGCATGTGTGCTTCGATCGAGCTGTCGACCACGGCCAGGTGCTTGCCGTTGTACAGGGTATCGAGCACGGTCACTTCCAGCGAAGCGCTGTTGGTGATGGCCGCTTCGCCCGGCTCCAGGTACACCTGCACGCCGTACTTTTCCGAGAAGGCTTTCAGGCGCGCACAGAAGGCGTCCAGCGCGTAGTCCTCACCGGTGAAGTGGATGCCGCCACCGAGGCTGACCCACTCGACCTTGTGCAGCAGGTGCCCGAAGCGTTCTTCGATGTGCGTGAGCATCTTGTCGAACAGGCCGAAGTCGCCGTTCTCACAGTTGTTGTGGAACATGAAGCCGGAGATCTGCTCGATCACCTGTTCGACCTTGGCCGGGTCCCATTCGCCCAGGCGGCTGAACGGGCGGGCCGGGTCGGCCAGCAGGTAGTCGGAGCTGCTGACCTGCGGGTTGACGCGCAGGCCGCGGACCTTGCCTTCGGACTGAGCGGCAAAGCGTTGCAGTTGGCCGATCGAGTTGAAGATGATCTTGTCGCAGTTCTCGAGCATTTCCTCGACCTCGTCGTCGGCCCAGGCCACGCTGTAGGCGTGGGTTTCGCCGGCGAATTTCTGGCGGCCGAGCTTGAGCTCGTACAGCGACGAAGAGGTGGTGCCGTCCATGTATTGTTGCATCAGGTCGAAGACCGACCAGGTGGCAAAGCACTTGAGGGCGAGCAGCGCCTTGGCACCGGAGTGTTCGCGCACGTAGGCGATCTTCTCCATGTTGCCCAGCAGCTTGGTTTTATCGATGAGGTAGTACGGCGTCTTGATCATTTAAAGGCCCCCGGCCAGGCCGGCCAAAAAAAGGACACGCATTGTGCCTTCACTTGCCGCAGACCGAAAGGGTGGGTTACGCATTTCGTCGTGGTTGACGCCGTTGCGAGGGGATTTTTCCGGTTGCGGCGGGCTTAGTAGAACAGCGGCATGTGACTATCGTAATCAGCAACCGTGTGTCTCAAGGAGAATCCGATGAGCGTTGGATTGGATGGCACCGGCTTCGCCGGTGTTCGCGGGCTTGCCCGCTCCCACAGGAACCGCGTCAGCTTACACAACCCTTGATGCCAATACAGTACTTGTGGGAGCGGGTTTACCCGCGAGGAGGCCGGTACAGGTAACCTCAATCAACCTGCTTCAACCACGCCTGGATCTGCTCCAGCGTGGCGGTAGCCCCGCCACAAACCACCACCAGCACATTCTGGTACTGCGCCAGGGCGCCTGGTGCATAGGCCAGTGCCAACGCCGCCCCACAGGCAGGTTCCACCAGCACGCGATGGTCTCGCAGGAACCGCTCGCAGGCTTCCAGGGCAGCGCGGTCACTGACCAGATGGCTGTGCACCGGATGCTGCTGCACGCACACCAGCGCCTGGTCAGCCACACGCTTGGCCCCCAGCGACGTCGCCACCGAGGCAATACGTTCCAGCTCCACCGAATGCCCCGCCTGGATGGCCGCATGCAGCGATGCCGCGCCTTCGGTTTCCACTGCCAGCACCGGCACATCGCCCCAGCCGTTGCGCTGCAGCCCCTCGACCACGCCACTGAGCAAACCGCCACCGCCGACCGACAACACAACGGCATCCGGCTTCACGCCGGCCTCGGCGACTTCATCCACCAGGCTGGCATGCCCGGCCCACAGCAGCGGATCGTCGAATGGGTGGATGAAGGCGTCATCCGGGCCGACCAGGGTCTGCGCCAGGGCGTTGGCTTCTTGCCAGGAGCTGCCATGCACCACTACCTGTGCGTCCTCCAGGCGCAGCAGTTCCTTGGCCCGCTCAGTGGTGGTCTCGGGCACCACCACGGTCACTGGTACGCCCAGCTTGCGCCCGGCATAGGCCACTGCCAGGCCCGCGTTGCCGCCCGAGGAAGACACGAAATGCCGCGCGCCACGGGCATGGTGCACCTCGCAGGCGTGGCCTACGCCGCGCAACTTGAACGAGCCGCAGGGCTGCAGGGCCTCGAGCTTGAGCCAGACGTTGCGGCCAGCGGCCAGCGAAAGCGGCCGGGATTCGATCAGGGGGGTATGAATATGCAAGGTCATTGGCTGGCTCCGCGCAGTTGCTCAAGGTAGTTGTAAACGGTGTAGCGGGTCACGCCAAGGGCGCTGGCGGCCTTTTCCACGCCGCCCTTGACGATGAACAGGCCACGCTCCTGCATCACTCGTACGGCCTCGACCTTGGCCTGCTTGTTCATCCGCCCTTGGCCGCTGCGCTGCAGGGATGCCTGGATTATCTCGCTCATCAGCAGTTCCATGTCGGCGGGTTCACTGACGGCAGGCGCCGCCCCCAGCGGCTGGAACTGCTGGAGAAAACTCATGGCGGCGTCGAGGCCGGTGACGTCGGTGTTGACACAGAGGCTGGCGAAGGGGTGCCCGCTGCGGTCGCGGAAGATCGCCGTGGCGCTGCGCAGGGTGCGGCCCTTGAGGGTGGTAGGGTAGTCGGGCAGCACTACCGGCGTGCAGCCGTGCTGGTCGGCCGACGCCTGCATCAGTGCCTTGAAACCTTGGTCCTGTTCCGGGGCGGCGAGGATCGGGCTACCGACGCTGCGGCCGGAAAGGTGGCCGTTGACGATCGCCACCACGGAGTGTTCCGGGTGGTCGAGGTCGTGCAAAAGGATTTCCATGTTGCGCGCGGCAACGCTGCCCAGGGCCTGGATGGCGGCCTTGAGGACGGTGAGGGTGAGCTGGCGTTCTTCGCTGGGGGTGATAGGCATGGCAGATCGCAAAATCAACGTTTTGTGTATTTTTACACATGAAGTTGAATTTTGCGATTTGCTTTTTCAGGTCCATTCGCGGGTAAACCCGCTCCCACAGGTTCACCACAGGTCTGCAGGCCTGTGGTGTCCCTGTGGGAGCGGGTTTACCCGCGAATGGGCCGCAAAGCAGCCCCTTCAGGCCTCAGCTCAGGGCCGGGGTACGCGGCGGGATCATCCGCCGCGACCCGGTTGCCTCAAAGGCTGCACCGAAGCTAAGCAGCGCATTGTCGCTGTAAGCCCGGCCCGCAAAGGTCAACCCCACTGGCATGCCGATATCGGCCATCACGCCCATCGGCACAGTCACGGTCGGCACCCCCAGGTGACGGATCGCCAGGTTGCCGTTGGCCACCCAGATTCCGTTGCTCCAGGCGATGTCGGCCGATACCGGGTTGACGTCGGAGTCAGCCGGGGCCACATCGGCCACGGTGGGGAACAGCACCGCATCCAGGCCCAGCTTGTCCATCCAGTCTTCCAGGTCCATCTTGCGGGTCTGCTCCAGACCGCGCAGGCCGTCGGGCAGGGTCTCGATCTGGTCCCAGGTCTTCAGGCCACGCTTGGCCATGTTGACGTATTCGTCCATGCCGGCAGCCAGGTCGTCCTCACGGTTGGGCAGGGTGCCCGGGTCGTGGGGGAAAATCTGCGGCCCGTCGACGTCGGCCAGGCGGTTGAGCCTGGGGTCACCATTGGCGCGCAGGAAGTCGTCAAAGGCCCAACCCGACAGCTCCCACAGTTCGTCATGCAGGAACTCCTTGCTGACGATGCCGCGGTTGTACACCGTCGGCGCGCCCGGGCGATCACCTTCGCAGTTCGACACCAGCGGGAAGTCCACTTCCAGCACTTCGGCACCGGCCGCTTCCAGTGCCTGCCGGGCCTGCTGCCACAGGTCGATCACCGTGGCGCGGGTGTTGATGCGCTGGCCGGTCGGGCCGCCAATGCCAGGCTTTTCGGAAGTACCGGCTTCGGCATCGGCATTGATGTACATGCGCGGCACGCCAAAGCGCTTGCCCTTGAGCGCGCTGGCATCAACGGCCAGGTCCAGGTACGAAGCCGGGCGCACCGTCGAAGCCGCCGGGATGGGCACCCAGGGTTGCAGGCGCCACAGGTCGCCACGCTTGTCGGCGTCGTCAGCTACGACTACATCGAGAATTTCCAGCAGGTCGGCCATGGTGCGGGCATAGGGCACCACCACGTCCATGGTCGGTGTGAGCGGCCAGTTGCCACGCACCGAAATCACCCCGCGCGACGGGGTATAGGCGCACAGGCCGTTGTTGGACGCCGGGCCGCGGCCGCTGGACCAGGTTTCTTCGGCCAGGCCGAAGGCACTGAAGCTGGCGGCGGTGGCGGTGCCGGCACCGTTGGACGAGCCCGAGGCGAACGGTGCGGTCAGGTAGTTGGCGTTGTACGGACTTTCGGCGCGGCCATATACGCCGCGCTGCATGCCGCCGTTGGCCATGGGCGGCATGTTGGTCTTGCCCAGGCACACGGCGCCGGCGGCGCGCAGGCGTTCGATGGTGAAGGCGTCGCGCTGGGCCACCAGGTCCTTGAAGGCCGGGCTGCCCGATGCAGCGGTCAGGCCTTTGACCAGATAGCTGTCCTTGGCGGTGTAAGGGATGCCGTCCAATGGGCTCAGGACCTGGCCTTTGGCACGACGGGCGTCGGAGGCCTCTGCTTCTTTCAGTGCCTCGGGGTTGCGTACCACTACGGCGTTCAGGGCAGTGGCGGTGTCGGCGCCATCGTAGGCGTCGATGCGTGCCAGGTAGGCCTGGACCAGCTCGACCGCCGTCGTGCGACCCGATTCGAGCGCGTCGCGCAGCTCGGCAATGGAAACCTCGGTTACCTCGATCATGCGTTCACCAAAAAAATGTGCAGGTGGGGGCTAATGCGAGGAGTGTACAAGAAGGGCTTGCCGGGCGCAGGTTTGCGCGGGGGCAAATGGTTTTTTGCAGGCGGGCATTGTCGGGGCCTTCCCAAGCACTGCACGGACCTTGTGGGAGCGGCCTTGCGTCGCGAAAGGGCCGCAGAGCGGCCCCGGCGATTTCACAGTGATACGAAGACCCTGGGGGCGCTTTGCGCCCCTTTCGCGACGCAAGGCCGCTCCCACAAGGGGGCGCGTCAACCGTCCAGGTCTGCTGCCGCATGCCGCTCCGGCACCTGGCTGGCTTCATCCCCCCAGGTCCGGTTCACCCGGGTGCCGCGCTGTACCGCCGGGCGCAAGGCAATCTCCTCGGCCCAGCGCTGCACATGTCGGTACTCGTCCACCGCCAGGAACTCCGCCGCGCCATACAGGTTGCCGCGCACCAGCTGGCCATACCACGGCCACACGGCGATGTCGGCGATGCTGTATTCCTCGCCGCCCAGGTAGCGGCTTTCGGCCAGGCGCCGGTCGAGCACATCCAGCTGGCGCTTGGCTTCCATGGTGAAACGGTTGATGGCGTACTCGAACTTTTCCGGCGCATACACATAGAAGTGGCCAAAGCCACCGCCCAGGTAAGGCGCCGCCCCCATCTGCCAGAACAGCCAGTTCAGGCTCTCGGTGCGTGCAGCTGGCGCTTTCGGCAGCAAGGCGCCGAATTTTTCTGCCAGGTACAGCAGGATCGAACCCGACTCGAACACCCGCACCGGCGGCTCGACGCTGCGGTCGAGCAGGGCGGGGATTTTCGAGTTGGGGTTGACCTGGACGAAGCCGCTGGAGAACTGCTCGCCCTCGCCAATGCGGATCAGCCAGGCATCATATTCGGCACCCTGGTGGCCCAGCGCGAGCAGCTCTTCGAGGGCGATGGTGACCTTGACGCCATTGGGCGTGGCCAGGGAGTACAGCTGCAGCGGGTGCTTGCCCAGCGGCAGGTCCTTGTCGTGGGTCGGGCCGGCAACCGGGCGGTTGATGCTGGCGAACTGGCCGCCGGACGCTGCGTCGTTGCGCCAGACCTTGGGTGGTACGTAGGCGGGCTTGCTCATGCATGAATCTCCTTCAATGGCGCGAAACGGTCACGTAAGAACGTGGGTCTGCATCTATGCCACGGGTTCGACGAATAGCGCAAATGCATAGGGTGCGAGCGTGAAGTGCATGACTTCGGTTTCATCCAGGTTTCATCCGGCGCAGGCCAGGCCGGTTCTATGCTGGGCTATCTCTTCGCCCTGCAAGGAACCGCCGGCCGATGACTCTTGCACGCTGCGTGTTGGCGCTGGCCTTGCTCGGCGGCCTGCTGGCCCACGCCGAGGCCGCGCCCTGGGTTGCCGGCCTGCACTACATGACCCTGGCCGACCCGGTCGACGCCCGGCCCATGCAGGCGCTGGCGTTCTACCCGGCCATTGGCAAAACCCGCACCAGCCGCATCGATGGCTACCCGGTCAACGTGACTGAAGAGGCGCCGGTAGCGTTGGGCCAGTTCCCGTTGCTGGTGCTGTCCCACGGCAACACTGGCAGCCCGCTGGCCTTGCACTACCTGGCGACGTCGCTGGCGCGCCAGGGCTTTATCGTGGTGGCGGTGGTACACCCCGGGGACAACGCCCGCGACCACAGTCGCCTGGGCACCCTGAGCAACCTGTATGGCCGGCCGCTGCAAGTCAGTGCCGCCATCACGGCCGCTCGCGCTGATGCCTTGCTGGGGCCCTACCTGAACGACGGCAAGGTGGGGGTGATCGGCTACTCGGCCGGTGGCGAAACCGCTTTGATTCTCTCCGGCGCGCGCCCTGACCTGGACCGCCTGCGCCAGTATTGCCTGGAGCGCCCGAATGACGGCGACGCCTGCAAGACCCACGGCGTACTGATTGCTGATCGCAGCGAGCTGGCGCCCGAGGCCGACCAGCGGGTGGGGGCGGTGATGCTGATGGCACCGTTGAGCCTGCTGTTCGGGCGCCATGCCCTGGCCGGGGTGCAGGTGCCGGCACTGATCTACAGTGGCGACAGCGACCAGTTGGTGGCTGTGGACCGTAACGCCGAAGCCCTGGCCCGCAAGCTGCCGGTTACACCGGACTACCGCCTGTTGGCCGGCGCCGGGCACTTCGTGTTCATGGCCCATTGCGATGCCGAGCAATACGTGCGGATGCCGGCGCTGTGCAAGGACGCCGAAGGCGTGGACCGCCGTCATATCCATCATTCACTGCAGCGTGAAACCGCGGCGTTCTTCAGCCAGGCGCTGGGCGCGCCGCAGCCGGCCGAGCGTTCAGCCGCGACCAGCGCGCCGCGCCAGCAACAGCGTTAGGCCGACACCGGCCAGGGCGAGCAGGGCCGCCACACAGAAGATCGAGGCATAGCCCAGGTGCACGGCCACCGCGCCCATCACCGGCCCGGCGATGGCCAGGGCGATGTCGAAGAACACCGCGTAGGCGCCCAGCCCTGCGCCACGACTGCTGCTAGGCACCTGCTTGATCGCCTCCACCCCCAGCGCCGGGTATACCAGCGACAGCCCGAACCCAGTAAGCCCGGCACCGATCAGCGCCCACGATGGCGACGGTGCCAGCCACAGCAGGCTCAGGCCGAGCACTTCAGTGGCCATGCACGTGACTGCGACGTTGTAGCCGCCAAAACGGTTGACTGCGTTGACGAACAGCAGCCGCGAAATGATGAAGCACACGCCAAAGGCACTCAGGCACCAGGCCGCGCCCACCCAGCCGCGCTCCAGGTAATACAGGGTGACGAAGGTGGTCAGGGTGCCGTAGCCGATAGAAGCCAGGGTCAGGCCCAGGCCGCACGGTGCGACGCGGCCGAAGGCCGACCAGAAGGGCAGGCGCTCGCCGCGCACCACCACCGCGTCTGGCCGCCTGCGCAGCACCAGCAGGGCCGATACCGCCAGCACCAGCAATGCCGGCCCCAGCACGCTGAAGCCCAGCCCGTCCACGGCCAGTACGCCCAACGGTGCGCCGATGGCGATGGCGCCATAGGAGGCGATACCGTTCCAGGAAATCACTCTGGCGGTGTGCTCGGGCCCGACCTGGCTGATACCCCAGCTCAGCGTGGCCACGCCGATCAGCCCTTGGGCGATGCCCAGCAGCAAGCGCCCGCCGAGCAACAGCGCCAGGCTCAGCAGCGGTAGCGTCAGGGTCCAGGCCGATAGCAGGGTCAACGCCCCGCAGCCGGCAATCCCCAGCAAGCCGAAGCGAATGGCCCGCTTGCCCCCCAAGGTATCCGCCACGCGCCCGGCAAACGGGCGGCTGAGCAGGGTGGCCAGGTATTGCAGGCCAATGGTCAGCCCGGCGACCACCGCGCCATAGCCCAACTGGTCGTGCACATGGCTGGGCAGCACGGCGATGGGCAGGCCGATGCAGAGGAAGGCAATGAAGGTGTAGAAAACGATCGACAGGATCTGCAGGGTGATTTGCAGCGTGTTGCTGGCGGGGACGGGCTGTTGCGCGGTCATGGGCTCGTTCGCGGGCGGGCGGTTGGGCGTGGTCCCATCATGGCCGTTGCGTGAAGGAAATGAAAGCAGGCTAACGAATTATTCGTCGGGCAGTGCCAGACTGTGGGATTGACGGTGGATTGTTCGCGGGTGAACCCGCTCCCACAGGATTTGCATAGGCCTCAAATGCTACGCAGTCCCTGTGGGAGCGGGTTTACCCGCGAAGAGGTCGGCCCTGCCATACAACATGGCCAGGCCGCCCTGTCAATCAGACCAGTACGCCCTGGCTACGCAGGTAATCGTCGTAGGTACCGCTGAAGTCCACCACGCCATCAGCCGACAGCTCGATGATGCGCGTGGCCAGCGACGACACGAACTCACGGTCGTGGCTGACGAACAGCAGGGTGCCCGGGTAGTTTTCCAGCGCCAGGTTCAGCGCCTCGATCGATTCCATGTCCAGGTGGTTGGTCGGCTCGTCCATCACCAGTACGTTCGGCTTCTGCAGGATCAGCTTGCCGAACAGCATGCGGCCTTGCTCACCACCGGAAATCACCTTCACCGACTTGAGGATCTCGTCGTTGGAGAACAGCATGCGCCCGAGGGTGCCGCGGATCACCTGTTCGCCGGAGGTCCACTGGCCCATCCAGTCGAACAAGGTCATGTCGTCTTCGAAGTCGTGGGCGTGGTCCTGGGCGTAGTAGCCCACTTCGGCGCTGTCGGTCCACTTCACTTCACCCTTGTCCGGGGTCATTTCACCGACCAGGGTGCGCAGCAGGGTGGTCTTGCCGATACCGTTGGGGCCGATGATCGCCACGCGCTCGCCAGCTTCGATGGTGAAGCCCAGGTCCTTGAACAGCACCTTGTCGTCGAAGGCCTTGGCCATTTTCTCGACGGTAACGGCCTGGCGGTGCAGCTTCTTGGTCTGTTCAAAGCGGATGAACGGGCTCACCCGGCTCGACGGCTTGACCTCGGCCAACTGGATCTTGTCGATCTGCTTGGCCCGCGAGGTGGCCTGCTTGGCCTTGGAGGCGTTGGCCGAGAAGCGGCTGACGAAGGTCTGCAGTTCAGCGATCTGGGCTTTCTTCTTGGCGTTGTCCGACAGCAGTTGCTCGCGGGCCTGGGTGGCAGCGGTCATGTACTCGTCGTAGTTGCCCGGGAACACGCGCAGCTCGCCGTAGTCCAGGTCGGCCATGTGGGTGCAGACACTGTTGAGGAAGTGCCGGTCGTGGGAAATGATCACCATGGTGCTGTTACGCGCGGTGAGGATGGTTTCCAGCCAGCGGATGGTGTTGATGTCCAGGTGGTTGGTCGGCTCGTCGAGCAGCAGCACGTCCGGGTCCGAGAACAGCGCCTGGGCCAGCAGCACGCGCAGCTTCCAGCCCGGTGCCACTTCGCTCATCGGGCCGAAGTGCTGTTCCAGCGGAATACCCAGGCCCAGCAGCAGTTCACCGGCGCGGGATTCGGCGGTGTAGCCGTCCATCTCGGCGAATTCGGTTTCCAGCTCGGCGACGGCCATGCCGTCTTCCTCGGTCATTTCCGGCAGCGAGTAGATGCGGTCACGCTCGGCCTTGACCTTCCACAGCTGGCCGTGGCCCATGATCACCGTGTCGATCACGGTGAATTCCTCGTAGGCGAACTGGTCCTGGCGCAGTTTGCCCAGGCGAGTGTTTGGCTCGAGCATGACCTGGCCACCGGACGGCTCCAGGTCACCGCCGAGGATCTTCATGAAGGTCGACTTGCCGCAACCGTTGGCGCCGATAAGGCCGTAGCGGTTGCCGTTGTTGAATTTGACGGAAACGTTTTCGAACAGAGGCTTGGAGCCGAACTGCATGGTGATGTTGGCGGTGGAGATCAAAGGGCTTACCTATCAGTCACTTACAGAGCTGGCTTTCAAGCTGATACCGATTTGATACCAATTTTGAGTTTTTCCAGCTCGCTCCAGTCGGAGCTTGAGTTGAGCCAACGGGCATACGTCGACAGCAGCATTTGGACGCTGTGACCCAGCTGTTGGGCGATAAATGCGGGGTTGAGGCCGGACATTAAGCATATTGTCGCATAGGTGTGCCGGCAGTTATATGGGGGACGACGCCGAATGCCCAGCTCATTCAGCACCGGTACCCACTGTTTGTGCAGATCGGAGGTCTGTTTCACGTGCTCGGCGTTCTTCGACGGAGGGAACAAGAATGGTGTTTCGGTCACCGCTCCCTTCCCATGCCGGCGGCGGTCCGCGTATTCTCTGGCGAACTGGATCGCGCGCAAGGCCCGGTCATTCAGCAGCACGAAGCGATCCCTGCCTGTTTTCGTCCTTTCCTCCACCTCGCCCAAGGCGACGGTCCTCTTTACGTGCACAGTCCTCTTTTCCATATCGATCACATCCCAGCGCACTGCCAAGGCCTCCGACAAGCGGAGGCCGGTGAAGAACATGAACTCGAACAGCGCGGCATAGATGAGGCTCGGCCAATGCTTGTGTTCGTAGAGCTTGTCGATGATGGTGTTGGCTTCAGCCAAGGTGAACGGGTCGATCTCCTTACGCGACCGCTTCGGCAACTCAATCACCTCGGCGGGGTTCTTGGTCAGCAGACCTTCCCGGGTTGCCGCAGCCAGGATCGTCGACAGCCTCGTAATCGCGTTGCGCTTCACGTTCGCTGAAGTCCATTCTGTTTCTGTGATGACGCGGCGGAGTAGGGTGGTAGTGATAAGGTCAATACGGACCATGGCCAGGCGGGGTACCCAATACAGGTTCAGGGCGCTTTTGTAGTTGTTGTGCGTTCCCTGAGTAATTTCGCGGCTGTCCAACCAGAGTTGGGCGTACTCCCCGAACGTCGGCTTACCGCCGACGGCGGCCTGTGAGCTGGGGAACATTTCGGCATACTTGTCCTGGTCAAGGAGTCCGAGTTTGTTAAGGCTAGTTACCTGATCGCGAAGGCTGGATGCAGCTTTGATGCCTTTCTGTGTCGGGGGATAGGGGAGCGTTTCGCATCGACGTACACCGTCCCATGTGAAGCGAATGCGGAGGGAGTTGCGGAAGATTTCGACCCCTCTGGGTAGATCCATTGGCTTTCCAGCCATTCGTCGTATCTCCTTTTGCTGTAAATGATGCGGCCGCCATGCTTCATCCAGACGCCTTCAGGAATGATGCCTCGCAGGCGGCGGTGCTCAAGAGAGCGTTTGGTGCAGCCGAGTAGGTCGGCCATGCGTTGTTCGGTGACCTTGTCGATATCACCGGTGCTTTCGGTTTCCATGGGATGGTCTCCACGCCTCCGTTCCGGAATCATGGCATCAGCTCCTTCGGCACTTGTATGGAATCGCCGAGCTTGTGGTTGACGAGACCCCGGCAGAATGCGACCAGGGCTGTGGGGCCGTAGCACCAGACCCCGGCTCCGGCCGGGCCACCGGCGTAACCCAGATGGGCAGGCAGCCCGGGAATGTGCTGAGCGGTGCCGCTGTGCTTGTCGATCAGTTGGCCGCCGTGCTCCCAGTTTGATGAGGGCCTGAATCCGTAGCCCATCTCGACGCCGCGGATGCTGATGCTGGTAGGGTCTTCTTCGTTGAGCCAAACATTTGTCAGACGCTCGGGATCTGACTCAAATCCTTCGGCCATGGCCACAGCCCAGTCCAGCGGCGCGCCGACCAGGTTGGATACCCTCACTTCGATCAGGTCGGTCATGGCGCTACCTGCTTGGTCTTGGCCGCTCTGGCGCGCTCGATGTTGCCGAACTTGCTCTTGCGCTGGATATCCTTGAAGTTGCGGCAACCGGACATGAACAGGGTGGAAGTCAGGTCTTTACGGCTCCTGCCAACTTCCATTATCCCTTTCACACCGTGGCGGCAGAGCACATAGGCACTCTTGTATTCGCCGCTTCGCAGCATGGTTGTGTAGAACGCCAGGCGCATTGCCATGCGCCAACTGTCACTGTCGTCAGACGGGCGCATGCGGCGGGTGTAAAGCTGACCTTTACGATACTTGCTCACAGCTGATACCTCTCATCAATCCAGCGCCCAGGCGCCAGAGCGGGTGTAGGTTCGGGTTGGGTTTCGTGCGGGGAGAGCTGGCGCTCGTTGCCGGCCTGCAGCTGGCTGTCGGGGATGCAGCTGATGCCTACCCCATTCAGCAGGTAGCAGGTGACGCCGCGCTGGCTGTCGTGCTGTACGTCGATGACGTTCTCTTGGGGCTGTGGTGCTGCGCTGGCGCCGGTGGCCAGCAGCAGGAGGCAGAGGGCGAGGCGAGGCTTGATTTCTTCAGGCATGAAGTTGTCCTGCCGACTTCTCGGCGCTGGGGTAGAAAAATGGGATTTCTTGGAGGCGGTGAGGTCAACCGGGAGAGCCGTCGACGCTGATAGCTCAGCTATCCACCAGAGAGGTGAGCTAAATGCCCAGCGCAAAGGAAAGCCGTTACCAGGCTTATCTGCTTCTCAGAGAGCTCGATGCTCAAATTGCTGCCACGATGAACCAGATCGCCTATGGGCGAATGAATGGGATCGAATGGGAAAAGACCTGCAAAGCCCACCGAATCGCATTCGATGAGTGGATCAAATTCGCCGATATACGGGCCGCTGAAGGAAAAGATTCAGCTTCAGAAAGCCTTAACGACGACTGACTGGCCGATGGCTATCGACACTTCTCCTCGCCGCGATATCGCGGCAGTGAATAGAGGGGAGAGGGGTTCCAGCGGGATGGAGTACAAATGTGCTCTTTCGTGTTTTGCGTTTCCGACTGCTCAGGCAGGGACTAGACTTAGCGTCCCAACCGGAGAGCAGCCATGACCACAGAACGGGTTATGCATTTGGAGCAAGCGCTGGCGGCCGTGTTTGCTGCGGCAGAGCAACAGGGGCTTGATCCAATTCAGCTTCGCCGTCAGGCCATAGGTGGCCTTATAGGCAATGCGTCGTGGCGCTGGGTTGCCCCCGAGCATGTACCTGGCGCAATCGCTGAGATCGAGGGCGCGTTGTTTCTGGTGGATCCGGAGCCTGTTCAGGCCAGCTGAAGGCTGTCGGGTGTTGCCCTCAAGGCTGCGCGGGCAATGGAGCCGTCTTCAACGAACCAAGCCTCGGAGTCATGCCACAGCACATTCGCTGGCTCGCCGCTTGCGTTGTCCCAGTCGCTGCCAATGTCCTGTGCGAAATGGTCCCGGTCGGCGTAGAACTTCAGCGCTTCTCGTAGCCGCTGAACCTCGCCGGTATCGGTCATTGGGCCCAAGCCAATCACCGGCAGGTTCATCTCTGCCGCATCCCTCTCTGCCTCTTCTTTGGTCCACCAGAAGGCAGTACCAACCATCCAGGCTATAGGCTCGGGGTGGGGCTGCGGTTCTGGATGCGTTTCGCGGTAGCCAGCCAGGAACAGCAGGTAGTCGCTGTGGGTGCGCGGGTCTTCGAAGCCAGTGCTTTCCTTGCGCAGCTCCGCCTCGCCCAGGCCGAGCGGCTTGAGCCTGATGAACACATCGCGTGGGTCGGTGTTGCTGAATCGCTTTTCTGCGGGCAGGGGAGACCTGTGAGTGCTGGCTTTGGGCCATGATTTTAGGTAGCGTTGTGGGACAAGCGCAGGGTGACCTTGCGCATTTTTAAAGACTAATTTTTCGGCTAAGCAATATCGCCATAGGAGGGCAATAGCAAAGTGAATTTTACCGATTTGTTAAATATGCCAGATGGAACTGAGATCTCGAAAAGGTCGCTCTTTGATTTGATTCAGCTCTCCAAAGTGCCCGGATCCGCCCACTGGTCCGGAGAGTCTTCGATAATTAATAATACCCCTCAGCAAGGTATTAATTGGGTAGGTGAGATTCCTGCGCTTAGTGGCGTGTTGGTCAAGGTTCGTTCTGGTAGTTATAAGCATGACGGATGGATCGGTGCAGGAAGGGAGCTATATCGCTACTCGTTGAAAGCGCGCAAGGGTGTTATATCTCTAGCAGAAAAAGCCAATCGTGCTTTGCTCAATCAGCCAGATTTTGGCTATCCGGTACTTTTGTATAGTGAGCAGAGAACTAATTGGATATTTGAAGGAGTTTTCGGAGTAAATGAATGTGCGGACGAGTATGTGGTGCTTGGACGTCGCGCCCCTGCGTCAGATTTTATCGATAAACCTACCCAAAGCTTTTTGGAGGGTGGCAAAAAATTTGTTAACCACTTGGTGTCTGAACGCAATGCTCAAGTGGTGAAACTGCTGAAGGCAAATGGCTCGTGCTTGTGCGAAATATGCCAGGAAGATTTTCAGGAAAAATACGGCATCCCGTACATCGAGGCTCACCATAAGATTCCAGTATCAAATCTAGCGTCAGAAGTAGCAGTGACGCTGGAAGACCTTGCCCTGTTATGTTCGAATTGCCATTCAGCAGTGCATTCCTATATGCGCGAAGGTCTGCAAAATTATGATGAGATAAAGGCTGTAATCATGGGGATACTGACGTCAAAGACTTGATCAGTCTATCGCCTATCCATCGCACAATTGCAACTGGTTTACTGTTGCCCAAAGCTTTGTATCTGTGGGCGGCTGGGCAGTCTAGCGCGCTATGGCCGTTCCAAGGTATTGCGGTGTAATTGTCCGGAAATCCTTGGCATCGCTCCCATTCGACTGGTGTGGTTCTGCGCACGCCTCCGGACTCCAGTACATATGCCTCTCGGTCATCGAGAGCGCCTCCCCCTTGAGCCGTGAGAGTAGGATGAAGTGCGAACTTCTCCGGCCGTCCCGGCGGGCTATCCCGGCGAGGGCCTTCACGCTCAAAAAGTACTTCGAGGGGATCGAACCCTGTTCGAGCACTTGCGACAACGAACACACGGCGGCGTCGTTGGGCCAGGCCGAAATATTGGGCATCCAGAACCCGCCATGCGACTGTTCGCGTGGGTCCATACACACAACCAGCGTCCTTCCATTTGCCCCCTGGCGGTTGGAGTTCTTCGGATTCGCCCACCAGGGCGCCGAGGAAGCAGCCAAACGCGTTGCCTTTGTCGGAGAGGACGCCGGGGACGTTTTCCCACAGGCAGACGGCCTCGGGCTCGCCTCGCATGGCTCGAACATGGTCAATTGCATCGAACAGCTCCACGTATTTTATGGTGAGGGCGCCGCGGGGATCGGCCAGACCTTCGCGCATGCCTGCAACGCTGAAGGCCTGGCAAGGGGTTCCGCCGACGAGAACATCGGGCGCCGAGATCTTCCCGGACAGCACCATGGCTGCCAGGCGGGTCATATCGCCGTGGTTCGGTGTCTCGGGGTAGTGGTAGGCCAGCACGGCACATGGGAATGGCTCGATCTCCGCGTACCAGTCGGCACGCCAGCCCAGCGGGTGCCAGGCTACGGTCGCAGCTTCAATGCCGCTGCAGACGCTTCCGTAAGTGATGGGCATAGTGGCTCCTGGCCGGTATTATTCTGGGGGGCCCATGCTGCGGGACATTCAATTGGGAAAAGGAATTATCTGATGGGTGCGGTCAATGGGAACAAGTCCCAAGTTTATTTTACTGATCCAGATAGGAGGAGCGTAATCCAAAAAATACTGAATCATTTCAGGGGGCGTACAGTTAGTGAGGGTCTTGAGCCTTTGACACCATTGCAGAATTTTGTATGGCGTAGCTTGGGCTTCTTTGATACGTATTGTGTTCAGATTGATAGTAGTTGCAGTTACGCAATTGCGACGTATGGTACGAATCTTGATGTGGCGTTGGATGCTTCGGATGTTGAGGTAGAGCGCGATATTGAGACCTTGGCGGCGCTTTGTTATCTGTTTGTCTGTGAAGCTCAGTTAGTGCTGCTGAACGGAATACCAGATGATGTTATGGCTTTCATGGGAGAGGTCGAGCTTTATCAGTTCTCAATACCGAAAAATACGATTCTTGTGCGTTTTGCACGAAATGAAATGGTTGTGAAAATTTTAAGGGGTTATATTCACAAGCCAGAGATGAAGGCCGTAGTAGATTTGCCTACCTTGCTGAAACGAGGTGAGGAATTCACAAGTCAACTTAAGTCGGATATTGACAAGAAGAGAGGCGAAGTTGAGGGGCTCCGGGATAATTTACTTGAGTACGAGCAGGCGTTCAATTTTGTTGGCTTGAATCGCGCCTTTCGTAGTATGCGAAAACTGAAAATTGCAGAGTCTACGAAGACATTTCGTCTTCTATGCCTTATCGCGGTGTTGATGATTCTCCCATTGACTATTAAGGTTTTTGCAATCGCTTTCGCAGTGGGGCAAGTCGATCAGCCGCTCACTGAAAGTGCCATACTTGCTCCTGTTCCTGTAGCGCCAGCCCAATCCACTGGCGAGATATCGTCGGTCACTACTAATAAACAGGGAAGTAATCAAGAGGCGGAAGTCTCGAGTAAAAAGCAAATTCTCGAAGAAAGATCAGTACAGTACTTCAAGGAAGTGATGAATGTTCTTGTGATGGTTGGTCTGGAGCTCTTGCTGTTGTATTTTTTTAAGGTGTGTTTGCAAAGCTATAGATCAGTAAAGTCGCAGTTGCTTCAGTTGGATCTTAGGATTGCTCTTTGCCAGTTCATACTCAAATACTCAGATCTCTCGCATAAGCTGCGGTCGCAGAGTGGGTCTGTTGAAACTTTAGTGAGATTCGAACAAGTTATTTTTAGTGGCATTGTTAGTGGTGAAAGCGATATACCGTCGACATTCGATGGGCTTGATCAAGTTGTAAAGCTCTTGGAGAAAATTAAACCCTAAATATTTCCATGAAATGGCGTCATGTATAACTAGAAAGTTGGGGGCGACAGACTAGCCGCATAGGACGGGTCAGATCGTCCGCCCGTGCTGGATGTCGCTCATCGCGTCGACGACGTGGCACGCATACCTGCTTGAGGTTCCTCCAGTTGACCAGCACCTTTTGGCCGCTGGGGTCGATGTTCACCACTGGGGCCTGCATGTGCGCTCAAGCTCGGCCGCCATGTTGTGCGGTTTGCACTTGCTCATTGCCGAGGGCCTGCCTTGCTCGCCGCCCCGGCCTCGCAGGCGTCGACGAAGCGCATCGCGGCACGGTAGCTGAAAGTGAAGCCCTGGACGGCGCCAGTGGTGATCTCGACCACATCCCACGTGCCAGCCTTGCCTAAAGCCTGATAGCGGGGAGCTGGCTGGCCAACCTTGACGTGAGCCTCGGTCCTCACTGATTTGCTGCGCTCGAGCAGTGCCGCGAGCACGGCAAGCTTCTGCTTGAAAGCAGGGTGCATTGCTGTCTGCATGCGGTAATCCTTGGTGGGTCAGGCGTAATATTCGAAGGCCTCGGCCTTGCGAACTATTCGAACTTGGGCGGTGCGGCGCTCCGGCACGCGGCGGTCGCGGCGCATTGGGTCGTTGTCGTCGATCACCGCGTGCATGCTGATGAGCGCGGCCAGGGCGATGCAGAGTGGGCTGATGATCTGTTGACGCATGGCCTTGGTAACCGCCTCGATGCGGCGTCCAGCCTCCAGCTTGAATAGCGCGGCCTCGATGCGATTGGCCACGGTGCCGGGGCTTACCGCCATCTCGCGGGCGATTTCTTTGGTGGTGAGGCCTTGGGCGACCCACAGCAGTGCTTCGAGCTCACGGGGAGCCAGCGCCTTGCCAAGCTGGCCAATCCATGAGCCGCAAGTGATCGTTTCCATGAAGAGTCCTCGGTCGGCTGCATTGGTCGTGACGCTCGCTGCCGCTACCTTCTGGGCCAGGGGAGGGCGAACGCCACGACCGATGCAGCCTAGTGATGGGGAACCAGGTGATCGGGCCTTCTTTCCGGCTGTCAGGGAATCAAATAACTGCGGTAAGCGAGCGGGTGCCATCGGCGTGCTGTGTGGTGATGTTCATGCCGATGTGATGTGGCGCGCTTCGTTGAATCGCCACGGCGGCCTTGCTGAAGCGCTCATCGAAAGCGCCCTCACCATCAGGCAGATGAGAGGTGCAGGTCAGGCGGGAACAGTCTTCGCCGTTCGGGCCTTCACCATCGTGGGCGATATTGAAGCTGGCGATCATTGCAATGCCGTGCTTACGGCAAACGCCGATGAGGTTCTGCATCAGCGGGCTGATTTGCTCGTCGTAGATTTCTTCTTTGTTCACGTTGATGTCCTCGGGTTGATTTCCCGTCTGGCCCTGTCGCCAAGGCCAGCCAGTGAAATCGAAGTGATCCAGGCGCCCATCGCTCTCTGGGCTACGCGCTTCCCCGCATTGGCATGCGCGCCACTTGGTTACCTGAACCCAGCTCACTGCATGAGGCAGCTGCTGCCCTCATGTGCCGCTGAGGGTGACGGGTGTCGAGTTGTGTAAAGAGCGGCGGCGGCCGAAGCTGCCTGGCTCAATGCAAATGCAAGCGAACTTGCATTAATGAAAGCATGCTTGCGTCTTGAATGCAAGCACGCTTGGGTGTTTTTGAAATACTGTATATGCATACAGCAAGTGGGAGGCTTCTGATGTCAGCGCAGGAAAATTTCGCACCCAGGGACGAGCTAACCGGACTGGAGCGCTTAGGGCTGAGGGTTTCAGCGATGATCAACTCACCGCTGGCGCAGTTCGGCAGGAAGGTTTTGATCCATCAACTGGGCACGGACAGCGATCAGGATTGGGGGGCGATCATTCAACTGCTCTCAGACACTGACGGCCTGGATATGACGTTCTGTGATGACGGATCGGTGATCCTGCAATGGGATGCGCCGACGGATGACGATCGGGTGATTGATAGAGGAGAGGATGTTTCTCGGGTAGAGGCGGAAGAAGCGCCGTTTTGACGGGCAAGAAAAAGCCCGCTTAGGCGGGCTCTTTATCACAAGTAACGGTAGGATTGTGGCGCTGATATTCCGGACCCTAGGTCAGCTAGGCTTAAAGGCTGCTCATATAAGTTGGCCTCTCCAACTTTGATAGCAAAAGCTTTTTCTCGTCCATCAAAGTATTCGCTGAAGAATCTTTTGGTTATGCCTGCGTGTGCAGAGGTTCTTCTCCACACCGAATCTGGCCGTCCTTCAATGATAGAATCGATCGAGAACTCACCGATTACCTTTCCAACAGGTAAGGTTGCATAAACAATTACTTTGGTTACGCCTTCTTTTTTGAAAATATTCTTACGAAATTCAAATTTCTTTTGCCCATTAAAAATCTTGTCGGCGAATTCAGGCTTGATGGATAATAAGACGTTCATTGATTTCGCCCATGGTGATAATGGAATTAAATTCTTGGTCGCTTAGCTCAATGCAACTCCAGCGAATGTTTTCATTGATGCCAGCTGTGTCGATCAGTTTACCTCGATTAGGGCGTTTGTTCAATGCGATATTATAAGTAAATTTCAGTATGAATGGGTTCTGTCGCTTGGTGTAAAATTCAATCAGCTGGCTTTCAGGGAAAACACTGTGAGGTCGGCAATAATTCAAGAAGTCGTCGACGTTTGTAAATTGGTTCATATTTGCCGTTTCTTCAACAACGCATATGGAGGTCGCTACGGCCCTGAATCGGGCGGCTCCTTGACCATCTCCCGTTCTATACATAACAAGGATGTCACCTTGTTTCATTGCTGCTATAGGCGGCATGTTGCATAGGTAAACTTTGTGAATGCTATTGGTATATGATACATCCCGAACGATCAGCCGGGGATCCTCGTTAGACAAAATTGAGTCAGGGAACATTAGAGAGTGGTATTGCGGGTATATTGCTAGTAGCCACTTTTTATGCCCGGCGGGCTTGATGCAGGGAAAATCTTGCGAAGGTATGCCTGAAGTAGCGCGAAGATACTTTACTAGAACTTGCTCAGTGCCGTTTGCGGTATGCTTGACCCCATGCAGTGAGAAACCATGCCTTTTAAAAAGGTTGATCAATCCGCTGTGTTTTTCAAAAACGGTAACGTATGCATCATCTAGGTTATGAAGCACCATGTGGTCGAGTATTTTCTTAACAAATCGCTCACCTAACTTAGTTCCGTGTGCGTTGATTTTCATGGTGCCGATTTTTAGGTGGCGACCCGGTGGGAGGGGGGGCGAAACATCAGTGACTGCGCCATCCTCAATTTTTAGATACAGAAATCCAGCAATTTCAGTACCCTCATCCCCCGTAAAGACATAGGCGCTTGAACCTTCTGTAGCCTTTCGCGAGAACCACTCACCAATCTCCTTGTAATCTGCTTTCAGGGAGTCAAAAAATTCGTCTTGGAAGTTGATATTAGTGAATGGGGTGTACAGAAGGTTCATTCTGACTTCCTATGTCTGATTAGATGGTTGGCATTTTATACTTTTAGACTTTTCGAGCATTCCAGACGAGCAAGACCTTGGCGTGAATTGTTACATCGTCGACCCGAGCAGACTGCTTTTCATAGTTACGGTTGTCAGAAATGAGCCAGACATGATCCTCATCCTTCCGCTGCAGGCGCTTGATCAACAGATCTCCATGCCAGGTCAGCACATACACGCCTTCACCTTGGTAGTCGTTCACTCCGCGGTCGACGATCACGGGATCTTTATCGTTGATGGTGCCTTCCATGCTCTGGCCCCACCCGGTGATCATTGCTAGGGCCTGGGCAGCGGAGTAGGTCACACCTTTCTCCCGCAAGACCTCCTCGCGTATCACCACATTCCGGATGACTTCGCTGTACTCGGCAGGCACTTGGCCGTGGCCCATGGCTGCCCGGATGTCGTACTGGGGAATTGAGATGTCGCCATCGGCCGGCTGGGCTGTAGCAATGACGAAACCACTGCCTTTGTCTCCAGCAGGGTCTTCTTCGACCGCGCGAACGATGCTTTGCCGCGCCTCAGCGCTCAGCCCCTTGCCGTGCTTCTCAAGCATCTTTCTAACGGCATCCGCTGCTGAACTGCTGCTCCCAGAGTCCTTTGCCGCAACTGTCTTGGCTTCACCTTTGCGAGGAGGCTCGCCTTTTCCTGACAGAAGCCAATCGACAGACGTGTCGTAGCCCTCAGCGAGAGCCACAAGGTTTTCGTTTTTGATGTTTTCAGTGTCACCAGCAAACCACTGGCGTACAGCCTCGTAGCTGATTCCGCAGGTGTTGGCGATATCTCGCTTGACGTTGCGCACGCCCAATTCAGGGCGCCGAGCCAGCACGAGCTTAGTGATTCGGTCTGTGGTCTTCATGTGCGCAATCTACAAGGTTGCTTGTCAAGCATGCTTGTTTTGAATATACAAGCATGCTTGAATGTAGAGACGAGTAAAGGAGGTCGCCATGACCAAAAGCCAGGCAATCAAACATTTCGGGTCAATAACGGCGCTCGCAAAGGCGCTTGGCGTGACCTACGAGGCAGTCCGCCAGTGGGCAGATGTCCCTGAGCTGCGCCAGTACCAGATTGAGCGGATCACGAAGGGTGCGCTAAAGGCCGGGAAGGCAGACGCAGCAGCGTGACCGTGAGCACATTGTCATCTGCCTGACCTTGCGCCAGTAGATGACCGAAACACCTGCAAATCCATCCAGTAGTCGAATCGCAGACGAAAAAAAACCGCCTGGCAGGGCGGCTTTCTCTACAGCTTCAAATGAGTTCAAAGCATGACAAACATCGTCCCACTTGACAAGTCCAGGGGGTTCACCCGGATGGACAACCAGCTCATGGATGGCCTGCTGGCTATCGACCTCCCGGCCCGGGAGATGAAGATTGTGCTGTACGTGGCCAAGGCCACCATCAACTTCGGGGCGGGCTCTCAGCGCATCCCGGCTTCCGACATTGCGAAAGCCATCCACGCCCACCCCGACACCGTATCCAAGGCGGTGTCGAGCCTGTTGCGTCGTCGGGTTCTGTTCCGCGAAGGCGGTGCACGGGGTGACATCGGCGTGAATGACCCGAAAGACTGGATCTACGTCATTGAGCCGAAACAGACCAAAACATCCGACTCGGCTGAAGTGGTCCGAATCGGCGAAGAGTCGAAACAGACCAAAACCGCCGACTCCCTTCTTTATTCTAAGAATCTAACCCCCTATGTATTTCTTCCTTCGGAAGAAAATACATGCCCCCCCAGAGATGAGCAGCCGGTTCCGGCCAAAGCTGACCGCAAAGCATCGTTCGGGAAGGTCGCCATGTTGGCTGACAATCCACACGGCCTGGATGAGTCGCTGATCGCTGACTACCTGACTGTTCGCAAGGCCGCCAAGGCCCCAGTGACGGCCCGCATTTGGGCAGGCCTCAACCTCAAGCTGGAGCAGTGCAAGGCGTTCGGCATCCAGCCCGCCCAAGCCCTGGAGGTCGCTGTCGAGAACGGATGGCGCGGCTTCGAGGTGGAATGGGTCACCAAGCGCATCGGTGCGCAGTTGCCTGCCCAGGCCAAACCCCATAGCCGTCACCATGGCTTCGACGACCGCGATTACACCGCCGGCCTGGCCGAGCGAGAGGACGGCACCTATGCGATCTGAATCGGTGATCACCATGTCCGAGGTGAGAAACGCCGCGGGCTTCCGTGTCCAGCCCGCGCAATGTGAACATCACGGCGACTTCGAGCAGCGTGTAACCATGCTGATGGGCCGCGAAATCCTCGGGCGCTGCCCTGTGTGCGAGAAAGCGGCCGTTGCCGAGCGCGAAGCCAAGCATCTGGCGGAGGACACCCGGCTGAAGCGTGAGGCGATGACCCGCAAGCTGGGTGCGGCGCTGATCCCCAAGCGCTTCGCCGACCGCACCTTTGCTAATTACCGCGTTGAGCACGAAGGGCAACGCAAGGCGCTGGCCTACTGCACTCGCTACGTGGCGGCTTTCTCGGAAATTGAGCGCACTGGGCGGTGCCTGATGCTGCTGGGCAAGGTCGGTACCGGCAAAACGCACTTGGGTGCCGGGATGGCCAACGAGCTGATGCGCAACACCTCGGCAACGGCCGTGTACCGCACGGTGGGCGCCGTCCTGCAATCCATCCGAGCCACGTACGACCGCCACAGCGAACAGTCCGAAGCCGCCATCCTGTCCAGCCTGATCGAACCTTCGCTCCTGGTACTGGACGAGGTCGGGGTGAGCAAGGAGCAGCCGAGCGAGTTCGAGCTGACCACCCTGTTCTCGATCATCAACGGGCGCTACGAGCAGATGCGCCCCACAGTGGTGATTTCCAACCTGGAGGCCAGCCAGCTGCGCCACGCCATGGGCGAGCGGTGCTATGACCGCCTGCGCGAGGGCGGCGGGGTGGTGGTGCCGTTCGAGTGGGAGTCGCACCGCGGCAAGGAGGAATTTTGACTGTGCGGCAATGGCTAAAAATGGGGCTGGGGTCGGTATGAGCGCGACCGCCGCAGTGAAATTATCGGATGCCGAAATTCGTCGACAGGCTGCCCAGGCCGGGGTGCGTGATCTGCGCGACCCAAGGCACCCGGGGCTTCGGTTTCGCTTCGACCAGAGCCGCCAGGGTGGCACCTGGTTCCTGGTGGCGCGCCGGAAGTGGAATCGACTCGCTCGCTTTCCGGAGTACAGCTCGGCCGCGATTCTGGCTGAGCTGCCCACTCTGCGGCAGCGCCTACTCACCCAGCCGGATGACGTGATCGCGTTGGCTGGACTGGTGACCTTCAACGATTTGTTGGGCTGGTTCAAAGAGCGGGTGAGCGGTGATGCCAGCGTGTCGGATTCATGGAAGCGTACCGTGAGGACAGTCATCGAGCGACACCTGCAACCGCGCATTGGCGAGTTGCCGATTGCTACGCTGACAGCCGCAACGCTGGATAAGCGCTTGATGTGGCCTGCCCAGGCCGAATGCTCGACCTCCTATGTGCGGCAGATCTACCGCGTGTTGAGCCTGGCCGTAGGCAAAGCGCGTGAGCTCGGCCTGATCGGAAGCAACCCCATGGCCGAAATGAAGTTCAACCAGTTCATCAAGACCAAGATTGTGCCGAAGGATGGCAGGCTGCGAGCTGACCACCTGGAGGAGGTGATTCCCGTCCTCGGTGGGCTGTTCGGGCGGTCACCTGCAGAAGCGATGCTGCCATTGCTCATGATTTGCCACGGCACCCGCTTGGGCGAAACGCGGCGGGCCGAATGGGCTGATTTCGCACTGGGTCATGCAGAGTGGTTCATTCCTGCCAAGCACACCAAGACCCGCACCGAGCACCGGCTCCCGCTGACGCCGCAGGTGTGCGCTTTGTTGCAAAGGTACCGCGCCGTCCAAGTAGAAAACGGCTACAGCGGCAAATACCTGTTCCCAGGCCGGAAGGGGCAGCCGTTGAGCCCCAGTCAGGCCTCGGCGGTATTCCGTCGACTGGCTTCAAGTGAATGGTCCAGCCATGACCTGCGCAAGGTGGCCCGTACCGCCTGGCTGGACATGGGGGTGGATGGGTTTATCGGTGAAATGCTGCTCAACCACTCGCTGGGCAAGGTTGCGGATACCTACATCAAATCGAAGGGCAACGGTCTTCGTCGCGAAGCGCTCGAGCAGTGGCACGCCTGGTTAGACGGCATCGGCTTTGCCGCCATTCACGGGTTGACGGGCGTGCAATCCGCAATTTCTCACAACGGGCCGCAGCCCAAGCCACGCAAGGCGCGCAGCCCAATCCACGAATTAGTTACAGGGGAGAATGCAGAACGTGAAATTTCATCTTCAGGATGGCTTTAAACGACCGCGCCTTGACCTCGTTCAATGCCCGGTATGCAGGGGCAGGGCGGTCGTGAAGGGGGTGTTCTATGAGTTGGCGTGCATGGACTGCAATGGCTCAGGTTGGGTTGTTGAAGGGTCCAGGTTGGTGCTTTCGCTTGAGGAGCTGGTCACGCAGTTGAGTTTCAAATTGGAGCAGTCTCAGAGACAAATCGAGGCTTTGAAAAGGCCGGCGAAAGTAGTCGGCCCGCAGCAGCAGTACCAAGAACCGAACCGCGTGGGAGCGGGCGGCACAAATTACACAGGGGATTGATCATGATGATTCGCAAGCCAGCCGGCCGCCCATTGGGTGACACCGAGTATCTGCTGGAGCAATGGGGGTGGTGGCGGATGGATGGGGCTGGCATGCCTATCCACACCTCGCCAACCTTCGCGCTGATAAGGCAGGCAGTGCCGCAGCCGTCGGCGAGCAAGAACTATTGCATTACCGACGACTGGGCACTTGCCATCGACAGTGCAGTAGCCCGGCTTTCGGCTCGGGACCAGCAGATGGGGGACATCATCTGGCTGTACTACGGAGCCAAATGGCCGATGGTTAGGGTTGGTAAGCACTACGGCATGAGTGAAGGCAAGGCTCGCGAGTTAACTAGAGCCGGCATTGCATGGATTGATTGCGCGGTAGCTGAGCAGCGAAACGCTGCATGAAACTCTAGAGAAACGCTTCAGCCCACAAATTTTTTGATAGCTGCCCGGGATCCAGAAACGACCTCTGGATCTCGCGGTGGCGTTTTGATATCTTGTCCGGTATTAAATGGTATCCAGATTCCAATAGGAACTTTTTTATGGCCAAGGTGGTAGCATTCTTTAATAACAAGGGAGGGGTTGGTAAAACGACAACTTCTTGTAACGTTGCTGCAGGGCTGTCGCAATATTTGGGAAAGAAAGTTCTGTATGTGGACTTGGATCCACAATGTAATGCAACGTTATTGATTCTGGGTGAGGATCAAGTTACTGAGTGCTACTGGAGTCATCCAGACGACCATAAATCAATTATTAATATTATCAATCCGCTTTTGGTTGATGAGCCGGGTATAAAGTTTGATCCGGAAGCTGTTATTAAGGATGGAAATAGGTTTGGTGTCGACTTGATTATGGGGCACCCAAACTTATCGGAAATCGAGGACAGACTTGGCGAGGCGTGGGTGAAAGTCCCAGGTGGTGACATTGGTGCTCTACGGAAAACAAACTGGTGTAGCGATCTAGTCCAAAACCTATCGCAAGACTATGACTACATAATTCTTGACCTAGGGCCAAGCTTAGGTTCGCTGAATAGGTCCGCACTATTGGCGTCGGACTATTTTGTGACGCCGATGTCGATCGATATTTTCAGTATAGTTGGTCTTCGTAACATCTCTCGTTGGTTAAATGACTGGATCCGAAAATATGATCGAGGTATCGCCAACCTTGATGCTACAAATCCGGAATATTTTGACCGTTACCCTGTGAAAAAGAAGGTTGATATTCTAAATGGCTGCCTGGGGTATACAAGCCAGGCTTACCATTCAAGGCGTAATAAGGACGGCGATCGTCGGCCGACTAAAGCATTTGAGTCGATACTTAATTTGTTTGAGCAGAACTTCATTCAGTACCTCGGTGCTTTCAGTGTCACTGGGCTTGTGGCGCGTGATTTGATGCTAGGCGTTATTCCAAACATGTTTAGTTTGGCTGCTTTGGCCCAGCAAAGCTCATCACCTATTCGGGATCTTAGAGCCAATGATGGGATATTTGGTGCTCACTATTCTCAAGCAAAAACATACTCTAGTATTTTTGACTCAATAGCGTCCCAAATTGTCAATAATATGGGGCCAAAAAATGATTGATTGGCCAGAATCATTGGTTCAAGAGTTGGCTGCAAAGCGCGCAATCATATTTATTGGTGCGGGAATTTCGTCAGGTTCGGTTTCCCGCAACAATCCAGAGGTTAGGCCGCCAACTTGGAATAAGCTTTTGGAGTCTGCTGGGGAGAGATTTAAGCGGGCAGACGGCGAGTTTATAAAAAAGTTGCTGGACTCGGATAAGCTTTTGGATGCTGCTGAGGTCATTTTTCATGGTGTCCCTCCCGCAGACAAACGGAACTTTTTCGTTGGCCAGTTTGCTACGCCGGATTTCTTGTCATCTAAATGTCATGCGGCAATTCAGGGTATCAACCCGAAAATCGTAATAACTACTAATTACGATCAAATATATGAAAAGCAATGTGATGCGTTGCTTGCGGGGCGTGGATATTCGGTAAAGAAGTTTAATGATGCAGACTTGCTAGATTGCGTAAGGTCAAGTGATAACTTAATAATAAAGGCTCACGGCTGCATTTCCAGTCCCGGCAACCTTATTCTGAATCGCTCAGACTATTATTCGCTTAAAAAGCAAAATGCTGGATTCTATAGTGTTTTGGATGGATTATTGACGGTGAGTACTGTGTTGTTTCTAGGCTGCAGTATGTCAGATCCTGATATTCAGCTTGTCCTTGAAAACACAAATATATCCGCGCCTTCCGCACATACTCACTATGCAGTAATGCCTGAGGGTGGGCATGCCGCTTTGAAGTCGGCTATGGAGTCGGCGTATAATATAAAAATTCTTGAATATAACAGCGAGGACAACCACAGTCGTCTTCTTGAAGGTTTAGAGGAGCTGAAGATTTTGGTCGACTCCGAGCGTGCTCTGGCAGTCTAAATATTTGTCATTCTGATTGATTCATGGTCGAGATCAAAAAAAGCTTTTCCGCACGGAATAAGTCTGTTTTTATAGCAGCGTGTGTTGCTGTGAACGCAGCGCGACGCCTTCACAACCCGGCCATGAGCCGGGTTTTTTGTGCCCATTTACAAGCCCTGCCATCGTGCGGGGCTTTTTCGTTTCCGGCCCCATGCCTGGCTCTTTGCTCCAAGCGGATGACAGAGACATGGAGGCCGGACCTTTTTGAGGACTACAGATGAACACTGAGCATCAGGCGCTAGCCGATGTGCCCCTCTGGCTGTTGGTGCTGTTGAGCATGGCCGGCATGTCTGGCGAGATGCTGAGGGCATCGGGTACCGACCTTGGTCTTCGGCAGATCCTTCAGCGTGTAGCTTTGCGTTTTCTCGCGTCTGGCTTGCTGGGCATGGCAACGCTGCTGCTCGCGATGGCTCTGTGGAGCAATCTCTACCTTGCTGCTGGCTTGGGCATCGTCATCGCCGTGATCGGAGCAGATGTCGCCGGTGGCTTGTACACCCAGTTCTTGGCCAAGAAAGCCGGAATCAATTCCCGCAATTAATGATGAGGTGGGGCGGTGATCAATCTCGATATCGATGTCGATAGTGCCTTGCTGTTCCGCTCAATAACGGACATTCAACGTAAGCAGATCCCTTTCGCCGTGGTCCTGGCACAAACTAAGCTGGCCCAGCGAGTAAAGCCGGGCATGCTCAAGGTCATGCAGCAGCGCCTGGATCGACCAACCCCGACCACGATGAAAAGCCTGTTTGTGCAGGCGGCCACCAAGGCCCGTCCGGCCAAAGTGTTCTTTAAGGATTCTTGGACCGCTGGCATTCCTGCTGATGCCTACTTGCAACAGACAGTGCAGGGTGGTCAGCGGCCGCATAAGCGTTTCGAGAAGTCGCTGATTGCCCAAGGACTGATGCAGTCGGGGCAGTTCGCGCTACCGGCCAAGGATTTGCTAAACCAGTACGGCAATGTCTCACGCGGCACGATGACCCGCATCCTTTCGGGGCTCGGAGCTGCCGAATCGGGGCGCGGGCATCAGGCCAACGCCACGGGCAGCAAGCGCAGTCAACGTAAAGGTAACGCAAGGCGCTATTTCGCAGGCTCTGTCGACGGGCTGCAAGGTGTGTGGGAGCGCAAAGACTCGGTGTTCGGTGCTGCGGTGCGTCCGGTGTTCCTGTACTCCAACGGTGCACCGGGTTATCGCGTCATCTTCCCGTTCTTCAAGATCGCCGAGAACATCGTCAAGGCGCATGCGCAGGCCGAACTCACGGCAGCCATGGGGCAGGCCGTAGCCACCGCTCGGCCATGACCGGCGAATGAGTCTGCTTCCGCTACCCCCGCCCCCTCAACGGGTCCTCCCGGACCCACTGGGGTTAGGGGGTAATTCGGGCCCCGCCTTTTCGCTATGTATGACCCAAATTCGGAGGTTGGTTGTTGTTTAGTCCATGACAAATCCAACGATTACCCGACAGCCGTATTGGCTGAACAAAAAACGCATGGCCGAAAGCCTCGGGATTTCGGTTCAAGCCTTTGACAAATGGGGCGTCGAGCCGGTCCAGAAGATCGGCCGAGAGTCGTTCTACGACGTTCGTTCGGTGGTGGATAACCGCCTGCAGCACCAAAGCGGGAAACAACAACTCGGCGGCGACGATATCGACCCCCTGGCCGAGGCGAAGCTGCTGCAGGAGCGTTTGCGCCTGACCAAGGAGCAGGCCGACGCCCAGGCGATGCGAAACGAGGTCAAGCGCCGCAACCTGGTGCCGGCCGAATTCATGACGTTTGCCATCAGCCGCCTGGTCAACTTGATCGGCTCGACCCTCGACACCGTGCATACCAAGGTCAAGCGCAAGCACCCCGACATCGAGCCGCGCCATCTGGAAGCGGTACAGCGCGAGGTGGCCGTTACGCGTAACGAAGCGGCAAGCCTCGATCAGCGATTACCGGAGATTCTTGATGAGTTCCTTTCAGCCATGGATGACGAATCTGGCTAACGCGGTTCGCGTAGGCCTGTCGGCGTTGTTCAAAGAGCCGCCGATGACCGTTGTCGAATGGGCGGACAAACATTTTTATCTGTCGTCGGAATCTTCCTACCAGGAAGGCCGATGGACAACCGCGCCGGTTCAGGTGGCCATCCTCAACGCGATGGGCAATGACCTGATCCGTGAAGTCAACTTCGTGAAGTCGGCGCGCCTTGGCTACACCAAGATGCTGATGGCGTTCATCGGCTACCTGATCCAGCACAAGAAACGCAATGTGCTGATGTACTGCCCGACCGAGGGTGACGCCGAGGGCGTCATGAAGCGGCACATTGAGGGCATGATTCGTGATGTGCCGGTGGTCCTCGAACTGGCGCCTTGGTACGGCATGAAGCACCGCGACAACACCCTGGAGGCCAAGTGTTTTGCCAACCGCAAGATGCTGTGGTGCCTGGGCGGCAAGGCGGCGCGCAACTATCGGGAAAAGAGCCCGGACACCGTCATTTACGACGAGCTGTCGAAATTTGACGAGGATATCGAAGGCGAGGGCGCCCCGACGTTCCTGGGGGACAAGCGCCTGGAAGGGGCGACATTCAAGAAGTCGATACGCGGTTCGACGCCGACCGAGGCGGAGAAATGCCAGATTACCCGCGCCGCCATCGAGTCGCCCCACGACCTGCGGTTCAACATCAAGGCGCCTTGCTGCGGCACCGAGCTGGTACTGCAGTGGGGTGGCAAGGATGAACCATCGGGCATCAAGTGGCGGCTCAACGACCGCCACGAAGTCGAGGCCGCATGGTATCTGTGCCCCCACTGTCAGGGTGGCACGTTCGAGTATCACGAAATGGTTACGGCGGCCGCTGAGACGGGCCGCTGGGTGTGCGAGCGTTCGGGAATCTGGACCCGCGACAGCATGGAGTGGTTTGACGCCTCGGGGGAGCCGACCGTAACGCCGCGCTCGGTGACGTTCAGCGTGTGGACGGGCTATTCAACCTTCACTACCTGGGTGGATATCGCCACCGACTTTGTGAAGGTCGGCAAGGACCGGGGCAAGCTGAAAACCTTCGTTAACACCACCCTCGGGGAAGTGTGGGAGGAAGACCAGGGCGAAAAACTCGACTGGGAGCAGCTGCGCGACCGCCGCGAGGTGTTTGGCGAAGTGCCCGCCAGGGCGGTGGCCTTGTTCGGTGGGATCGACACCCAAGACGACCGCTACGAGGGCCGAGTTTGGGCTTACGGCCCCGGCGAGGAAGCGTGGTTGGTGCACCGTTTCATTCTCACCGGTGACCCGGCCAGTATCGAGCTGCGCCGCAAGGTCGGCCGTGAGCTTCACCGTCACTTCAAGCGCGCCGACAGCACTGTCATGCGCGTGGAGCGCTGGTGCTGGGACTCGGGCGGCCACTACTCCGATGAGGTGCGCGCTGAGAGCCGCAAACATGGCGTGCAGTGGGTGATCCCGATTTTCGGAGCCAGCACCTACGGCAAGCCCATTGCCAACTTCCCGCGCAAGAAAGACAAGCGCAGCAAGGTCTACCTGACCGAGGTCGGCACCGACAACGCCAAGGAGCTGATTTACAGCCGCTTGAAGCTGCAGCCGGACGGGCCGCGCCCGGTGCCTGGTTGCATCCACCTCCCAGCCGACGAGCTGATCTGTGACGAAAACGAGCTGCAACAGCTGACCAGCGAGCGCAAGAAATGGGCGGTGATCAAGGGCCGGCGCGTCATGCGCTGGGATGCCGGCGGCCGCCGTAACGAAGCGCTCGATTGCGCCGTGTATGCCCTGGCCGCGCTGCGTATCAGTCAGCAGCGGTTCGGCCTGGACCTCGATCTGTTGGCCAGCCAGAACCCCGACACCGGGGTATGGGAAGTGGAAGACGACGAAGACGACGCGCCCCAGCCGGAGGCGCCGCCGTCACCGGCTGAGTTGCCGGCACCGGCGCCTGCGTCTGAGCCGGAACCCCAACCCGCCGGCGGCGATTGGATCAATACAGGAGGCAGCGGATGGCTGTAACAACTGCGCAGGACATGGTTGATATCTACCTGCAGGCCGAGCTCGACCTGCTGGAGGGTGGTAAAGACGTACAGATCAACGGCCGACGCATGACGATGGCGGAGCTTCCGCAGATTCGCGCAGGCCGACTGGAGTGGGAGCGCCGGGTATCGGCCGAGGCCCGCAGGGGCCGTTCGGGGCATTCCCTGGCGGTGTTCGGATGATCGGGGAGCTGCTGGACCGGGCCATTGCGCCCTGGGCGCCCAAGAAGGCCTTGGAGCGCATGCACGCCCGTAGCGTGATCATGGCCTACGATGCCGCCAAGCCCTCACGGACCCATAAGGCGATACGCGAGACCCGCAGCGCTGACGCGGCTCTGCAGCCGGCGCTGCAATCCATCCGCGAGCAAATCCGCGCCTTGGAAGAGAACCACGACCTTGTCACGGGTCTTTTTGATCGGATGGACGAGCGCGTTGTGGGCGGCCCAGGCATTGCTGTTGAACCTATCCCATTGCGTTATGACGGCACGGTGCATACCGCGTTTGCGGCGGCGATCAAAGCGGCCTGGGCGGAATGGTCGCTCAAGCCCGAGGCGTCCGGCGAACTGACCCGGCCGCAGGTCGAGCGCCTGGTGTGCCGCACCTGGTTGCGTGACGGCGAGGCTCTGGCGCAGATGCTGCAGGGCAGCGTGCCCGGCTATGAGCATCTGACAAGCGTACCGTTTGCCCTGGAGTTGCTGGAGCCGGATTACCTGCCAATCGGCTACAACGATTTCGGCAATGGCATTGTCCAGGGCGTCGAGCGCAACGCGTGGCGCCGGGTGAAGGCCTATCACCTGCTCAAGCAGCACCCCGGCAGTCTGGGGGCGCTGAACTTTGCACAAAGCACCAAGCGCGTGCCGGCCGAGCAGATGATTCACATTGCCCACCGCAAGCGCATTGGACAAAACCGGGGCGTGCCGCTGCTGCATTCGGTCTTGATTCGCTTGGCGGATATCAAGGATTACGAGGAAAGCGAGCGCGTGGCCGCGCGGATCAGTGCGGCCTTGGTGATGTACATCAAGAAAGGCACGCCAGACGATTTCGTGCTGCCCGGCGTTGGCCAGCAGCAGGCGCAACGGTCGTTCAACTTCGCGCCCGGTATGGTGTTTGACAACCTGCTGCCAGGCGAGGAAGTGGGCACGGTCGAGAGCAACCGACCGAACCCGTTCCTTGAGGGCTTCCGCAACGGTCAGCTTAAAGCCATTGCCGCCGGTGCGCGCAGCACCTATTCGAGCGTGGCCCGCAGCTACGACGGCACCTATTCGGCGCAACGCCAGGAGCTGGTCGAGGGCCAGCTGGGCTACGACCTGCTGCAGCACGAATTCATCGACTACTGGTGCCGGCCGGTGTACCGCGCCTGGCTGCGTATGGCGGTCATGAGTGGTCACCTCAAGCTGCCACCAGACGTTAACCCCCTGACGCTCTACGGCGCGTTTTATCAGGGGCCTGTTATGCCCTGGATCAACCCAGTGCATGAGGCGACCGCGTGGGAACTTCTGGTCAAAGCCGGCTTTGCCGACGAGGCCGAGGTGGCGCGCTCGCGTCAACGCAACCCCTCGGAACTCAAGGCATCCCGCACGGCGGAAATCCAGCAGAACCGGGAGGCCGGGCTGGTTTTCAGCTCGGATTACTACCACCAGACCTACGGGGTAAAGCAAGGAAATGAGCCAACCGATGGCAACAACGAGCCCGCCGATGTGGATGGCTCCACAAGGGTCGACGGGGCCGGCAACCAATCCGGCGAGTAGCTGGTACAGCATGCGTGCCGGCGTTCAGGTCGGCAGCGTTGATCTGGACCTGTTCGGCGAGATCGGCGCCGAGGGGATTACCGCGCAGCAGTTCGCCAACGATCTGCGCGCGCTCGGTGACGTGTCACAGATCAATCTGCGCATCAATTGCCCTGGCGGCGCGGTGTTCGAGGGCATGGCCATCTACAACCTGCTCAAGCACCACAAGGCCCGCAAGGTCGGCACCGTCGTGGCGCTGGCGGCGAGCATGGGTAGCGTGGTGCTGATGGCGTGCGACGAGGTCCGCATTCCGGCCAACGCCATGATCATGATTCACAAGCCCTGGGGCATCCAGGGTGGCAACGCCGAGGCCATGCGCAGCTATGCAGACCAGCTGGATATGTTCGGGGCCAGCATGACAGCCGCCTACACCGAAAAGACCGGCAAGACCGCCGAGGAAATCGACGGGCTGCTGAGCGCTGAGACCTGGATGACCGGCACCCAAGCAGTTGCCCTGGGTTTTGCCGATGTCCTGCTAGAGCCGGTCGAGGCGTTCGGCAAAATCACTTCCAACCGTTACAAGGATTTCATCAACATGCCACCAGCAGCCCAACAGTTCTTCGCTCCCCAGGGTTCGACCACCGTCGTTCCTCCCGCGACTCCCCCGGCCACCCCGCCACAAACCCCTGTCGAAACCGTCGAGCAAATCCAGGCGCGGGTGCTGGCCGCCGACGCCACGCGCCGTACCAGTATCACCGCCGCGTTCGCCCCGTTCGCTGCGCATGCTGCGCTGCGCGATACCTGCCTGAACGACACCAACTGCACCGTCGAGCAGGCCAACGCCAAGCTGCTGGCCGCCATCGGCCAGGCGACCACCCCCACCGGCTCGCTCGGCCACCCTGGTCATGTCTCCAACGGCAACCTGGTGGGCGACTCGGTGCGCGCTTCGCTGTACGCCCGGATCGGCCTCGGTGAGCTGCAACCGGACAACCGCTACAACCACATGAACCTGCGTGAGCTGGCCCGTGCTTCGCTGGATGGTCGCGGCATCAACGTGTCGAGCCAGAACATCGTCAACATGGTCGGCATGGCCTTCACCCACAGCTCCAGCGACTTTGGCCGCATCCTGATGGATGCCGCTTACAAGTCGCTGCTGACAGGTTGGGAGGAAGCGGAAGAAACCTACCACCTGTGGACCAAGAAAGGCCGTCTCGGTGACTTCAAGGTTTCCAACCGTGTAGGCCTGGGTCAGTTCTCGTCGCTGCGTGAGGTGAAGCCGGGGGCGGAGTACAAGCACATCACCCTGGGCGATACCGGGGAGACCATCCAGCTGGCCACCTACGGCGAGATTTTCAGCATCAACCGCCAGGCCATCATCAACGACGACCTCGACGCGCTGACGCGCATTCCTGCCCTGATGGGGCAGGCGGCGCGGGCCACCATCGGTGACTTGGTGTATGCCCTTCTGATCGACAGCCCGAAGATGAGCGACGGAAAACCGCTGTTCGACGCGTCCCGTAACAACCTGTTCGGCGCTGGTTCCAAGCTGTCGCTGGAGGCCCTGAGCGCAGCCAAGACCGCCATGCGCCTGCAGCAGGCCGTCGTGGCCAAGGGCGCCAAGGCTCGCCCACTGAACATCCAGCCGGCGTATGTGATTACCCCGGTGGCGCTGGAGGACAAGGCCAAGCAAATCATCAACTCGGCATCGGCACCGGGTACTGACAGCAACGCCGGGATTGATAACCCGATTCGCGGTTTCGCCAAGGTGATCGGTGAGCCGCGCCTGGACGCGGCATCCGCCAGCGCCTACTACATGGCGGCCAAGCAAGGTTCGGACACCATCGAAGTGGCCTACCTGGACGGCATCGAGCAGCCGTATTTCGAGACGCACGAAGGCTTCACCAGCGATGGCATGGCCACCAAGGTGCGAATCGACGCCGGCGTTTCGGCGCTCGATGCCCGTGGCCTGAACAAGTCGACCGGCGCGAACTGACCGGCCGGCGTTACCCATAACACCCCGCGCTTGCGGGGTTTGTTGTTTCTGGAGCAGAGAAATCATGAGTACCAACTATGTGAGCAACGGCAAGACCGTGACCCTGCCGGCACCGACTGGCGGGTCTGTCGCTGGTATCCCGCAGGTGATTGGCGATCTGGCGGTGATTCCGCTGCAAAGCGGCTCCAAGGGCGCAGCCATCACCTACCACACCAGCGGCGAATGGGATGTGCCGGCCGCCGCCGGCATGCTGGTTGGCAGCAAGGTGAGCGTGCTGGATGGCCAGCTGGTGCCACCGGAAACCGCAGAATCCAAGCCGTTCGGCAAGCTGACCAGCAATGTGGCCAACGGCTTCGCCTCTGTGCTGATTGTGCAGTAATGGACCGCCCGAGCATGCGCGAGCGGATGGCAGCGCGCACCGGCCGGGCTCTTGTCCGTGTGGGTGACCGCGCAAAGCTGGAGGACGGCACCGAGGTGCTGGGCCTTTTCGATAACCCGGCCCTCGATCCCCAGTTGGGCAGCAAGCGTGCGGCCAAGGGCATCGACGCGGCCGAGCTGGACGAGCCACGGTTTACGGTGCTGTCGGCCGACGCCGCACGCCTGCCCAGGGGCGCCGCCCTGACCATCGAACTGCCGCCCCATGAGGGCGGTGGCCCTTACACCGTGGTACGGCCAGAAGCTACCGGCGACGGCATGGTTGCCCTGGTGCTGGAGGTGGAGCATGCAAGAACCGCCGATATCTTCTGACGAGCCGCCGGTGATCCCCAGCGAGCTGAAACAGCTGCATGACGCAATGACCGCGACCCTGCAGGCCGAGCTGCCGCAGTTCCAGCTGATCGAGGCCTACCCCAAGCTCATCAAAGAGGGCATGGCACTGCCGGCGCTGCTGTACGCGGCGACCAATTTTGCCCCCGGCGATGACCCCGGCGACGGCCGCCTGTGCCTCAAGGTGACGTTTGAGGCGTTGGTGCTGCTGGAGTCCAGCCGCGCCTTGGCGCCTCTGCAGGCGGCCATTCTGGCCAGCAAGTTGATGAAGGTCCTGCAGCAGCAGTATTGGAAACTCGACTTTGTCGGGCCAACCGAAAACGCGCAGGCCATGCCGGCAGAGTTCGTGCCCGAGCTGGCCCGCTGCGTCGGTTGGGCGGTGCAGTGGCAGCAGGACGTTTACCTGGGGGATACCGAATGGCCCTGGGAGAACGAGCCGCCTGGCTCGCTGGTGTTCTCCTTTGACCCCGACACTGGCCCCGGCAACGAGGACCAGTATCGAGAGCCGGAGGCGCTGGGATGAGTTACGCGGCCGCGCAGATGGACCGCATGCTGGCTGGCTTGGTGATCCCCTGTTACGTCGTGGCGGTCGACCTGGTCGCCGCCAGGGTACGGGTCACTGACGGCGGAGACTGGACGAGCGCCTGGGTGCGCTGGCATGCCATCGCCGCCGGCAAGGCCCGCCACTGGCGTGCGCCGAGCCTGGGCGAGCAGGGCGTGCTGGTGAGCCCGAGCGGCGAGCCCGCACAAGGGACGTTCGTTCCTGGGCTCTACGGCAACGCCGGCCCGCCGCCGGATAATCGTGATCATGTCGAGGTGTGGCGGTTCGACGATGGCGGCTCCCTCGTCTACGACTGGGCGGCCAACAGCTACACCATCAAGCTGCCCAGCGGCACGGTCAACATCGAGGTCGGCAGCAGCAAGGCGGTTATCACCGGCGCCGCGATCAACGCCGAGTCGGCCGCGATCAAGGCCAAGGCGCCGGCCATCACCCTGGAGGGCAGCGTCGAGATTGTCGGGCCGTTACGCGTAACGGGCGACATCTTCGGCCTCGGCAAAATCATCGACACCGCCGGCAACACGGCGAATCACAAACACTGACAGCCCGCATTCGCGGGCTTTGTCTTTTCTGGAGCATCACATATGGCAGTCAAGAAAACCGCCGAGACTGACGCGGCAGCGGATGCGGCCGAATCCGCAGTTGTACCTGGTGCCGACGGCACCGACACCGTCGTTGCAGCCGCTGAGCCGGCCGGCGTGACCTTCACCGACCGCGTTTTCACCTCGCGCTCGCTGTTCCTGCAGGCCGGTGACGACCTGCGCGAGTTCAAGGTGCAGGCCGGCCGCGTGACCGTCCAGGCCGACGACGCCGAGGCGCTGGCGTTCCTGCGTGGCCATGCCGATCTGCAGCAGCTGGACGGCTAAGCATGATTGGCCTGGACCGCAGGACCGGCCAGAAATCCACCGGCCTCGATCATCTCAAACAGTCGATTGAGGACATCCTGACCACGCCCTTGGGTAGTCGCCGCATGCGGCCTGAATACGGCTGCAACCTGCGCCGCTTTGTCGACCTGCCGGTTAACGAGGGCTGGAAAAGCGCCGTACAGGCCGAGGTGGCCCGCGCCCTGGGTCGCTGGGAACCGCGTCTGCAGCTGGAACGGGTCAAGGTCGTTTCCGTGCTCGATGGTCAGATTGGTCTGGTGCTGACGGGCCAGTACCTGGGCAACTCGGCCGTCGTGGAGGTGAGCGCATGATTGACCTGTCTTTGCTGCCCCCGCCCGATGTGGTGGAAACCCTGGAGTTCGAGACGCTGTATCAGGAGGTGTTAGGCATCTTCCGTGCTCATATGGGCGACCAGTGGACCGCGCTGTTGGAGTCCGACCCGGTGGTCAAGCTGATGGAGGTCATGGCCTACCGTGAGCTTATGGTGCGCGCCCGTATCAACGCGGCGGCCAAGGCCAGCTTGCTGGCTTATGCCAAGGGCGCCGACCTGGACAACCGCGCGGCCGACTACGGTGTGCAACGCTTGACCATTCGAGCGGCTGACCCCGACGCGGTGCCGCCGGTGGAGGCAGTGATGGAAGACGATGAGGCGCTGCGCTACCGCACGCGCCTGTCACTGGAGGCGCTGTCTGTCGCCGGCAGTAGCGGCGCATACGAGTATCACGCGCTGAGTTCGTCGGCCGAGCTGGTGCACGTTTCGGTCGATTCGCCCCGGTTTTCCGGGGTGGCGGTGCCAGCCGCGGTTAAGGCGCAGCTGCCGGCCGGGGCCATTGTCGTGGTCTGTGACTACGACGCCGGCCTGGCTAACCCGCTGCCTGGCGATGTGTCGCTGGCAGTACTGGCCCGGCCTGCTAGCGCCGTGCCCGAGGCGCAGCTGGTGGCCACCGTCCTCAAAGCGCTGTCTGCCGAGGATGTGCGCCCGGTGACGGATCGGCCGCGCGTGCAGGGCGGCATCCCTAGCGACTTCCAGGTGGAGGCGGTGCTGTGGGTGGAGGACGGGCCAGACCCTGACGTTGTCCTTGCGGCGGCCCGGGCCAGCCTGGACAAGGCCATTGCCGCCGCGCGTCGGCTGGAGGGGCAGCTGCCCGTGTCGGCTGCCTACGCGGCGTTACACGTAACGGGAATCAGCCGTGTCGACCTGGTCAAGCCAGTGGAAGGGGTGGTGTGTGACAAGCGGCATTACCCGCGCGCCACTTCCATCACCCTAACCACCAAGGTGGTCACATGAGCCTGTTACCGCACAACGCCACGCTGCTGGAGCGCTCGCTGGAGCGCGCCGGCGAGTTCGGCGTTGACCCGGACATTATCCGGGGCGTGGCCGACTCGGCACGCTGCCCGCCTAACTTCCTGCCCTGGTTGGGCTGGGCGCTCAAGGTTGAAGGCTGGGAAGCCGCCTACACCGACGAGCAGCGCCGCGCGCTGAGCCGTGAGGCGATCCCGGTTCACAAGACCAAGGGCACCGTCGGCGCAATCCGGCGGGTGCTCAAGGCGGTGCGGGTCAACGCGGAGTTCAAGGAGTGGCACCAGATACCGAACGCCGCGCCGTACACATTCCAGGTCACGGCCTGGGCCAACGAAAACCGGGCGGGTGAGGGGTCGATTATTTCGCCCGAGCTGGGCGCGCGCTTGCGCGCCCTGGTCGACGCGGCGAAGAACGAGCGCAGCCATTACGAGTTTCGGCTGGGTGCCCGCTTCGACGGCGGCCTGGTGCTAGGCAACGCCTTTCAGGCGCGGGCCGTGCAGCACCGCTCCATGGATGCCCAGGCGGTTCCGTTCGACCCCATGGCGGAGACGGTGCTGTTTGCCAATGCCCTCAACGCGTCCAGCGTATCCCGGCGCTTTGCCGAGGCGCAGGGCGTTCCTATTCAAGCAGAAGGTGCCCCGCTGGTGGCCAACGCGGCGCAGGTGCGCACGGTCGTGCGGGGCTACATGGAGGCTGTTCTATGAGTACAGGCTTGCAACCTGTCATCACCAAGGCCGGCCTGGCGGCGATCCTGACGGCAACGAAAACCGGCCTAGCGGCCGAGATTGGCTATATCGCCCTGGGCAGCGTGGCCTACACCCCGACCGCCGATCAAAAGACCCTGCGCAACGAGATTGCGCGGTTTCCGATCTCCGGCGGCGAGAAACTGAGCAGCACCCTGTTGCACCTGACCGCTGTCGCGGATGGCGCGACCGGTTACTGGGTGCGCGAGATTGGCATTTTCCTCACGGACGGCACGCTGTTGGCGGTCTGGTCGCACCTGACCGAGGCGCTGGCCTACAAGGCCCCCAACATCGACCTGCTGCTGGCTTACGACCTGTCACTGGCGGCGCTGCCAGCGGATAGCGTGACCATCACCAGCACGGCCGCCGGCCTCAACCTGACGCTGGCCGAACCCTTGGCCGTGCAGGCCACGGCGCTCATTGCCGAGCAGCTGCGCACCCTGCAGCAGAACGACCGCCTGGTTGCCCAGGAGCGCCTGCAGGCGATTTCTGAAGAGCAAATCAGCGGTCTGCTGGAACGTATGTCTGCTGCCGAGAAAACCGCCACCGAAACGCGCGACAGCCTGCTGAGCGCGACGGTTGCCAATGCCACCGGCCTGATGGCCCTTCAATACACCGTTGTTCAACACTTGTACGGATCATAACCATGAGCCTTGAAACTGAAATCGCCGCGCTGGTCGCGGCAAACAATAAGCTGATCGACTATTTCAGCGGCAAAAAGACCGCGATTGACGCTGCCGTGTCCGCAGCAATCGCTGCGGCGCCGTTGTTGGTCCGCGGCTACTGGGTGGACCCGCAACTGGGCGACGATGCTAACGGCCTGGGGACCGAGGCCAGCCCCTTCAAGACCATGCAACGGGCCGTCGACGCTACCCCGGACTGTGGTCGGGTTACCGTATGGCTGGCCAAGGACTATGTGTTGGATAAGAGCATCAACACGAACGGGCGTCAGCTGGTCATTGGTGCGTTGCCTGGCTCTGGTCGTCGACTGATTCTCAATGAGTTCATCCCGGAAGGTGACACTCTGCCACGTATGGGGTCGTTCTGGATGTCGAGCGGCTCTACCCTCCAGCTGCTTAACGTGACGCTCAGCCTGCCGGCGTCGAGCGCTGGCGATCTGAGCGCCTACTATGCGCTCGCTTTTGCCAGTGGGTCGTCGGCCCCGATCATCATGCAGGTCCGCATGTACAACTGCGCGTTCGAGCTGCGCGGCACCTTCCGGGGCAGGCTGATCGGTCCAGGCTCGGCAATTTTTGCGCTGTCCATGACCGGCACGGCGGTGCCTTCGGCACTCAATGGCTCGCTGGTTGTGGGTATCGCTGCGGGCACCCTGTCCAAAGATTTGGGCCACGTCATCACCAACCTGTCGAGCCTGTGAGGCGATTATGCAAAAAACCTTTCTGAACGTCGTCTATGGCGACATCAATTACAACGGCTTCGAGTTTGAGGCATTGCCCATCGGTGCGGCGCTGCTGGTGGCTCAGCAGCAAATCGACCAGGCGGCCGACCAAGCGCTGGCGGCGGTGCTGGGTGATCCGCTGCGCGCCATCGAGAACCAGTTGGCCGAGGCCGAGGCGACGGCCTTCAAGCTGGCGGGTTACGCCGGTGAGGTGCCGCTGACTGTACAGGCTGTGGTCGATGCTCAGGGCGTCGAGCCCACGGAGGCGGCCGAGTCGATCCTGCAGGAGGCGCAGGTCTGGCACGCGGCGGTCTGTTCGATCCGTGCGGCCCGCCTCAAAGGCAAGGTCGAGGTGCTCAAGGCGACTATCCATGCGCAGGCTGAAACCTACGCCGACGAGGCAATCAACGCCATCCGCGCGAGTGTGCCGGGCGCCGTCTGACCCCTCGCCGCATTCCCTTGAGCGCCCCGTTTTCGGGGCGTTTTTATTTCTGCAGGGCCGCCGCGTGCGGCCCTTTCTTTTGGAGCTATCCCATGGCTGGATTCTTTCACGGCGTTACCGTAACGAACGTCGACACCGGCGCGCGCAACGTTGCGCTGCCGTCTTCCTCGATCATTGGCCTGGTCGACACCTTCACCGAGGGCGCGAACGTCTCGGCCAAGGTCGGTGACCTGTTGCTGATTACCAACGAGCGCGAGGCCGTTGCCGCGTTCGGTGCCGATGCGGCCATCACCAAAGCCTGCCGGGCGATCTATGCGCGTTCCAAGGCAGTCATCGTCGCTTCGGGTGTGGCCAAGGTGGCCGACGCGGCCGCGCAGACTTCCGCGATCATTGGCGGGGTGCAGGCCAACGGCAAGCGTACCGGCCTGCAGGCGCTGCTGGACGGCAAGAGCCGGTTCAACGCCCAACCGCGCCTGATCGTCGCGCCCAAGCACAGCGCGACCCTGGCGGTCGGTACCGCGATGCAGTCGATTGCGGAAAAGCTGCGCGCCGTGGCAATCATCGACGGCCCCAACACCACTGACGAGGCAGCCACTGCCTACGCCAAGTCGTTCGGCTCCAAGCGCATTTATATGGTCGACCCGGGCGTGCAGGTGTGGGACACCGCTACCAATGCGACCATCGACGCGCCGGCCTCGGCCTGGGCTGCAGGTGTGTTTGCCTACACCGACAGCGAATACGGTTTCTGGGCCTCGCCATCGAACAAAGAGTTCGTCGGTATCACCGGCACCACCCGCGCCATTGAGTACCTGGATGGCGACGAGACGTGCCGGGCCAACCTGCTCAACAACGCCAATATCGCGACCATCATTCGTGACGACGGATTCCGCCTGTGGGGTAACCGCACGCTGTCGAGCGATCCGAAATGGGCATTCGTCACCCGCGTGCGGACCATGGACATGGTTATGGACGCGATCCTGTACGGCCACAAGTGGGCGGTGGACCGGGGTATTACCTCGACCTATATCCGCGACGTAACCGAAGGTCTGCAGGCCTTCATGCGCGACCTGAAAGCCCAGGGCGCAATCATCAACTTCGAGGTCTACGCCGACCCGGTGCTCAACACGGCCAGCCAGCTGGAGCAGGGCAAGGTGTATTGGAACATCCGCTTCACCGACGTTCCGCCGGCCGAAAACCCGAATTTCCGTATCGAAGTCACCAATCAATGGCTGACCGAAGTCCTCGACCAAGTCGCGTAAGGAGCGCATTCCATGGCAATGATTCCCGAAATTCTGGCCAACATGAACCTGTTTGTGGACGGCGTCAGCTTCCAGGGCGATGTCCCTTCCCTGACCCTGCCGAAACTGGCACTCAAAATGGAAGAGTACCGCCCAGGCGGCATGGATATGCCGATTGAGATGGACCTGGGCATGGAAAAGCTGGAATCCAGCTTCACCACCACCGGCGTGCGCAAAGAGTCGTTGAAGTTCTTTGGCCTGGCTGACGGTAACGCCTTCAACGGGACGTTCCGGGGTTCGTTCAAGGGTCATAAGGGTGAAACCAAAGCGGTCATCGTCACCCAGCGCGGCACCCTGAAAGAGTTGGACATGGGCGACTGGAAGCCGGGCGACAAGGCCGAACACAAGCACGCCGTGGCCCTGACCTATTACAAGCTGGAAGTCGGCGGCGAGGTCATCTACGAGATCGAACCGATGGCCATGAAGCGCGTCATCAACGGCGTCGACCAGCTGGCCAGCCAGCGCCGCGACCTCGGCCTGTAACCCCTGCAACCTTTCCGTCTCCCTTTCTGATTCAAGGACACCGCGTCATGAGCAAGCCAGTACCGAAGTACCTCAAGCTGACCGCTGAAAACGTCACCATCACCCTGACCAAGCCAACCGAGATGAATGGCATCAAGCTGGACACCATCACCCTGCGCGCGCCGACGGTGCGTGATATCCGTGTCTCCACCCAGACCGGCGGCGATGACGACGAACAGCGCGAGCTGAACCTGTTCGCCTCCCTGGCCGAAGTCAGCGCAAAGGACCTGGAGGGCCTGACTTACAAGGATTACAACCGCGTAGCGGCGGGTTACAGCTTTCTGGTGCGAGAGGACGAACTGTAATCCCGAGAGCATGAAGACGGCCGCCAAGCGACTGGCGGCCGAGCTGAATTTCTCGGCCGAGGAAATCATGACCATGCCCTATTCGGATGTGGTGTGGTGGCTCTCGGACTAAGCCGGCGAGGGGGTAGGCAATGGCGTTAAAGCCTTTGATCCTGGTCATCGGGGGTGCCGTCGCTTCAACGGTCGGCACCGCCTTTAAGACGGTCGAAAGCGGCATCCAGAAACTGGAGGCCAAGGGCAACAAGGCCAAGGTGCTGAGAAGCACCATTGGCGAAACCATCAAGTTGCGCGAGGAATGGAAGCGCGCGCACGACAGTGGCGCCGCCGGCGCCGATAAGCTGCAGCGCAAGTTGAACGACAATCTCGACGCCTTGCGCAAGCAGGGTATCGAGGTCGGCCGGCTGGGCCGCGAATATCAGCGGCTGGGCCGCGAGGCGCGCGCCGCCGATCTGCAGATCAAAGGCCACCAGCAGGTTCAAGCGGGCAAGGAATCGCTCAAGTCGAACGTGGGCAAGACGGTGGCGGCCACGGCCGCTATTGCCGTGCCGACGACGATCAGCGCGAATTACCAGGCGATCATCCGTGACATTGCGATCAAGGCTGACATTGCCAACAAGCCCCAGGAGCAGCAGCTAACCCGGACGGTGATCGATACGGCGGCCGATACCGGCATGGCCCGTAACGATGTGGCCGACCTGGTCAACCAGCTGGTCGGCGCCGGCATGGAGCTGGACAAGGCGCTGGCCTATGCGCCGGTGGCGGCCAAGTTCGCCATTGGCCAAGGCGCCTCGGGTGTAGACACCGCGTCGATGATTCAGGCGCTGGAGCAGAACGCCAAGATCAGCGACCCGAAGGTCATGCAGCAGGCGCTGGAGGCTATCGCCTACCAGGGCCAGGCGGGTAGTTTCGAGGCTAGCGACATGGCCCGGTGGTTCCCGCAACTGCTGGCCAACATGGAAAAAAGTGGTATCACCGGGATAGACGCGGTGACTTCGCTGGGTTCCATGCTGCAGGTGCAGATGAAGACCGCCGGCAGTTCGGACGAGGCCGCTAACAACCTCAAGAACTGGATTGAGAAAATCGGCGCCGGCGATGTGGTCAAGGCCTACAAAGACGCCGGCATTGATTACCAGGCTTCGCTGAACACCGGCTTGCAGAAGGGCATGAACGTCATTGAGGCGTCCATGGCCCTGGCCATGAAGTACGTCGAGACGACCGACCCGGCCCAAGCCAAAAAGATCAAGGACGCCCAGGCCAAGATCGATAAAGAGGTTGACCCGGAGAAGGCTAGGGCGGCGCTGGAGGCCCTGGAGAAAACCCTGCGCACCGGCGATATCTTCGCTGACATGCAGGTCAAGGCGGCGCTGACCGCCTACGGGCAAAACCGGGGGCTGTATGAGGAGCTGAAAGCCGATTCCAAGAAGGCCTCGGGCATCCTCGACAAGAACCTGGCCGAGCGCCGCGAAACCTCGGCCCAGCAGTGGGCGGAGACGGTCCAGGCAGCTGACGACGCCATGCGCAGCATTGGCGATGCCATCCGCCCGGCCACCGACATGGCGGCCAAGGGGCTGACCGCTGTTGCCCAGGGCATCACCACGCTGTCGGACAAGTTCCCGGCGGTCGTGACGGGCATTGCCGGCACCGTGGCGGCCCTTCTGGCGTTAGGTACTGCTGCCAGCGCGTACCGGATCGGCAAGGGCGCGTTCAACTTCGCGCGCGGTGCTGTGATGGGGCGTGGCGGCAAGGAAGTCGAGACGCCGGCACGCCGGCTCAGGACCGGCAGTAAGGTGGTCGACGCCGGCCTGGGCGTGCTGGACAAGGTGCTGTCGCCGCGCTCGACCGATGCCGAGCCGGCCAATGATCCGCTCGGGGGCATCAAAGACCCGCAGCGCGTGTTTGTGGTCAATGCCGATGCCTTCGGCAAGATCGGCAGCACCGTCGCTAATAGTGGCCCTGCAGGGCCTGCTAGGGGGAGTCGCAGAAGTCGCCGCCGGGAACGCCGGCGCGCGGCCAAGCAAGGTGCTGCAACGCGTCCGGTGGTGGCGGTCGAAGCGCCCCAGGCGCCGACGCCCAAGCCTCGGGCGCTGCCTGCAGCAGTCACGGCGCTGAACGACGCCGGCGAGCTGGGCAAGGTCGCCCGCTCGATGCGTGGCGTGACGCGCCTGGCCAGACGCTTGCCGGGTGGCAATTTCATGGATGCCGGCACGGCCGCGCTCGATGTTGCCCTGAACGCCAAGACCCAGGACGAAAAAGCCGAGGGTTACGGCGCCGCCGGCGGCAGTCTCGCGGGCACGCTCGCGGGCGCTGCTGCAGGTGCTGCCATTGGTTCGGTGGTGCCGGTCATCGGCACGGCCGTGGGCGGTGCTGTCGGTGCCGTGTTGGGCGGCATGGGCGGCGAGTCGGTTGGCGCCTGGCTGGGCAAGCGTTGGTTTGGTGAGGAAGCGGCCGAGGGTGAGGACAAGCCAGAAACGCCGGCGGCGCCGGGTGAAGCGTTACGCGTAACGCTGGAGCCGCAGGGGGCCACCCCGGGCGTGCTCGATGCCGGCAAACCTGCGCCTGTGGTGGTCGACAACCGGGAGCCGGTTGCCGCGCCATTGCCGGCGCCGACGGCGCCCGCCCTTGGCGATGCCGTGCGTGCCCAGCCCAAGCCTGTTCCGCCGGCGGCCGCGCCGGTGGTGGTACCACCTGCAGCAGCGCCTGCAGTACGGGTTACCGCGCCCAAGGCAACGCCGACCGCACCTGTGGTGGTCGACCGCCGAGAGCCGGTCGCCGCGCCACTGCCGGCACCGGCGGCGCCCGCCCTGGGCGATGCCGTGCGTGCCCAGCCCAAGCCTGTTCCGCCGGCGGCCGCGCCGGTGGTGGTACCACCTGCAGCAGCGCCTGCAGTACGGGTTACCGCGCCCGAGGCAACGCCGACCGCACCTGTGGTGGTCGACCGCCGAGAGCCGGTCGCCGCGCCACTGCCGGCACCGGCGGCGCCCGCCCTGGGCGATGCCGTGCGTGCCCAGCCCAAGCCTGTTCCGCCGGCGGCCGCGCCGGTGGTGGTACCACCTGCAGCAGCGCCTGCAGTACGGGTTACCGCGCCCGAGGCAACGCCGACCGCACCTGTGGTGGTCGACCGCCGAGAGCCGGTCGCCGCGCCACTGCCGGCACCGGCGGCGCCCGCCCTGGGCGATGCCGTGCGTGCCCAGTCCAAGCCTGTTCCGCCGGCGGCCGCGCCGGTGGTGGTACCACCTGCAGCAGCGCCTGCAGTACGGGTTACCGCGCCCAAGGCAGCGCCGACCGCGCCTGTGGTGATCGACCGTCGAGAGCCGGTCGCCGCGCCACTGCCGGCACCGGCGGCGCCTGCCCTGGGTGATACCGTGCGCAACCAGCCCAAGCCCAGCATGCCGGCCCCTGCGCCGCTGCTGGTCAAGCCAGTGGTCATGCCGGCGCCGCGTGCGCCGATGGCCCAGGCGGCGCCGGTGATGCCCCTGGTGCTGGTCGTACCGGCACCCAAGGTCGCCCAGGGCGTACCCGCTCAAGCAGCCCCCCAGCCGGCACCCTGGCCGGACGGGCTGGGCGATGTGGTGCGCGACATGGTGGCCAAGGCGAAAACGCCGGCACCCCGACTGCCCGAGCCGGAAAAGCCAGCCAAGGCGGTCACGGTCAAGCCGCCGCCGCCGAAGGTGGATATGACGTTTACCTTCGCGCCGCATATGCCCATCACGGTGCATGGTGAAGTCAAGGAACCCGATCAGGTGGTGCGCGAGATTGAAGCGCCATTGCGTCGTAAGTTCGATGAATGGGCGCGTGAAGTGCAGGCCCGCATGGCATCGGTGCAGCTGTACGACCAACCACACGTTTAAGGAGGGGTTATGCCCTACATGGAGCAGCTGGAATCGTCCCTGTCGGGGCTGGTTGCAGCTGGGGAGGCGGGGCGCAAGGGCGTGGACGGCATGCTTTCCCCGCTCAATGGCGCCATTGGCAGCATCACCGGTGCCGCGTCGGAGCTGGAAAACATTCCGTTCGTGGGCGGTGAGGCCGGGGCCAAGCTGGGCCGGATCGTGCGCAGTATCAACGTGGCACAGTCCCAGGTGGGGCAAGTGGCGTCGATGTATAGCCGAGCCGTCACCGGCGCCGCCCAGGTGCAGGAACGCCTCGGCACGTTCAAGACGATGGCGGCCAAGGTCACGGCCGAGGCCGGGCGGGTGGCGGGGCTGGTGAGCCCGTCACTGGCCAACATCCTGCCCACGGGCGGGCTGCTGGGTTCGTCCACGCCGCTGCCCGAGGCGGTCGCGCCGTTCCCCCACCTGCTCATCATCCAGCCGCATGACCCGAAAAAGCAGCCGTATTACTTCAACCTGGACACCGCGGCCTTTGACGAACTGCGCCGGCAGGCGTCGTTTCGCTGGGCTGGCCAGGAGCGCCTGCGCCGCAGTGTGGCGCAGCAGGCGGTTGGCCTGGGTGAGGAAAAGATCACGCTCAAGGGCTCGATTTACCCGCACCACAAGGGCGGTATTAAGCAACTGAGCGTGCTGCGCAGTATTGGCCGAAACCTGCAGGCGTTGAAGCTGGTCACGGGCTATGGCGAGGTGCTGGGCGACTGGTGCCTGGTGAGCGTGGACGAAGAACAAAGCCACCTGCTGGCCGGCGGCATTCCACGAAAACAAGGCTTCACCCTGGAGTTTGTGAGCTATGGCAACGACCTGCAGAACGTCTGACGGGGATTTGCTGGATGTGATCTGCCAGCACCACTACGGCAACCTTAACGGCACCGTCGAGGCGGTGCTGGAGGCTAATCCTGATCTGGCCAGGGAGGCGCAGCCGTACCGCGCCGGCCTGCTGATCCAGTTGCCCGACCTGTCGGCGCCAGCGGTCGAGCTGCTGCAGCTGTTCGACCGATAACCCCGCGTTACGCGTAACGAGCCCCGCCCTGTGCGGGGTTTTTCATTTCTGGAGCAAGCATGAAACCGACGTATCGCATAGTCGCGGATGGCAAGGACATTACCGCGCTGATCAATGACCGCCTGTTGCTGCTGCGGATATCGGACAAGCCCGGGATGGAGTCGGACGATTTCGAGCTGCGCATTGACGACCGCGACCAGGCTGTTGCGCTCCCTGGGCGCGGCGGCCGGGTGGAGGTGCTGCTGGGCTATGAGGGCCAGCCCCTCAAGCGCATGGGGGCCTTTACCGTCGACGAGGTGCAGCTGTCCGGCCCGCCGGACACCATGACCATTCGCGGAAAGGCCAGCGACATGCGCGGCAGCGGCAAGACCGTGCGTAGTGGCAGCTGGGAAAACGTGCCGCTGTCGCAGATCGTCAATGAGGTGGCCAAGCGCAACGGCTGGGAGCCGGTGTGCCCGGTGGCCACCAAGATCGAGCGCGTCGACCAGCGCAACGAGTCGGACTTTAACTTTGTCACGCGCCTGGCCAAGCAGTACGACAGTACCGCTAAGGTGGCCGAGGGCAAGCTGCTGGTCATGCCTCGGCAGGGCGGGAGCAGCATCAGCGGCAAGGCCTTGCTGGTCATAACCATCAGCAAAACCGAGGTCGAGCGGTATCAATTCCGCCTCGGGGATCGAGGCGCGCAAAAGGCTGTGCGGACCCAGCACCAGGACAAGAAAACCGGCGCCCTGCAGGTGGTCCAGCTGGACAACGACGAGGCCCCCGCCGGCCTGCCCCCGGTGCATACCGACCGTCATATCTACCCCGACAAGACTGCCGCAGAGCAGGCCGCCAAGGCGCGCCTGGCCGCGTTCAACCGCAGTACCGCCGGCGTGCGCCTAGAAATGGCCGGGCGTACTGACCTGTTTGCCGAATGCACGATCAACGCCCAGGGCTTCAAGGTCGGCTTGGACGGTGAGTACCTGGTGGACAGTGTCGAGCAGGTATTTACCGCCTCGGGCTGGACCACGACCGTCGAATGCAACGGCGGCAAGAAGGGTAAAGCCAAGGCCAAGGGCACCAAGACGAAAACCGAAAAGCCGCTCAAGACCGTAGATGTAGGGCCGGCCTGAGCGATAACTACAGGAGTAAGTAAGCATGAGCGTAACCCCCCAACAGCTGCAGCAGATTCTCCCGAACGCCGGCCCGAAAGCCGGCGTTTTTGCACCCGTCCTCAACGCCGCCATGGGCGCGCGCGGCATCGTCACGCCGGCGCGGCAGGCCGCGTTTATCGCACAGATCGGTCATGAATCCGGCCAGTTCCGCTATGTGCGCGAGCTGGGCAATGACAAGTACCTGGCCAAGTACGACACCGGGTCGTTGGCGGCCCGGCTGGGCAACACGCCGGCGGCCGATGGCGACGGCCAGAAGTATCGCGGCCGGGGCCTGATCCAGATTACCGGCCTGGCCAATTACCAAGCCTGTGGCGAGGCGCTGGGTCTCGACCTGGTCAATCAGCCTGAGCTGCTGGAGCTGCCGGAGCATGCGGCCGCGTCGGCGGCCTGGTTCTGGCAGTCGCGTGGCCTGAACACGCTGGCGGATCGCGGCGACTTCGTCGGCATCACCCGCAAGATCAATGGCGGCGTCAACGGCATCTCCGACCGCATGGTGCTGTGGGAGAAGGCTCGCAAGGTGCTGGGTGTATGACCGGCCCTAAACCGCGCTTGGCACTGCTGATACTGGTGCTGGGCGTAGCGTCCCACTGGGGTGTCTACCTGCATGGCAGGGCGGTGGAACGCGCCGAAGCCGCCCGTGCATCAGCAGAACGTGACAGCAGCGACCGTCTGGCCGAGGTGATCGGCGAACAGGGCGCCCGAAAGGAAGAACAGCGACGCGCCCAGGCGCAGGAGGAGGCAAGAGCCCATGCCCAAGAAGAAAGAACGACTGCTGACGCTGGCAATGCTGGCGCCGATGCTGCTGGCCAGCGGCTGCGCGACCAAGGTGCCAAGCTTGCCGCCGCCGTCAGTTGCTCCGGCACGGATACCGCCGCTATCGCCCGAGGCCAAGCAGCCACCCGCGCCGCCATGGTGCTCTCCGAACTGCGCGACCGGGCTGATGCACGAGCGGGAGAGCTGGCAAAAGCTTATGACCGAGCCCGAATAGCGGGGCAGCTTTGTGAATCGTCCTATAATGCACTGGTTCCATAGCAGGATTAGACAATGAAAAGAACGTTGGCAGGCATAGCTCTCGCCGGCGAACCACTGCTTCGTCAAGCCTTGGAGGCCATACGTGCACATCGAGCAGCCGAGGAGAATGGTTCGCCCATTGAAGAAGTTGAGCGTCTACGTCTGCTCGCCGATTCGCTTTACAACGCGGCCATTGACTACCAGCTGGTCGCAGCTGGTCAGCCACCATCCACTATCCAATGACACCCGCCAGGGGGATGCAAATGAGCGACAAACCGCCACCCCTGTTACCCGATCATCCCATGTATGGCGATGCTGTGGCTGCGATGAAGCGGTACCACGAAGCTCAGGCGGCAGGCGAATCTGCCGAAAAGGTTGAGCGCTTGCGGTTAATTGCCGAGTCGCAGTTCCAGGCGGTCACCGACTACCAGCTCAAAGCGTTAGGCGGTCCCGCTGGCCCGGTTCACTAATTGGGCATAGTCCGCCGAGCGGTACTGGCGCGGTTGCTTTGGCTGATGCTGAAATGCTGTATCTATATACAGTATTTGGTGCAGCATGTACTTCCTCCTCGTTCGCCGCCGCGTGAATGGCGTGGCTATTCCTTCTGATCAGCTCAGGAAAATCCAGCCCCTTCGGGCCGACATCCACATCAGTGACCACTACAGTGAGCCGCTGGGCAGGGTTTCGACCCAGGCCTGGGTATTCAACCCGTCACCTGGACCCGACATCATCCCCCGGCTGCACGACGCCAAGCTCAATGGCATGGCCCAGCTCGGCCTTAACATCAACGGGGTTGAGGAAATTGACGGCGTGCTTTATGCCCAGTCGTGGTGGTGCCGGGCGGTGGGTGCTTATGGCAACTGAGCTTCCGCAGGCCTGGTTGGCCGAGCTGAACGACCAGGTTGCCCTGGTAGCTGATCCTGATGGGCGAGCAGCAGTGCTCGATGAGATGGCCTATGCCGCGCGCCGGCGGCGAGAGGTTGATGACGGCGACCTGGTCGACATGCTGGAGATCGTCGAGTCGGCCAGGCTGTGGGCGCTTGATGAGTCTGAAATTGAATGGGGTTGAATTAGTTCGGCAGAACGCCGGAGGAGGGTGAGCGATACCAATTTTGATACCAATCACTGAGTTTTGCGGGGGGCGGAAGGGGTATTTGGCCCAGCAAAATCAACCGATAAGCACCGCCTAACACCCACTAAATACTGCATGGTGATGTTGGCGGTGGAGATCAAGGAGCTTACCTATCAATAACTTACGTGGCTTCTTCGCAGCTGCGGACCAATTTCGGACCAATCTGGAGCTTTTCCGGCTCCTGCCAGTCGTTGGACGAGTTAATCCAGCGCGCATAAGTCGATAGAGCATCTGCACGCCATGCCCGAGCTGTTGGGCGATAAATGCGGGGGTTGAGACCAGACATTGAACCTATTGTCGCATATGTGAGACGGCAGTCATACGGGGGCGGCCAGGCACCGCGCTTGCCACGATGCTGGTCAAACGGATTCAGCGCCTGCCCGCAACCGGGTCAGCCCGCCGCTGCGGGCGCCGGCTGCAGGCAGGCTGACTGCTCGGGAATCCTGACGAACACGCTGTATTTGCCACCTTCCATTTCTTCGAAGGCAATCAGTTTTTTTACCAGCAGACCGCTCAGTACCTTGCCGGCATTCAATAACAGCATGCCGTTGTCGGCATTGAGGTTGCGCGCCAGTATCATGCCCTCTGCCAGCTCGTGGGTGCTCAATACCTTGATCGCCGGGTCGGTCAAGGTAATGTCACGCATGTATTCGGCACAGACGTTGACGAAGTCTTCCACCAGGTCTGGGTCATACAGCTTTCCAGAATATTTGCGTATGTAGAGCAGTGCCTCATCGCTGTTGAGCTGGCGATCCAGGACCAGTCCGCGCTGCAATTCGATGAAATCCACGGCCATTTTCAGCCAGCGGGCGCCCAGTGGAATTGCCGCGCCTTTCAGGTGGCCCGGAAAACCGCTGCCGTCCCAGCGTTCCTGGTGGTGAAGTATGAGTTGTGCGGCCTCCTTCATTGGCTCCAGGGTCATGACCAGCGCTTCGCTCTGTTTCGGGTATGACCGGTATAGTTCGCGCTCTTGTGGAGGTATGAGATCGGCAGGGCAGGTGAGCATGCTGTCGGTCCAGCTCATCTTGCCGATGTTGTAGAGGGCTGCAGCCATGGTCAGGTTGCGACAGGTACCTTCGTCCAGCCCATGGCTGGCGCAATACACCCGTATCAATTCTATGACCTGCCGGTTGGTCTGCTTGACCTTGGGCAGGCGCATGTTGCCTAACTGCGAAAAGAACTCGGTGCTGGTCACGTAACTGCGCTTGAGTTCTTCATAGGCAAGGTCAAGCATGTCGGCAGTTTGTTGCAGCTCGGCGGTGCGCGCCGCTACACGCTGTTCAAGGCTTTCGTTAAGCGCCTTGAGCTGCTTGATCTGAACCTGAGTGAGCTGTTCCAGGCGCTTTCGTTCGCTTTCCGAATGTTGGTGGGCCAACGCCTGGCGCAAGGTGACCACCAGCTCTTCATCATTCCAGGGTTTGCTGATGTAACGATAGATATGCCCATCATTGATGGCTTTTGCGATGGTGTCCGTGTCAGCGTAACCCGTAAGCAGAATGCGCAACGTGTCGGGAAAACGCTCATGTACGTGCGCCAATAGCGTGGCCCCGTCCATGTTTGGCATGCGTGCATCACTCATCACCAGGTTGATCGGGCGCTGCTGGAGTAACTGCAAGGCATCGGCGCCGTTTTCAGCGAGGAGGAGTTCGTAGGGTTGGTTGCGTAGCAGACGACGAAGGCTGTTGAGAATCGAGGGTTCGTCGTCAACCAGAAGTATCACGGCTTTGTCTGCTGTGCCATCGGTAACGGGTAGCTCCATGGGTCCCTCCTTGCCGGTCTCAGCCAGACTAGTCCCTGGCCACAGCCTAGATGATATTTGCCCCGGCTGTTAGCTTTTGTCGGTTGGCCTCACTATGCTCGGAGACAGGTGCTTCTCGCCAGGGAGGGTTGCGCTGTGCCGATCTGTCTGCAGGTTCGCATCGTTTCCGCGATGCTTGTGGTTTTGCCAGCATTGGCGTTTGCCCAGAGCATCGGTGGGCCGTTGACGCCATTGCCGGCGGTGCCTGAGCTTGACCCTGCCCGGGTGGAGCTGGGACGCAAACTGTTCAATGACCCGCGTTTGTCCCCCGATAACAGCCAGTCCTGTGCTGATTGCCATCGCCTGGACCGTGGTGGCGCGGACGGGCAGGTGCGCTCGCCTGGTGCAGATGGCAAGCCCTTGGCAGTTCACACCCCCAGCGTTTTCAACGCCAGCCTGAACTTCCTGCAGTTCTGGGATGGGCGTGCGCAATCGTTTGACGGCCTGGTGCACCTGGCAACCGGTAGTGCGGACGACAAAGGAGATGGCTGGTCTGCCGTGGTTCAACGAATTGCTGGCGATCCGGCCTACCAGGCTGGTTTTGCCCAAGCCTATGGCAAGCCAGTGACTACCCTCGATGCCAGGGATGCCCTCGTCACGTACCAGCGTACCTTGCTGACACCCGATTCACGCTTCGATCGCTATCTGAAGGGAGATACCAGCAGCCTCAGCCTGGAAGAGAAGCATGGCTATCAGCGCTTCCAGGAATACGGTTGCATAGCCTGCCATCAGGGCGTGAACATCGGCGGCAATATGCTGCAGAAGTTCGGTGTTTTCGATGACTACTTCGCCAACCGTGGCAATGTTGCCGAGGCGGATCGGGGGCACTACAACGTGACCGGTGATCCGGATGACCTCTATCTGTTCAAAGTTCCCAGCCTGCGAAACGTAGCGGTCACTGCCCCTTACTTTCATGACGGTTCGGCGCCTACCCTGGAAGCCGCTGTCGATGCCATGTTTCATTATCAGTTGGGACGTAATCCGAGCGACGATGATAAAGCGCTGATCATCAAGTTTCTGCGGACGCTCACTGGCCAGTGGGAGGGTAAGCCGCTATGAGATTGAACGCGCGGCGCAGTCTTCTGCTGTTGGCTATATGTGCCATGTCGCTGGCGTCGGTGCTGGTCTATTTGTACTGGATGTCCAAATCCGATGAGAATGGTACCTACGCCCAGGCGCGTGATCTGATTCGCCAGATCAAGCAGTACGATGCCCAGTGGGAAGGCGCAGTGCTCAAGTCGCGCACCACTACCAATTACAACTATGACCCGCTGGTGCTGCCGCTGCTGGAAATGAAACGTCTTTGGCGGGAATTCGGCACGCTGGAGGGGCGTCACCCGCAAACAGATATGCTTGCCTGGCAAACGGCCTTTCGCGATTACCAACAAGCCTTCGACGACAAGGTGCTGCTGGTCTCGCGCTTCAAGTCGCACAATGCGATCCTGCGAAACTCCCTGGCTTTTCTCCCGGCTGCAGCGGATGTAATACAGGTGCACCTTCGTCAATTGGTCGATGCCGATACACTGCGCCTGCGCAGAATCACCAGCGATACCTATGACTTGATGCTAAGCAGCCTTGAGTTTGCCCAGACCACAACCGATGAAAAAGCTGCCGACATCCTGGTTGGACTCAACAATCTTTCGGTCAACAAGGAGCGCTTGCCTGTCGACTTTCAGGTGCCTATCGATACCATCAGCAAACACATAGAGTTGATTCTTCGTGAGCAACCCAAGGTCGATCAGCTGCTTGAAGCGATCGAGGCGGTTCCGATCGCCGAGCGCCTGGACGCCATTGCCCTGATGCTGGACCGCGACGAGCAAGCAGCAGCGCTAACGGCTCAGCGATACCATTTCTACCTGCTGGTGTTTTCCACCCTGCTGGTGTTGCTGTTGCTGTACATGGGGATATGGCTAATGCGCAGCTATGCCGAAATTAACCGTGTAAACCGAGCGCTGGTGAGCGCCAACGACGAATTGGAACAGCGGGTTGAACGGCGCACCCAGGCACTCACCCAAGCCAGCGCTGCACTGCAGCGCGAGGTGGATGAACGCCGGCAACTCGAAAACCAGTTGGTCCAGTCGGAAAAGCTCGCCTCGCTCGGTCAGCTGGCAGCCGGCGTCGCCCATGAGGTCAATAACCCGATTGGTTTTGTCTCGTCCAACCTCGGCGCACTGGATGATTATTTCAACCGTTTGCAGGACATGCTCAAGGCATATGCTGACGCGGAAAATACCCTGATTCCGAACGGGCTCAGCGCGGAGCTGGCGAAATTGCGCACGGAAATCGAGCTGGACTACTTGCTGGAGGACATTCCGGCGCTGATCCGCGAATCCAAGGACGGTATCAGCCGCGTTGCGCGGATCGTCAAGGACCTCAAGGACTTTTCACGAGTAGACAGCAGCCATGACTGGCAACTGGCAGACCTGCATCAAGGCATAGAGTCAACATTGAACATTGTTGCCAGCGAACTCAGGCACAAGGCAGACCTTGTCAAGAATTACGGCGCATTGCCGAAGGTCGAGTGCCTGCCTTCGCAGATCAATCAGGTAATCATGAATCTGCTGGTCAATGCCACCCAGGCGATGGGCGCCGAGCGTGGCAGAATTACCCTGCGAACCGGCGCCAGTGACAATTGGGTGTGGATCGAAGTTGCAGACAATGGGTGTGGCATTCCTGCCGAAAGCCTGCAAAAGATCTTCGATCCGTTCTACACGACGAAGCCCATCGGCCAGGGCACCGGGCTGGGATTGTCACTTTCGTACGGAATCATCAAGCGTCATGGTGGCGAGATCCGCGTAGACAGCGAGGTGGGTGTCGGTACGACATTCAGGGTCGAACTGCCCATCCGTCAGGCCAGGTCGGCCTGAACCCGCCCCCGAGGGCACCAGGGAGGGAATGCAAAATGCTGTGCCCCCTGGGACATAAGCGCAAACAAACCCTTTAAGTGTAGTGGTGAGGATAAAGCTTCATGTCGTGTTCCAGCTTTTCGGCATCCGTCACCCGTTTGCGAACCTCGGCATAAAATTGCTGGCTGTGATTCTGGAATCTTTTATAGTTCTGCGCACTTGCTTTCAGGGCTGCCTTCAGCTCGTCTCCGTTCAGGCCTTCAGCTTTTTTTTGGGAAACTACATATTTTTGCCAGCTGTTTTCTACTTGCGAGAGCCCTTGTGCTAGGGCTTGAGTCTCGATTGTCGCCATGGGTGCATCCTCTTCAAGGCCGGTTCTGGCCAGATGGTATGGATCGCTAGAGCGACGATGCAGATGCAGGGTACTGAGGCCATCGAAAAAGCGCCCGAACGTGGAGCTTAGCTTGTATGTAGAGCTTTGCGGGACAGTCCAGTGTCAGGATGTTGGAACGGGAATTGCTGCGACCCTGAGGCATCGATCATGCGGGGTACGCAGAAATGACTCAGAATGACCGCTACTACATGATCTTCGTTGTGGTTGCTGTGCTGGTCCTGGATCTGGCAGCGACGTTTGTGTTTCTGAAGGCCATCGCCTGATCCCCGTTTGTGGGCCCAGTTGCACCCGAAATCGGGGGCTTCGGCAGGGTGACAACCCGGCTCGGGCAAGCCTTGCCCGCTCTCTGTCGGGTTCATGGCCACACGGCACTGCAGGCCCCGAGTCGAGCGCCAGCTGAAATCTCGCGCAAGAAGACCATGCGCTTGCGGCCATGCCTGTGCGAGCCCACTGGAAAACAAGGGAAGCTCGCCCAGGCTGGCCGATCTGGAACATGCCGAGTAACCCACGAACCAGGTTATCTTCGCGGGGAGAGCCCGCCCCTTGAACCGATATAGCAAACAAGCCTAATGCCCGGGTGACATTGAGCAGTAACATGGGCAAACCAAAACAAAAAAAGGGCATGCGGCTTGGCAACACTTTACCAGGTTACTCGATGGGGTAGCAGGAGTGTGTCGCGTGAAGAGCTCAAGGTCGGTAGCAGGCGCAATACTGATGTCTACTTTCGCCACACTGTTCATGGCAGGCTGCGCACATGACCCCGATGTGCGTGAGGGCCATGGGTATGCGTCCGGAGCCACGGAAAGAAGTACGCCGGCGTACCTGGGGTGCGTCAAAAGCGAACTTCCAGGGCGTGTGAAAACCTACCAGGTCGATGGTGACAACTCGGTCAAACTGTTCGTCGATAGCACCGACCCCAACAAGGCGGGTGGCTTGGTCGAGGTGCGGGGCACGGGAGCCCGGCAACAGTTCAGGGCTTATCAACGCGATGCCTGGTACGACCACGGCAGGCTGCTGGACGCCGCGCTGATGTGTTCAAAACCAGTGGCTGGTCTCTGAGCAAAGTAGCCAAACTCAAGTTTGGCCAGGAGACTGCCAATTTTTTGCCTGCGTCCACTTGAGTGGGTCTGACCGGGAAGTGCCATCCGTTTGCATCCATCAACATGGCCGAAGGTACTTTTACGTACGCTTTCCCAAATAAGGTCAACTTTATTTTATTGATCAAGAAACTATTTGTGACTATTTAATTCGGAATAGCAGGACACTCGGGTCGCCGTGTTGGTGTAGTCGTCAGCGTTGTAAGTCTTTCCGAGTTATTTATAGAAAACCGACTGGCGTTTTAGGGAGGGCATGCTATTTCTGGATATACGAGTGCGACTGCTCGGTCGTGCTGTTGACAAAGGGACTGTCAGGTATGTCGATTCAGGCCAAGGTATCTCCCCTCGCTCAAAGTGTTTCTTCTGCCGCCCCCATCGCAATCCCCAACAACGGAATACTGACACTCACCCAGAGCAGTAACGTTGTTCTGGATATTGCTCCTGAAAGCGTGACGGGCTACACAAAAAGCGGTCCCGATCTGATCGTACAACTGAAGTCCGGCGAAAGCCTGCGCATTGCCAACTTCTATGTCGAGGGGCAGCCTGCAAGCCAGTTGTACCTGGTTGACCGGGACAAACTACTGGCCGTCGACTTGCCGCCGGTTGCTGCCGATGGGCCGCTGGTGGCGGGTTATGTGCCCCAGGAAAGCCTTGCCGGGTTCGACTCGCTCACTGCTGCCGACAGCACCGTTGCCGGGCTGAGCCCTGGCGGTGCACTGCTGGCCGGCGCAGCGATCATCGGTGGCGGCGTTGCGATCGCCAATAGCAACGATGGTGGTGGTGGCGGTGGCAGTGGTGAAGGCAGCGTGCCGCCTGACACCACGGCCCCGGCCCCGGCTAGCGGCCTGCAGATTGCCACGGATGGCAGCAGCATCAGCGGCAAGGCCGAGCCGGGCGCCACCGTGGGCGTCGACAGCAACGGCGACGGGCAAACGGATGTAAGCGTGGTGGTCGGCCCTGATGGCAACTTCCAGATTCCGCTGAACCCGCCACTGACCAACGGCGAAACGGTTTCTGTAGTGGTGACCGATCCGGCCGGCAACAGCAGCCCGCCCGTGACCGTGCAGGCCCCTGACTTTCCTGATGCGCCGCAGATCAACCCGAGCAATGGTTCCAGCCTAAGCGGTACCGCCGAGCCGGGCAGCACCGTGGTGCTCACCGACGGCAACGGTAACCCTATCGGCCAGACTACCGCCGACGGCAACGGTAACTGGTCATACACCCCGGACACCCGGCTTCCAGATGGCACGGTGGTCAAGGCGGTGGTCGAGGATGCCGCCGGTAACAGCAGCCCGCCCGCCAGTACCATCATCGATGGCGTGGCGCCGTCGGCACCGGTGATCAACCCGAGTAACGGTACCGAACTCAGCGGTACCGCCGAGCCGGGCAGCAGCGTTACCCTCACCGATGGCAGCGGCAATCCGATCGGCCAGACGACCGCCGATGGCAACGGCAACTGGAGTTTCACCCCCGCGACACCGCTGCCTGACGGTACCGTGGTCAACGCCACTGCGACCGACCTGGCCGGCAATACCAGCGGACAGGGCAGCACCACCGTGGACGGCGTGGCCCCGGGCGCGCCCACCATCAACCTGAGCGATGGCAGCAGCCTCAGCGGCACCGCCGAGCCAGGCAGCACTGTGGTCCTCACCGATGGCAACGGCAATCCCATCGGCCACACTACAGCCGACAGCAATGGCAACTGGTCGTATCCCACGGATAGCCAACTGCCTGATGGCACGGTGGTCAACGCGGTGGTCGAGGATGCCGCCGGCAACAGCAGCCCGCCCGCCAGCACCATTATCGATGGCGTGGCGCCGTCGGCCCCCTCGGTCAATCCGAGCAACGGCACCGTGATCAGCGGCACCGCCGAGCCGAACAGCACCGTGACCCTCACCGATGGCAGCGGCAATCCGATCGGCCAGGTGATGGCCGATGGCAGTGGCAACTGGACCTACACCCCGACCACGCCGATTGCTGATGGCACAGTGGTCAACGTGGTGGCTCGGGACGCAGCCGGCAACACCAGCATGCCCTCGAGCACCACAGTGGATTCGCAGGCCCCGGCGGCACCGGCAGTCAACCCCAGCAATGGCAGCGAAATCAGCGGCACCGCAGAACCGGGTAGCACGGTCACCCTGACCGATGGCAGCGGCAACCCGATCGGCCAGACTACCGTTGACGGCAGCGGCAACTGGAGCTTCACCCCCGGCACGCCGCTGGCCAACGGTACCGTGGTCAACGCCACGGCAACCGACCCGACCGGCAACACCAGCGCGCCGTCGAGCACCACGGTGGACTCGGTGGCCCCGGCTGCGCCGGTGGTCGAGCCGAGCAATGGCACGGAAATCAGCGGTACCGCCGAGCCGGGCAGCACCGTCATCCTGACCGATGGCAGTGGCAATCCGATCGGCCAGACCACCGCTGACGGCAACGGCGACTGGAGCTTCACACCTGGTACGCCGCTGGCCAATGGCACGGTGGTCAACGCCACGGCGACCGACCCAGCTGGCAATACCAGCGGGCAGGGCAGCATTACGGTGGACGGTGTGGCGCCAGGCGCGCCCACCGTCAACCTGAGTGACGGCAGCAGCCTCAGCGGTACCGCTGAGCCAAACAGCACGGTGACCCTCACCGATGGCAGCGGTAATCCGATCGGCCAGGTGACGGCCGATGGCAGTGGCAACTGGACCTACACCCCGGTCACGCCGATTGCTGATGGCACAGTAATCAATGTGGTGGCCCAGGACGCAGCCGGCAACAGCAGTATTCCGTCGAGCACCACAGTAGATTCACAGGCCCCGGCCGCACCAGTGGTCAACGCCAGCAATGGCACCACGATCAGTGGTACCGCAGAACCGGGTAGCACCGTCACCCTGACCGATGGCAACGGCAACCTGATCGGCCAGACCGCCGCCGACGGCAGCGGCAACTGGAGCTTTACCCCCGGCACGCCGCTGGCCAACGGTACAGTGGTCAACGCCACGGCAACCGACCCGACTGGCAACACCAGCGCGCCGTCGAGCACCACGGTGGACTCGGTGGCCCCGGCTGCGCCGGTGGTCGAGCCGAGCAATGGCACGGAAATCAGCGGTACCGCCGAGCCGGGCAGCACCGTCATCCTGACCGATGGCAGTGGCAATCCGATCGGCCAGACCACCGCTGACGGCAACGGCGACTGGAGCTTCACACCTGGTACGCCGCTGGCCAATGGCACGGTGGTCAACGCCACGGCGACCGACCCAGCTGGCAATACCAGCGGGCAGGGCAGCATTACGGTGGACGGTGTGGCGCCAGGCGCGCCCACCGTCAACCTGAGTGATGGCAGCAGCCTCAGCGGTACCGCCGAGCCAAACAGCACGGTGACCCTCACCGATGGCAGCGGTAATCCGATTGGCCAGGTGACGGCCGATGGCAGTGGCAACTGGAGCTTCACTCCAGCGACGCCGCTGGCCAACGGTACCGTGGTCAACGCCACCGCAACCGACCCGACCGGCAACACCAGCGCGCCGTCGAGTACCACGGTGGACTCGGTGGCTCCGGCTGCGCCGGTGGTCGAGCCGAGCAACGGCAGCGAAATCAGCGGCACCGCCGAGCCAGGCAGCACCGTCATCCTGACCGATGGCAGTGGCAACCCGATCGGCCAGACGACCGCTGACGGCAACGGCGACTGGAGCTTCACTCCTGGTACGCCGCTGGCCAATGGCACGGTGGTCAACGCCGTGGCCCAGGACCCGGCCGGCAATACCGGCCCGCAGGGCAGTACCACGGTGGATGCGCTCGCACCCGCTGCGCCGGTGGTCAACCCGAGCAATGGCGCCGTACTCAACGGCACCGCCGAGCCAAACAGCACGGTGACCCTCACCGATGGCAGCGGTAATCCGATCGGCCAGGTGACGGCCGATGGCAGTGGCAACTGGAGCTTCACTCCAGCGACGCCGCTGGCCAATGGCACCGTGGTCAATGCCACCGCGAGCGACCCGGCGGGCAATACCGGCCCGGCAGCGACGGTCACCGTCGACTCCAGCGCGCCGGCTGCGCCGATTATCAATCCGAGCAACGGTGTAACCATCAGCGGTACGGCTGAAGCGGGCGCCACTGTGACCCTGACCGATGGCAGCGGCAACCCGATCGGCCAAATCACCGCCGACGGCAGCGGCAACTGGAGCTTCACCCCCGGCACGCCGCTGGCCAACGGTACCGTGGTCAACGCCACCGCAACCGACCCGACCGGCAACACCAGCGCGCCGTCGAGTACCACGGTGGACTCGGTGGCCCCGGCTGCGCCGGTGGTCGAGCCGAGCAACGGCAGCATGATTAGCGGCACCGCCGAGCCAGGGAGCACCGTGACCCTGACCGATGGCAGCGGCAACCCGATTGGCCAGACTACTGCCGACGGCAACGGTGACTGGAGCTTCACTCCTGGTACGCCGCTGGCCAATGGCACGGTGGTCAATGCCACGGCGACCGACTCAGCTGGCAACACCAGCGGGCAGGGCAGCACCACGGTGGACGCTGTGGCGCCAGGCGCGCCCACCGTCAACCTGAGTGACGGCAGCAGCCTCAGCGGTACCGCCGAGCCAAACAGCACGGTGACCCTCACCGATGGCAGCGGTAATCCGATCGGCCAGGTGACGGCCGATGGCAGTGGCAACTGGACCTACACCCCGGCCACGCCGATTGCTGATGGCACAGTAATCAATGTGGTGGCCCAGGACGCAGCCGGCAACAGCAGTATTCCGTCGAGCACCACAGTGGATTCGCAGGCCCCGGCCGCACCAGTGGTCAACGCCAGCAATGGCACCACGATCAGTGGTACCGCAGAACCGGGTAGCACCGTCACCCTGACCGATGGCAGCGGCAACCTGATCGGCCAGACCGCCGCCGACGGCAGCGGCAACTGGAGCTTTACCCCCGGCACGCCGCTGGCCAACGGTACCGTCATCAACGCCACGGCAACCGACCCGACCGGCAACACCAGCGCGCCGTCGAGCACCACGGTGGACTCGGTGGCTCCGGCGGCGCCGGTGGTCGAGCCGAGCAATGGCACGGAAATCAGCGGTACCGCCGAGCCAGGCAGCACCGTCATCCTGACCGATGGCAGTGGCAATCCGATTGGCCAGACCACCGCCGACGGTAACGGTGACTGGACCTTTACCCCGGCCACACCGCTGGCCAACGGCACGGTGGTCAACGCCGTGGCCCAGGACCCGGCCGGCAATACCGGCCCGCAGGGCAGCACCACGGTGGATGCGCTCGCACCCGCTGCGCCGGTGGTCAACCCGAGCAATGGCGCCGTGATCAACGGCACCGCCGAGCCAAACAGCACGGTGACGCTCACCGACGGCAGTGGTAATCCGATCGGCCAGGTGACGGCCGATGGCAGTGGCAACTGGACGTTCACCCCGGGCACGCCGCTGCCCAATGGCACCGTGGTCAACGCCACGGCGACCGATGCCGCCGGCAATACCGGCAACCCCGGTAGCACTACCGTGGACTCGTCGCTGCCGTCGATTCCGCAGGTCGAGCCGAGCAACGGCTCGGTGATCAGCGGCACCGCCGATGCGGGCAACACCATTATCCTCACCGATGGCAACGGCAACCCGATCGGCCAGGTCACCGCCGATGGCAGCGGCAACTGGAGCTTTACCCCGGCGTACCGCTGCCGGATGGCACCGTGGTCAACGCGGTGGCGCGCAACCCCGGTGGGACCGAAAGTGCACCGGCGGTCATTACCGTGGACGGCGTGGCGCCGGCGGCGCCAGTGGTCGAGCCGAGCAATGGCACGGAAATCAGCGGTACCGCCGAAGCCGGCGCGACGGTCATTCTCACCGACGGCGGCGGCAACCCGATCGGCCAGACCACCGCCGATGGCAGCGGCAACTGGACCTTCACGCCTGCGACCCCGCTGGCCAATGGCACGGTGATCAATGCCGTGGCCCAGGACCCGGCCGGCAATACCAGCGGCCCGACCAGTGTCACTGTTGACGCCGTCGCGCCGCCCGCACCCATCATCAACCCGAGCAACGGGGTGGTGATCAGTGGTACCGCTGAAGCCGGGGCCAAGGTGATCCTTACCGACGGCAGCGGTAATCCGATCGGCGAGACGACCGCCGACGGCAGCGGCAACTGGAGCTTCACTCCAGCGACGCCGCTGGCCAATGGCACGGTGGTCAATGCCACGGCGAGCGACCCGGCGGGCAATACCGGCCCGGCAGCGACGGTTACCGTCGATTCCAGCGCGCCGGCTGCGCCGGTCATCAATCCAAGTAACGGTGTGACCATCAGCGGTACGGCTGAAGCGGGCGCCACCGTGACCCTGACCGATGGCAGCGGCAACCCGATCGGCCAGACCACCGCCGACGGCAGCGGCAACTGGAGTTTCACCCCGGCACGCCGCTGGCCAACGGTACAGTGGTCAACGCCACGGCAACCGACCCGACCGGCAACACCAGCGCGCCGTCGAACACCACGGTGGACTCGGTGGCTCCAGCTGCGCCGGTGGTCGAGCCGAGCAACGGCAGCATGATTAGCGGCACCGCCGAGCCAGGGAGCACCGTGACCCTGACCGATGGCAGCGGCAACCCGATTGGCCAGACTACTGCCGACGGCAACGGCGACTGGAGCTTCACTCCTGGTACGCCGCTGGCCAATGGCACGGTGGTCAATGCCACGGCGACCGACTCAGCTGGCAACACTAGCGGGCAGGGCAGCACCACGGTGGACGCTGTGACGCCAGGCGCGCCCACCGTCAACCTGAGTGACGGCAGCAGCCTCAGCGGTACCGCTGAGCCAAACAGCACGGTGACCCTCACCGATGGCAGCGGTAATCCGATCGGTCAGGTGACGGCCGATGGCAGTGGCAACTGGACCTACACCCCGGCCACGCCGATTGCTGATGGCACAGTAATCAATGTGGTGGCCCAGGACGCAGCCGGCAACAGCAGTATTCCGTCGAGCACCACAGTGGATTCGCAGGCCCCGGCCGCACCAGTGGTCAACGCCAGCAATGGCACCACGATCAGTGGCATCGCAGAACCGGGCGCCACCGTGACCCTGACCGATGGCAGCGGCAACCCGATCGGCCAGATCACCGCCGACGGCAGCGGCAACTGGAGCTTCACCCCCGGCACGCCGCTGGCCAACGGTACAGTGGTCAACGCCACGGCAACCGACCCGACCGGCAACACCAGCGCGCCGTCGAGCACCACGGTGGACTCGGTGGCTCCGGCTGCTCCAGTGGTCGAGCCGAGCAACGGCACGGAAATCAGCGGCACCGCCGAGCCAGGCAGCACCGTCATCCTGACCGATGGCAGCGGCAACCCGATCGGTCAGACCACCGCCGACGGCAGCGGCAACTGGACCTTCACGCCCGGTACGCCGCTGGCCAACGGCACGGTAGTCAACGCCGTGGCCCAGGACCCGGCCGGCAATACCGGCCCGCAGGGCAGCACCACGGTGGATGCGCTCGCACCCGCTGCGCCGGTGGTCAACCCGAGCAATGGCGCCGTGATCAACGGCACCGCCGAGCCAAACAGCACGGTGACGCTCACCGACGGCAGTGGTAATCCGATTGGCCAGGTGACGGCCGATGGCAGTGGCAACTGGACGTTCACCCCGGGCACGCCGCTGCCCAATGGCACCGTGGTCAACGCCACGGCGACCGATGCCGCCGGCAATACCGGCAACCCCGGTAGCACTACCGTGGACTCGTCGCTGCCGTCGATTCCGCAGGTCGAGCCGAGCAACGGCTCGGTGATCAGCGGCACCGCCGATGCGGGCAACACCATTATCCTCACCGATGGCAACGGCAACCCGATCGGCCAGGTCACCGCCGATGGCAGCGGCAACTGGAGCTTTACCCCCGGCGTACCGCTACCGGATGGCACCGTGGTCAACGCGGTGGCGCGCAACCCCGGTGGGACCGAAAGTGCACCGGCGGTCATTACCGTGGACGGCGTGGCGCCGGCGGCGCCAGTGGTCGAGCCGAGCAATGGCACGGAAATCAGCGGTACCGCCGAAGCCGGCGCGACGGTCATTCTCACCGACGGCGGCGGCAACCCGATCGGCCAGACCACCGCCGATGGCAGCGGCAACTGGACCTTCACGCCTGCGACCCCGCTGGCCAATGGCACGGTGATCAATGCCGTGGCCCAGGACCCGGCCGGCAATACCAGCGGGCCGACCAGTGTCACCGTTGACGCCGTCGCCCCGGCCGCGCCGACTATCGAGCCGAGCAATGGTGCAGTCCTCACGGGCACCGCTGAGCCCGGCGCTACCGTCATCCTCACTGACGGTGGCGGCAACCCGATCGGCGAGACGACCGCCGACGGCAGCGGCAACTGGGCCTTCACGCCTGCGACTCCGCTGGCCAACGGCACGGTGATCAATGCCGTGGCCCAGGACGCGGCCAGCAATACCAGCGGGCCGACCAGCGTCACCGTTGACGCCATCGCTCCGGCCGCACCCATCATCGACCCGAGCAACGGGGTGGTGATCAGTGGTACCGCTGAAGCGGGCGCCACCGTGACCCTGACCGATGGCAGCGGCAACCCGATCGGCCAGACCACCGCCGACGGCAGCGGCAACTGGAGTTTCACCCCCGGCACGCCGCTGGCCAACGGTACCGTGCTGAACGCCACGGCAACCGACCCGACCGGCAACACCAGCGCGCCGTCGAGCACCACGGTGGACTCGGTGGCCCCGGCTGCGCCGGTGGTCGAGCCGAGCAACGGCAGCGAAATCAGCGGCACCGCCGAGCCAGGCAGCACTGTCATCCTGACCGATGGCAGCGGCAACCCCATCGGCCAGACGACCGCCGACAACAACGGTGACTGGAGCTTTACCCCGGCCACACCGCTGGCCAACGGCACGGTGGTCAACGCCGTGGCTCAGGACCCGGCCGGCAATACCAGCGGGCAGGGCAGCACCACGGTGGATGCGCTCGCACCCGCTGCGCCGGTAGTCAACCCGAGCAATGGCGTTGTGATCAACGGCACCGCCGAGCCAAACAGCACGGTGACGCTCACCGATGGCAGCGGTAATCCGATTGGCCAGGTGACGGCCGATGGCAGTGGCAACTGGAGCTTCACTCCAGCGACGCCGCTGGCCAATGGCACGGTAGTCAATGCCACGGCGAGCGACCCGGCGGGTAACATCGGCCCGGCAGCGACGGTTACCGTCGATTCCAGCGCGCCGGCTGCGCCGGTCATCAATCCAAGTAACGGGGTGGTGATCAGTGGTACAGCTGAAGCGGGCGCCACCGTGACCCTGACCGATGGCAGCGGCAACCCGATCGGCCAGATCACCGTCGACGGCAGCGGCAACTGGAGTTTCACCCCCGGCACGCCGCTGGCCAACGGTACCGTGGTCAACGCCACGGCAACCGACCCGACCGGCAACACCAGCGCGCCGTCGAGCACCACGGTGGACTCGGTGGCTCCGGCTGCTCCAGTGGTCGAGCCGAGCAACGGCACGGAAATCAGCGGCACCGCCGAGCCAGGCAGCACCGTCATCCTGACCGATGGCAGCGGCAACCCGATCGGTCAGACCACCGCCGACGGCAGCGGCAACTGGACCTTCACGCCCGGTACGCCGCTGGCCAACGGCACGGTGGTCAACGCCGTGGCCCAGGACCCGGCCGGCAATACCGGCCCGCAGGGCAGCACCACGGTGGATGCGCTCGCACCCGCTGCGCCGGTGGTCAACCCGAGCAATGGCGCTGTGATCAACGGCACCGCCGAGCCAAACAGCACGGTGACGCTCACCGATGGCAGCGGTAATCCGATTGGCCAGGTGACGGCCGATGGCAGTGGCAACTGGAGCTTCACTCCAGCGACGCCGCTGGCCAATGGCACCGTGGTCAATGCCACGGCGAGCGACCCGGCGGGCAATACCGGCCCGGCAGCGACGGTCACCGTCGACTCCAGCGCGCCGGCTGCGCCGATTATCAATCCGAGCAACGGCGTAACCATCAGCGGTACGGCTGAAGCGGGCGCTACCGTGACCCTGACCGATGGCAGCGGCAACCCGATCGGCCAGATCACCGCCGACGGCAGCGGCATCTGGAGTTTCACCCCGGCACGCCGCTGGCCAACGGTACCGTGATCAACGCCACGGCAACCGACCCGACCGGCAACACCAGCGCGCCGTCGAGCACCACGGTGGACTCGGTGGCCCCGGCTGCGCCGGTGGTCGAGCCGAGCAACGGCAGCGAAATCAGCGGCACCGCCGAGCCAGGCAGCACTGTCATCCTGACCGATGGCAGCGGCAACCCGATCGGTCAGACCACCGCCGACGGCAGCGGCAACTGGACCTTCACGCCCGGTACGCCGCTGGCCAACGGCACGGTGGTCAACGCCGTGGCCCAGGACCCGGCCGGCAATACCGGCCCGCAGGGCAGCACCACGGTGGATGCGCTCGCACCCGCTGCGCCGGTGGTCAACCCGAGCAATGGCGCCGTACTCAACGGTACCGCCGAGCCAAACAGCACGGTGACGCTCACCGACGGCAGTGGTAATCCGATTGGCCAGGTGACGGCCGATGGCAGTGGCAACTGGACGTTCACCCCGGGCACGCCGCTGCCCAATGGCACCGTGGTCAACGCCACGGCGACCGATGCCGCCGGCAATACCGGCAACCCCGGTAGCACTACCGTGGACTCGTCGCTGCCGTCGATTCCGCAGGTCGAGCCGAGCAACGGCTCGGTGATCAGCGGCAACGCCGATGCGGGCAACACCATTATCCTCACCGATGGCAACGGCAACCCGATCGGCCAGGTCACCGCCGATGGCAGCGGCAACTGGAGCTTTACCCCCGGCGTACCGCTGCCGGATGGCACCGTGGTCAACGCGGTGGCGCGCAACCCCGGTGGGACCGAAAGTGCACCGGCGGTCATTACCGTGGACGGCGTGGCGCCGGCGGCGCCAGTGGTCGAGCCGAGCAATGGCACGGAAATCAGCGGTACCGCCGAAGCCGGCGCGACGGTCATTCTCACCGACGGCAGCGGCAACCCGATCGGCCAGACCACCGCCGATGGCAGCGGCAACTGGACCTTCACGCCTGCGACCCCGCTGGCCAATGGCACGGTGATCAATGCCGTGGCCCAGGACCCGGCCGGCAATACCAGCGGGCCGACCAGCGTCACCGTTGACGCCGTCGCGCCGCCTGCGCCAATCATCAACCCGAGCAACGGGGTGGTGATCAGTGGTACCGCTGAAGCCGGGGCCAAGGTGATCCTTACCGACGGCAGCGGTAATCCGATCGGCGAGACGACCGCCGACGGCAGCGGCAACTGGAGCTTCACTCCAGCGACGCCGCTGGCCAATGGCACGGTGATCAACGCCGTGGCCCAGGACGCGGCCAGCAATACCAGCGGGCCGACCAGCGTCACCGTTGACGCCATCGCCCCGGCCGCACCCATCATCGACCCGAGCAACGGGGTGGTGATCAGTGGTACCGCTGAAGCGGGCGCCACCGTGACCCTGACCGATGGCAGCGGCAACCCGATCGGCCAGATCACCGCCGATGGCAGCGGCAACTGGAGTTTCATCCCCGGCACGCCGCTGGCCAACGGTACGGTGATCAACGCCACGGCAACCGACCCGACCGGCAACACCAGCGCGCCGTCGAGCACCACGGTGGACTCGGTGGCTCCGGCTGCGCCGGTGGTCGAGCCGAGCAACGGCAGCGAAATCAGCGGTACCGCTGAAGTCGGCGCCAGGGTGATCCTCACCGACGGCAGCGGCAACCCGATCGGCCAGACCACCGCCGATGGCAGCGGCAACTGGACCTTCACGCCTTCGACCCCGCTGGCCAATGGCACGGTGATCAATGCCGTGGCCCAGGACCCGGCCGGCAATACCAGCGGCCCGACCAGTGTCACTGTTGACGCCGTCGCGCCGCTTGCGCCAATTATCAACCCGAGCAACGGGGTGGTGATCAGTGGTACCGCTGAAGCGGGGGCCAAGGTGATCCTTACCGACGGCAGCGGTAATCTGATCGGCGAGACGACCGCCGACGGCAGTGGCAACTGGGCCTTCACGCCTGCGACCCCGCTGGCCAACGGCACAGTGATCAACGCCGTGGCCCAGGACGCGGCCAGCAATACCAGCGGGCCGACCAGCGTCACCGTTGACGCCATCGCCCCGGCCGCACCCATCATCGACCCGAGCAACGGGGTGGTGATCAGTGGTACGGCTGAAGCGGGCGCCACCGTGACCCTGACCGATGGCAGCGGCAACCCGATCGGCCAGATCACCGCCGATGGCAGCGGCAACTGGAGTTTCACCCCCGGCACGCCGCTGGCCAACGGTACGGTGATCAACGCCGTGGCCCAGGACGCGGCCGGCAATACCAGCGGGCCGACCAGCACCACGGTGGACTCGGTGGCCCCGGCCGCGCCGGTGGTCGACCCGAGCAACGGCACCGAGATTAGCGGTACCGCTGAAGCCGGCGTCAGGGTGATTCTCACCGACGGCAGCGGCAACCCGATCGGCCAGACCATCGCCGACGGCAGCGGCAACTGGACCTTCACGCCTTCGACCCCGCTGGCCAATGGCACGGTGATCAATGCCGTGGCCCAGGACCCGGCCGGCAATACCAGCGGGCCGACCAGTGTCACCGTTGACGCCGTCGCGCCGCCCGCACCCATCATCAACCCGAGCAACGGGGTGGTAATCAGTGGTACCGCTGAAGCGGGGGCCAAGGTGATCCTTACCGACGGCAGCGGTAATCCGATCGGCGAGACGACCGCCGACGGCAGCGGCAACTGGGCCTTCACGCCTGCGACCCCGCTGGCTAACGGCACGGTGATCAACGCCGTGGCCCAGGACGCGGCCAGCAATACCAGCGGGCCGACCAGCGTCACCGTTGACGCCATCGCCCCGGCCGCCCCCATCATCGACCCGAGCAACGGGTTGGTGATCAGTGGTACGGCTGAAGCGGGCGCCACCGTGACCCTGACCGATGGCAGCGGCAACCCGATCGGCCAGATCACCGCCGATGGCAGCGGCAACTGGAGTTTCACCCCCGGCACGCCGCTGGCCAACGGCACGGTGATCAACGCCGTGGCCCAGGACGCGGCCGGCAATACCAGCGGGCCGACCAGCACCACGGTGGACTCGGTGGCCCCGGCCGCGCCGGTGGTCGACCCGAGCAACGGCACCGAGATCAGCGGTACCGCTGAAGCCGGCGTCAGGGTGATTCTCACCGACGGCAGCGGCAACCCGATCGGCCAGACCATCGCCGACGGCAGCGGCAACTGGGCCTTCACGCCTGCGACCCCGCTGGCCAATGGCACGGTGATCAATGCCGTGGCCCAGGACGCGGCCGGCAATACCAGCGGGCCGACCAGCGCCACCGTTGACGCCGTCGCCCCGGCCGCGCCGACTATCGAGCCGAGCAATGGTGCAGTCCTCACGGGTACCGCTGAGCCTGGCGCCACCGTCATCCTCACTGACGGTGGCGGCAACCCGATCGGCCAGACGACCGCCGACGGCAGTGGCGACTGGAGCTTCACCCCGGTTACTCCGCTGGCCAACGGCACGGTGGTCAACGCCGTGGCCGAGGACGCCGCCGGCAATACCAGTGGCCCGGCGAGTACCACGGTCGACTCGGTGGCACCATCGGCGCCGCTGCTGAGCATCAGTGCTGACGGTGCGCTGCTCACCGGTACCGCCGAGCCGAACAGCCAGGTGCGCATCGTGGTCGACGGCGATACCGCCAACCCGATCACGGTGAATGTCGACGGCAGCGGCAGCTTCAGCCTGCCGTTCGCGCCACCCCTGATCACCGGCGAGCTGATCGCCGGGGTCGCGGTGGACGCTGCCGGCAACCTCAGCGGCCCGGCGACGATCAACGCGCCAGACCTGGCGCCGCCGACCATCAGCGTACCGGAGGCCGCTGATACCTGGATCAACGCTGCCGAGATCAGCGACGGCATTCAGGTCGATGTGGCGATCCGTCCGACCCTGCAGGTCGGCCAGGTGATCACCGTCGCGTTCGCCGGGCAGAATGGTTATGAGACGCAGGTAACGCACACCATCACTGCCGGCGACATCCTGGCCGGCAGCGTCACCGTGACCATACCCCCTGGCGATGGCATGGGGCCGTTCCCGGAGGGCGCCTCGACCGTCACCGCCGATATCAATGGCGGTACCGCGTCGAACCCGGTGCCGTTCACCGTCGACACCATTCCGCCTGCAACACCGGTGCTGTCGCTAGTGGGCAGCATCCTGACCATCTCCACCGATCCGGGCACCGAGCTGACGGTCACCGTGGACGTCGGCGGGGTCACTGCCACCGCCACGGTAACTGCCGACAACAGCGGGCTGGCTTCGCTGAACCTGCTCACCGACCTGGACATCGACCTTACCCTGGACCAACTGCTCAATGCCCAAGTCTCCGTGATCGGTGAGGACCCGGCCGGCAACCCGAGCAATGTGGCGACCATCGGCGTCGGCAGCAGCATCGAGCAGCCAGTGACCATCGGCAACTTCGGCGTCGATGTCAGCCTCAACCCGCTGAACCCGAGGTTCGGTTTCAGCGGCACCACCGAACCGGACTCCAGCGTGGTGATCCGTGTCATCACCCCGGCGCTGAACGTTGAGTTACTGCCGATCCAGGCAGACAGCGCCGGTAACTTCTCGCTTAACCTGCTGAGCCCGACCGTCCTCACCCAGCTGGGGCTGAACATCACCGATATCCTCAACCTCGGTTCGCAGATCTCGTTCAACATCGTCGCCACCGACACCAACGGCAACGACAGCTCGGCATACGGCATCACCCTGACCCCTAACGGGCTGTCGCTGAATATCGGCCAGATCGATGTCAACGGTACTGCCGGGGACGATGTCATGTCCGGGGCGAGCGGCAGTTCGGAGCACATCAACGGAGGTGATGGCAACGACCTGATCTTCAACGTGGGGACCGGCGATCACGTAGTGGCCGGCAACGGCAACGATGCCATCCAGATCACTGCGACCGACTTCATCAGCATCGACGGCGGCGGGGGCTTCGACACCCTGATCCTGGCCGACGGCATCGACCTCGACTACAACGCCGTCGGCGTTGGCACGCTCTCCAACATCGAGCGTATCGACCTCGGCAAGGGCGACTCGGGGAGCGTGCTGACCCTGACTGCGGCAGAGGTGGACGCCATCACCGATGGCAACAACATCCTGCAGATCACCGGCGAGAACAACGACACCCTCAACGTGGTGGGTGCCGTGAACACCGGGACCACCCAGCAGGTCAACGGCATTACTTACGATGTCTACAACTTTGGCAGCAGTACCCTGCTGATCGAGGACAACACGGTACAGGTCGTGGTCTGATGCGCGGCCTGTCCGTGCTCAAGGGAAGGCGCCGCGGCGCGGGAGCCCTGTGGCTCCTGTGCCTCGGGCTGCCGTTGTCCGCCCCGGCCATCCCTCTCGACCAGGCGGTGCGGGCGGGGTTGGCGATTCACCCCCAGGTGCGTTCGGCGATGGCTGAGGCGGATCGTGCGGGCACCGAGGTGGAGATCGCCAAGGGTGGCTATTATCCCTCCGTCACTATGTCCGGGGGGCCGCAGGAGTTCGACGTTGGCGAGGTTGTCTACGACGTCACCGTATCGCAGATGCTGTATGACTGGGGACGGGTGACGAGCAAGGTCGACAGCGCCAGCGCAACCCGGCGCAAGCTGTCCGAGGCGGTGCTGGTGGCGCGCGACGATGCGGCGCTGGATATCGTAGAGACCTATCTCGACGTGCTTGCCTCGGAGCGCCGGGTGGAGACGGTGCGCCAGCACATCCAGCGCCTCGACGGCATCCGCGAGATGACCCAGGCGCGCGGCAGCGACGGTTACGCCGACCGCAGCGAACTGGACCGCGCCAACCTCGAACTGGCGCGTGCCCAGGAACAGTTGTCGCTGGAGAAGGGCAACCTGCAGGACGCGCGCAACCAGTACGCGATCCTGGTTGGCCAGGACCCCTCCGAACTGGTCGAGCCCGAGCCGATGTCGCTGCAGCGCTACCTGGCTGCCAGCGACGTGGCGCGGGTGATCCGCGAGTCGCCGTTGCAGCGCAAGGCGTTGGAGGACGCCAATGTCGCCGAGGCGCAAGTCCGCGAGGCCAAGGCTTCGCTGCTGCCGCAATTGAACCTGGAGGCCTCCGCGCTGCGCCGGGAGATCGGTGGTCGCCCGGAAAGCGACTCGGTGATGTCGCTGCGCTTTCGCATGGACACCTTCCAGGGGCTTTCCAACTTCCGCCGGCCGACGGCTGCGCAACAGCGCCTGGAGTCGGCGCAATGGACGGCCGATGCGATGCAGCGTGACATCCGCCGGCAACTGCAGACGCTGTTCGACAACGGTGACACGCTGCGCTGGCGGGAACAGTCGCTGAGCCAGCAGGTGACGGAGTCGGAACAGGTCGGCGAGCTGTACCGCGAGCAGTTCGAGGTCGGCCGGCGCGACGTGATCGACTTGCTCAACGTGCAGCGCGAACGCTTCGAGGCCGAGCGACAATTGATCAATCTGCACATCGAGCGCAAGCGCATCGAGTACCGGGCGGCCGCGCAAGTCGGGCTGTTGGGGGCATTACTGGAGAATCGGTTGAATCATGGAAGTTGAACAATCCCCGGATAATGTCGTGACCCTGAACCACGACGACCCGCTGCGCCAGGGCCTGCTGCTGCTGTGCCGGCAACTGGGCCGGCCGCTGGGCGACGCCGAGCTGGTCGACGGCCTGGCGCTGGAGCATGGACGCCTGCCGTTGCGCCTGGTCGCCCGCGCCCTGCGTCGCGCCGACATCACTGCCAGGGTCGCGGAGCTGCCGTTGCGGCAGATGGACGCCTACCTGCTGCCGGCCCTGCTGTTGCTCGACGATGGCCGCAGCCTGCTGCTGGTTGGCATCGAGGGTGAGCAGTACGAGGTGCTGGTGCCGCAGAGCGACGGCGGCCGTGAGTGCATGGCGCTGCCCGCGCTGGAGGCGCTTTACAGCGGCACGGCGGTGTTTGCCAAGTGCCGCTACCGCCCCGACGGGCGGGTTGGCGACTACGCCAGCGGCCTGCCGGAACACTGGTTCTTCGGGCCGCTCAAGCGGCTCTGGCGCTCCTACGCGGAAGTCACGGCGGCGGCCCTGGTGGCCAACGTCCTGGCCGTCGCCTCGGCGCTGTTCGCCATGCAGGTGTACGACCGCGTGGTGCCCAACGCGGCCTTCGATACCCTGTGGATACTCGCCAGCGGCGTGGCCCTGGCAATCATCGTCGACGGGGTATTGCGGATCCTTCGCGGGCACCTGCTGAACGTACTTGGCAAGCGCCTGGACCTGCAATTGTCGAGCCTGCTGTTCTCACGTGTGCTGAGCACCCGGATCGCCGCCAAACCGGCGTCGATGGGGGCGTTCAGCACCCAGGTGCGTGAGTTCGAGTCGGTCCGCGAGTTCTTCACCTCGTCCAGTGCCGCGCTGATAAGCGACCTGCCGTTCGTGGTGATCTTCCTGTTGATCATCGCCGTGATCGGTGGCCATGTGGTCTGGGTTCCGCTGGTGGCCTGCGTGTTGATGCTGCTGCCGGGGTTGCTGACCCAGCGCCTGCTGGGGCACCTGTCGCGGCAGAACCTGCGCGAGGGGGCGATGAAGAACAGCGTGCTGCTGGAAGCCTTCGAACACCTGGAGACGGTCAAGGCCGCGCGTGCCGAAGGCCGCTGCCGCCAGCAGTGGGAGACGCTCACCGGGGAACTGGCCGGTACTGCGATGAAGACCCATGCCCTGGCCTCGACCCTCAGCTACTCGGCCAGTATCGTCCAGCAGCTGTGCTATGTCGGGGTGGTGGTGTTCGGCGTCTACCGGATAAGCGACGGGGCGATGACCGTCGGTGCCCTGGTGGCTTGTTCGATCCTTGCCTCGCGGGCCATCGCACCCTTGTCCCAGGCTGCCGCCATCCTCGGCCGCTGGCAGCACACCAAGGTGGCCCTGGAGGGCCTCGACCAGTTGATGTCGGCCGAGCAGGAGCGTCCCGTCGGCAAGCGCTTCGTGCACCGCGAGCGGCTCCACGGGCATTACCGCCTCGAGGCGCTGCGCCTGGCCCACGGCGACAGCCCGCCGGTGGTCGACGTACAGGCGCTGAGCATCCAGGCCGGCGAGCGGGTGGCGCTGCTCGGCGGCAACGGTGCCGGCAAGTCGACCCTGTTGCGGCTGCTCAGTGGCCTGCTCGACGCGCAATCCGGCCGGCTGTTGCTGGACGACATCGCCCTGAGCCAGATCGACCCGGCCGACCGCCAGCGCGGCATCGGCTACTTGCCACAGGACGTGGCGCTGTTCCACGGCAGCCTGCGCGAAAACCTCAACCTGGCGAACGCTGCGTTGGGCGACGAGGAATTGCTGGACGCCCTCGATGGCGTGGGGCTGGGCACTTTCGTACGCGCCCACCCGCTGGGCCTGGACATGCCGATCCAGGGCAACGCCAGCCTCTCCGGCGGCCAGCGTCAGGCGGTCGGGCTGGCCCGGGTACTGCTACAGGACCCGCCGATCCTGTTGCTCGACGAGCCGACCGCGGCCTTCGACCAAAACAGCGAGAAACAGGTTATCGACTACCTGCAGAAGTGGCTTGGCCGGCGCACCTTGATCATCACCACCCACAAGAAAAGCGTGCTGGCGCTGGTGGACCGTGCGGTGGTGCTGCGCAACGGCCAGGTGATCATGGACGGCCCGCTGAACCAGGTGGTGCTGGGCAACCAGGTGCAGGCGCCGCAGGTCGCCGAAGGAGCTGGCCATGGCAACTGAAAAAAATTCAGTAGTGTTGCGCCGGCAACTGGCCGACCCCTTGCTGGCGACCACTCACCCGGTCTATCGCCCGCTGCTCTGGACCCTGCTCGGCAGCGTCGTGCTGTTCGTCGCCTGGGCCGCCTGGGCAGAGCTCGATGAGGTGACGCGCGGTGACGGGCGCGTGGTGCCGTTCAGTCGCATCCAGAAGATCCAGAGCCTGGAAGGGGGCATTCTCGACCGTCTGCTGGTGCAGGAGGGCGACCTGGTAGAGGTCGGCCAGCCGCTGTTGCGCCTCGACGAGACGCGCTTTCTCACCAATTTCCAGGAGTCGGCCAACCAGGCTGGCGTGCTGCGGGCGGCCATCGCCCGGCTGGACGCCGAGGTGCTGGGCAAGGCGGCCATCGAATTTCCCCCGGATATCGACCCGCAGGGGCCGCTGGCGCGTTCCGAACGCGAGCTGTTCAAGTCGCGGCGGGACAAGCTGCTCGAAGGTAGCCAGGCGATCCAGAGGCAGATCAGCCTGGCCCAGAGCCAGCTCGACCTGGTCCGCCCGCTGGTGGCCAAGCGTGCGGTGAGCCAGATGGAGGCTCTGCGGCTGAGCCAGGACATAGCTACCCTCAACGGCAAGCTGACCGAGCTGAAGAGCAGCTACTTCCAGGATGCCTACACCGAGCGCTCACAGCGCAAGGCCGACCTCAGTGCGCTGGAGCCGATCGTACAGCAGCGCCAGGACCAGTTGCGCCGTACCGGGATCGTTTCGCCGGTGCGGGGGCGGGTCAACACCGTGCTGATCAATACCCGTGGCGGGGTGATCCAGCCCGGCGAGGCGATCATGGAAGTGATTCCGGTGGAGGACCGCCTGCTGGTAGAGGCCAGGATCAAGCCGCGTGACGTGGCCTTCCTGGTGCCGGGCATGCCGGCCAAGGTGAAGATCACCGCCTACGACTTCAGCATTTATGGCGACCTCAAGGGCACCCTGGAGCAAATCAGCGCCGACACCATCGAAGAGGACACGCCCCACGGCAAGGAGTCGTACTACCAGGTGCTGATCCGCACTGACGGCAGCCAGCTCAAGCGCGGCGAGGAGGTGCTGCCGATCATCCCCGGCATGGTGGCCGAAGTGGATATCCTCAGTGGCAAGCGCAGCGTCCTCAATTACTTGCTGCGCCCGCTGATCAAGGCCCGTCTCTATTGAGCGGCAGTGTGCAGCGAGGCGTTGGAACGGGAATTGCTGTACCCCTGTAAACCTGTGCATTTGGGGATACGGCAATGTTTCCAGAAGATCTGTATGTCATGTTCCTCTTCGCCGTTGTCGTGCTGGCCCTCGATGTGGCAGCCATCGTGCTCTATCGGGGGGCCAAGCCCTGACCCCGCGTCTGGGGACTTTCACCCTGAACCGGGTTTTGGTCTAAAGTGCGGGGACGTCCCCTTGTGTAAGGAAACAGCATGGCAATGCATCGATGGGCAGTCGTGGCTACTTCAATCGTGTTGGCAGTGGCACCTGCGCTCACTTATGCCGACCCGGGTAACGGTAAAGGGCAGGGCCATGGCAAGGACAAGGGCCAGCACAGTAAAGGTCACGGTGCCGCGTATGGTGGCCCGTCGATAAACCGTGGCGATGTGCTTGGCATTCTCGACGGGCACCGCAACTATTGGAGCGCAGGCGCGCCGCTGCCCCCCGGCATCCAGAAGAACCTGGCCCGTGGCAAGCCACTGCCACCGGGTATCGCCAAGAAGCTGGATGGCAGGCTGCTGGGGCAGCTCCCTCATTATGATGGCTATGAATGGATGCAGGCGGGTGTGGACCTGATCCTGGTGGCAGTCGCTACGGGGATCATCTACGAGGTATTGAACGGCGCGCTGGATTGATGCTGTGAAGCGTTCCTGAAGCTGGACCTGGGTTCAACGTCAGGAGCGCCGTTCAGCCTGTCGGTGCAGGCTGGCTAATAGAGCCAGACTCAGGTTTTATCAGGTGTTTCCTGCACTTGCAGCACTGACCCCTTGTCGTCCGTCACCAGCAATCCGCTGGGCTGCGAGCCTTTCATTGGTTGTTCGGCGATCGGCATATCTGCGGTACGAAAGATACTGACGCCTTGTTCCCCTGCCTCCAGGGTTACGAGTTTTCCATCCTGATAGAAGTAGCGCGTGCGGACGGTGTTCTGTGGCATGACGTGTGCTCCCGTGTCTGTTGGTAGCTGCACTTTGTCAGTGTCCACCCGCCCATGCCACTGGTAGAAATATCAGGTGCAGCCTGGGTAGCAAGACCTTGGTTGATTAGTCAGTCAGTGCAACGCTCGTTAGAATGCAGCGTATTCTTGATGGCCAAATGCAAATGTCTACATTTCGTATCTTTCTCGCCGCTGTACTGGTCACCGGCCTTGCCGGCTGCGCAACCCCTGGCAAACCCACTGCCAGCAAACTGACCCACAAATCACCCCAGCAATACGCCGCCTGCGTACTGCCCAAGTGGCAAGCGCTGGCGCCACAGGCCACGCAGAAGTCGATCGCCCACGGCTACCGGCTGACGGCCCCCAGCGCTGTGGCATCCGATGACGTGTTGGACGTAGTCGATTCCCGCGAGGGTAGCCGCGCGACGTTCTACAAAGGCAGCTTTCTGTCTGGTGACAAATTGCGCCAGGCTGCCAAGGAATGCCTGGACTGAATCAGTAGCCCGAGCCGCTTGAGCCGCCCATGCTGGGCAGGCGGGCCCTGCGCTGGGCATTGCTCCATTCGGCGCAGGTCATGAAAGCGGTATTGTCCACTTTGCCGGTGCCGTCGAAGCTGACGCTGTAAGGTTGCCGGTTGTCGGCCTTGGTCAGCATGTAGTCGAAGCAGGTGCCGGGTACCACGGTGCGCTCAGTCTCGGCAGAGGGTTTGCCGCCGATCTGCATGACCTGGTCTTTGCTCATGCCGTTGTCGACTTTCGCAACCAGCGGCTGGTCGTGGTACAGCGCGGAGTTGGACGAGCAGGCAGAAAGCGCTGTCAGTGCAAAGATCAGCGCATGAAAGGGTTTGTTCATGGCAGTGCTCCGGTAGAGGATGCCAATCGCCTGATTGCCGGTTGGCAGCAGGGCGAGATCACGAACACTTGACCCCCTGTGGGAGCGGCTTTAGCCGCGAACACCGGCGCAACCGGTGCCATGCAGCGCGTTGGATTCTTCGCGGCTAAAGCCGCTCCCACAGGGTACGCGGACCGCTTGCGAACTCCGTTCTCTACATGACAGCGCAACCCGAAAGGCTGGGCGATCTCCCACAGGGTTCGAGCAAGGCAATTGCTTGCTCTATCAGCCTACATCACCGCGCTTGTTCAGCTGCTCGCACTGCACCTGCGCATCCGTCCTGCTTGGATAGCTGGGCTTGAGCCGCTCCTTCGCTTGGTTGTCGTAAATGTCGAACCCCCCACAAACGGTAGCGGCGTAATAGCGGCTACCCACGCGGAACGACTCCTTTTCGATCGGTACAGCGGGAACGATAACGAATCTTGGTTGCATTTTTCGTGCCTCCCCAGGCAGAGACTTAAGTATTAGTCTGACCATGGATAAGCATCAAGGAGGCTCATGAATAAAACGCGGTTTTCGTGAACGACAGGTCGACGCCCGTACTGTCATCAAATGAAAACCCGCTGTCGTCCGATGCGAAGCACCCCGCACACCAAGGGCATACAGTCCAATCACCCAGAACTGACGCCATGCGTCCAGATCGATGATTGGAGAGACAAGCATGTCCAAAGTCGTACGTTTCCATCAGACCGGTGGCCCCGAGGTGCTGCGCTACGAGGACGCCGAGGTCGGCGAGCCCGGCCCGGGGCAGGTGCGCTTGCGCCAGGTGGCGGTGGGCCTGAACTACGCCGATACCTATTTCCGCAACGGCACCTACCCGATCCCGCTGCCCAACGGCATTGGCGTGGAAGCGGCCGGCGTGGTCGAGGCGGTGGGCGAGGGCGTGACCCAGGTGGCGGTCGGTGACCGGGTCACCTACACCGGTTTCCTCAACACCCTGGGCGCTTATTGCACCGAGCGCCTGATCCCTGCTGCCGCGCTGATCAAGCTGCCAGATACCATCGCCTTCGAAACCGCCGCCGCCATGACCATGCGCGGCCTGACCTCCGCCTACCTGCTGCGTCGGCTCCATGATTTCAAACCCGGCGACAGCGTGCTGCTGCATGCCGCTGCTGGCGGGGTCGGCCTGATCGTCGCGCAGTGGGCGCGGCTGCTGGGGCTGAACGTGATCGGCACGGTGTCCACCGAGGCCAAGGCCGAAGTGGCGCGTGCCCATGGCTGCAACCACGTCATCAACTACAGCGTCGAGGACGTGGCCACGCGCGTGCGTGAGTTGACCGATGGGGTGGGGGTGAATGTGGTGTTCGACAGCGTTGGCAAGAACACCTTCATGGGCTCGCTCGATTCGCTCAAGCGCCGCGGCCTGATGGTATGCGTCGGCACGGCGTCGGGCACCATCCCGCCGTTCGACCCGCAGTTGCTGGCGATCAAGGGCTCGCTGCAGCTCACCCGCCCGGCACTGGCCGACTTCATCGCCGACCCGGCGGAAAAGGCCGACCTGGCCGGCGAGCTGTTCGACCACGTCGGCAGCGGGCGCATCCGTATCGAGATCAACCAGCACTACGCACTGCAGGATGCCGTCCAGGCCCACCGCGACCTGGAAGCGCGCAAGACCACCGGCTCGTCGATCTTCGTCATCTGAAGAGGGCAACAGCATGCACATCGAACAACTGACCTGCGCGATCGGGGCCGAGGTAAGTGGGGTCAACCTGGCCGACGCGATCCACGACGACGACCTGTTCGCCCAGCTGCGCGCGCAGTTGCTCCGGCACCGTGTGCTGTTCCTGCGCGACCAGCACTTCAGCCGCGCCGAACACGTGGCCTTTGCGCGCCGCTTCGGCGACCTGGAGGACCACCCGGTGGCCGGCAGCGACCCGGAACACCCGGGCCTGGTGCAGATCTACAAGCGCCCGGACCAGCCCAACGACCGCTATGAAAATGCCTGGCACACCGACGCCACCTGGCGCGAGGCCCCGCCGATGGGCTGTGTGCTGCGCTGCATCGAATGCCCGCCAGTGGGCGGCGACACGATGTGGGCGAACATGGTGCTGGCCTATGAAAACCTGCCAGGCGATGTGAAGGCCAAGATCGAAGGCCTGCGCGCCCGCCACAGCATCGAGGCCAGCTTTGGCGCTGCCATGCCGCTGGAAAAGCGCCTGGCGTTGAAGGCGCAGTTCCCCGATGCCGAGCACCCGGTGGTGCGCACGCACCCGGAAACCGGCGAGCAGGTGCTGTTCGTCAACGCCTTCACCACCCATTTCAGCAACTACCACACCCCGCAGCGGGTGCGCTTCGGCCAGGACGCCAACCCCGGTGCCAGCGACCTGCTGCGCTACCTGATCAGCCAGGCCTACCTGCCGGAGTACCAGGTGCGCTGGCGCTGGCAGCCCAACAGCGTGGCGATCTGGGACAACCGCAGCACCCAGCACTACGCCGTCATGGACTACCCGCCGTGCCACCGCAAGATGGAGCGCGCCGGGATCAAGGGCAGCCCCACGTTCTGAGTTCGTCGCCGTCGCTGGCGGCAACCGCACAATAACAATAGCGAGGACTACAGCATGCAATTCTTCGACGATTCGTTGCACCCGGAAAACATGGAAAAGGTGGTGATCACCGTGGCCCCCTATGGCCCGGAGTGGATGCCCGAAGACTTCCCGGAAGACATTCCCCTGACCATGGACGAGCAGGTGCAGAAGGCCGTCGACTGCTACGAGGCAGGCGCCACCGTGTTGCACCTGCATGTGCGTGAACTGGACGGCAAAGGCTCCAAGCGCCTGTCCAAGTTCAACGAGCTGATCGCCGGGGTGCGTGAGGCGGTGCCGGACATGATCATCCAGGTTGGCGGGTCGATTTCCTTCGCCCCGGAAAGCGAAGGCGAGGCGGCCAAGTGGCTGTCGGACGACACCCGGCACATGCTCGCCGAGCTGACGCCGCGCCCCGACCAGGTGACCGTGGCCATCAACACCACGCAGATGAACATCATGGAGTTGCTGTACCCCGAGTACCTGGAAGGCACCTCGCTGGCCAGCCCGGCGATTCATGCCGCCTACAGCGAGATGACCGTGCCGGCCGGCCCGGCCTGGGTCCGCGAGCACCTGCGTCGCCTGCAGGCCAGCAACATCCAGCCGCATTTCCAGCTGACCGGCATGCATGCCCTGGAGACGCTCGAGCGCATCGTCCGCCGCGGTGACTACATGGGGCCGCTGAACCTGACCTGGATCGGCATCGGCGGCGGCTTCGACGGCCCCAACCCGTTCAACTTCTTCAACTTCATCCACCGCGCGCCGGACGGTTGCACCCTGACCGCGGAATCGTTGCTGAAGAACGTGCTGCCGTTCAACACCATGGCCCTGGCGATGGGCCTGCACCCGCGCTGTGGCAACGAAGACACCATCATCGACCAGCATGGCAAGCGCTTCACCTCGGTGCAGCAGATCCAGCAGACCGTGCGCGTGGCCCACGAGCTGGGCCGCGAGATAGCCAGCGGCAAGGAAGCACGCGCCATTTACCGCATCGGGCAGCAGTACGACAGTATCGAGCAGACCTTGAAGGCCAACGGCATGGCGCCGAATCGCCAGCCGGGTGTGAAGGGTGTGCCGCAGCGTACCTGACACGGCAGGCACGTCCTCTTCGCGGGCATGCCCGCTCCCACAGGTGCGGTGTTGGCCCAACGGTTGACGCGGTACCTGTGGGAGCGGGCGAGCCCGCGAAGAGGGCCGCAAAAGCAACATGAATGTTGGCTGTAACCCATAACAACAAGAACAACCTCACGCCCCACACCCAAGGAGGCAACATGGCCACCTATCTCGCCAGTGCCGAAGATTCCGGCACCGACACCGCCCACAGCGTCCCCCGGCGCTATGCCTGGGTGGTCTTCGCCCTGACCTTTGGCCTGTTGATCTCCGACTACATGTCGCGCCAGGTGCTCAACGCGGTGTTCCCGCTGCTCAAGGGCGAATGGGCATTGAGCGACAGCCAGCTCGGCTTGCTCAGCGGCATCGTCGCGCTGATGGTCGGCCTGCTGACATTTCCGCTGTCGCTGTTGGCCGACCGCTTCGGCCGGGTACGCAGCCTGGTGCTGATGGCGGTACTGTGGAGCCTGGCCACCCTCGGCTGCGCCCTGGCGGAAAACTACTCGCAGATGTTCATCGCACGGTTTCTGGTCGGGGTGGGCGAGGCGGCCTACGGCAGTGTCGGCATTGCAGTGGTGGTCGCCGTGTTCCCTCGCGACATGCGCTCGACCCTGGCCGGGGCGTTCATGGCCGGTGGCATGTTCGGCTCGGTGCTGGGCATGGCCCTGGGCGGTGTGCTGGCCCAGCACCTGGGCTGGCGCTGGGCATTCGCCGGCATGGCGCTGTTCGGCCTGGTGCTGGCGATGCTGTACCCACTGATCGTCAAGGAGGCGCGTATTGTGCCTCGGTGCGCGCAGCATTTGCAGGGCAAGGCCAGTCGCCCGCTGCGCACCCTGTACAGCAGCCGTTCGGTCATCGCGGCCTACGTCGGCAGTGGGCTGCAGCTGTTCGTCGGCGGCACCGTGATCGTGTGGATGCCCAGTTACCTGAACCGCTATTACGCCATGGGCACCGACCGCGCCGGGGCGATTGCCGCGGTCATCGTGCTGTGCAGCGGCATCGGCATGATCCTCTGTGCCATGCTCTGCGACCGCCTCGGGCGGCAGCGCCCGGACCGCAAGATCAGCCTGGCAATTGCCTACTGCCTGGGCAGTTGTGCGCTGCTGTCCATCGCTTTCGCACTGCCAGCCGGCACCGCGCAACTGGTGCTTATCTGCCTGGGCATGATGATTGCCGCCGGCACCAACGGCCCGTCCAGTGCCATGGTCGCCAACCTCACCCACGCCTCGGTGCACGGCACCGCGTTCGCAACCCTGACCCTGGCCAACAACCTGTTGGGCCTGGCAACCGGGCCGCTGATCACTGGGCGCGTTTCCGACCTGATCGGCCTGCATGCCGCCTTCCAGCTGGTGCCGCTGATGAGCATCGGCGCGGCGGCCGTGTTTTTCCTTGCCAAACGTCATTACCACCGCGACATGGAGCGTCTGCATGCACCGGCACAGAACGCTGCTGGCGTACCCCGGGAGTTGAAACCGTGAAACAGCTGTTGTCCGTCGAAGTGTTCTTCGATTTCGTCTGCCCGTGGTGCCTGATTGGCCAGCGGCACCTGCAGGCCGCCCTGTTGCTGTTGCAGCGCGAACAGCCGCAAGTGCAAGTACAACTGCAATGGCGAGGTGTGCAGTTGTTGCCTGGCTTGCCAACTGGTGGCGTGCCGTTCCATGCCTTCTATCTGCAGCGCCTGGGCAGCGAGGAGGCGGTGCGCGAGCGGCAGGCCCAGGTGCGCGCCGCTGCTCGCGTGGTCGGTGAGGACATCGACTTCACGCGTATTCGCCGCATGCCCAACACCGCCAATGCCCATCGGCTGCTGCAACGGGCCACCCGGCTGCTCGATGCATCGCAACTGGAAAACCTGCTGGCACAGCTGTTCATCGCCTATTTCCACCAGGGCCGCGACCTGGGGGATAGCCGCACATTGCTCGACATCGCCCAGTGTTGTGGGCTGGAGGCCGTACAGGTTGCCGACTGCCTGCGTGACGACGGCAGCCCGTTCCTCGATGGGGCAGGGCGCGCAGGCAGTGCCGTGCCGCGTTTCCGCTTCAATCAGGGGCCGCTCATCGCTGGCGCGCAGCCTGCCGAGGTGCTGTTTGCGGCCATGACCGAAGCGCTGCAAGAGGTTGAACGGGTATGACCCGGCGTATTGCACTGGCCCCCCATCAGGTGCCGGAACGTAACGGCCGCGTGCTGCTGGCCTGCGAAGGGCGCAGCGTGGCGCTGTTCAACGTGGCCGACTCGCTCTATGCCATCGAAGACAGCTGCCCGCACCAGGGCGCATCGTTGTGCGGCGGGCGGCTGGAGGGCCGTGTCATCCAGTGCTGCGCGCATGGCCTGCGCTTTGACCTGGCCAGCGGCTACCTGGTCAATTCCAGGGCTTTGAAGGTTGCCAGCTACCCGGTCGAGCAGCAGGGCGGGCAGGTCTACATCGTGTTTGACAGTGAGGAAGCGGGGCAATGAATACACTGGCACTGAGCGCTACCCATCAGCGTATCCGCACCCTCGCCCCGGGAGTGGTGGTCAGCCTTATCGTCGGCGCGGCCGCCAGTTTCCTCAGCGAGCATTACGCGGCGCCGGTCATGCTGTTTGCCCTGCTGCTGGGGATGGCACTGAACTTTCTCGCGGTCGACGGCCCCTGCAAGGCCGGTATCGAATTTACCGCCCGCACGGTACTGCGCCTGGGTGTGGCGCTGCTTGGCATGCGCATCACCCTGGACCAGATCGCCAGCCTGGGCTGGAAACCCGTGGTCCTGGTCATCACCCTGGTGGTAGTGACGATCCTGGCCTCGGTGGTGGTGGCCAAGGTGCTGGGTTTTTCACGGCTGTTCGGCATGCTCACCGGCGGTGCCACGGCCATTTGCGGTGCCTCGGCGGCGCTGGCACTGGCAGCGGCCTTGCCCCAGCACCCGCGCAAAGAGCATGCAACGCTGTTCACCGTGATCGGCGTGTCGGCGCTGTCGACCCTGGCGATGATCCTCTACCCGATGATCGCCCAGTGGTTGCACCTGTCACCCGCGCAGGCCGGGGTCTTCCTCGGTGCGACCATCCACGACGTGGCGCAGGTGGTGGGGGCCGGCTACAGCATGTCCACCGAGACCGGTGACATCGCCACAGTGGTCAAGCTGATGCGGGTGGCCATGCTGTTGCCGGTCATTGTCTGCGCGGCCATGATCACCCGGCGCCAGGGCCTGGAGGCCGGTGGCCAGCGGCCGCCCTTGCTGCCATGGTTCGCCGTCGGCTTCCTGCTGCTGGCCTGCGTCAACAGCACAGGCTGGGTGCCCGCCGCGGTGCAGGGCGGTATCAACGACCTGTCGCGTGGCTGCCTGGTGGTGGCGATCAGTGCCCTGGGCATGAAAACCCAACTCAAGGCGCTGGCTTCGGTCGGGGTAAAACCCATTGCGCTGATGGTGGGGGAGAGCGTGTTTCTGGTGCTTTTGGTGCTGGCGTTGATGCGTTGGGTGGGTACGGCTTGAGATTTGTGGCGCCTGTGAGATCGAGCGCCGCCCGCGCGGCGCTCGATCTCAAAATCACCAAAAATCTCAGCTCAGGCGGCTGGTGGCCCTGACACAATCTGTCCATCCCGCTGTGCCCGCCAACTGGCCGGCGGCATGCCGAACTGGGCGATGAACCAGCGGGTGAACGAGCTGGGCATCGAATAACCCAGCATGTCGGCGATACGCCCCAGCGAATAGCCGGGGTTTTCCAGGTAGCGCATCACCAGGTCACGGCGCACGCTGTTGATCAGGTCCTTGAAGGTCAACCCGCTTTCTTCCAGGCGCCGCTGCAGGGTGCGCACGTTCATGCCCTGGGTCTGTGCCACCTGCTCGATGGTGGCGCGGCCCATGGGCAGCAGCAGGTAGATGGTCTTGCGTAGCTCCAGCTCCAGCGACGGCGTGCCGCCCGCCGGCAGGCTGTCCAGATAGCGTTGCGCCAGGCGCGCCATGGCATCGTTGGCCTGCGGGCTGGCGCTGTCGAGGTCGGCGGCCGGGCAGACGATGCCGTTGAACTCGCTGCCGAACACCAGCGTGCAGCCGAAAATGCGCCGGTGAGTGGCCAGATCGGCAGGCGCCGCGTGGGTGAAGTTGGCACTGACCGGGTGCCAGTGGGCACCTAGCAGTGCCGCGCACAGGCGCATCATCACGCCAATGGCAAGCTCGGTGGCCTGGCGACTGCAGGGCGCGCGTTCGTTGACTACCTCCTCGCGAATGACCACGGTCTTGCCGGCTTCTTCGATATGGATGGCCAGGGCGTCGTTGAGCAGGTGGCGGTACTGCACGATCACCTGCAGCGCATCACGCAGGGTGCGTTGGTGGCTGAGCAGCAGGCTGATTTCGCCGAAGTCCGACAGTTGCCGCAACTCGGCCATGCGCAGGCCGAAGCTTTCGCAGCGGGTGGCGCTGGCGGAGGCCTCCAGCAAGGTGATGACGCTGGCAACCGGGATCCGCCGGTTGGGGTCATCGAGCAACGCGGCGCTGAGGCCAACCTGTGCCAACAGTGCATGGGGATTGAGGCCCAGGTGGCGGGACACCTCAAGGTAATTGGTCAAACTGGCGGCACGGACTAGGGCAGGCATCTTTTGTTGTTTTCCATGCGGTTTCTTGTTGTTGGGTATGCCGACATGCGTTTTGTGTCTTATAGACTGCGTGTCATGAATTGAAAAGCAAAGCCTTGTATGGGCCATTGTCATCAAATGAAAAGCCCCTGACGCCCAATGTGAAGCACCCAGTGGGTGGGCTGTTTACTGTGAACCTCAAGAGCTACACCGCACACGAGGTTCACCGTGGAAAAACTGCAAACCACTGCCACCGTGCTGATCGTCCCCGGCCTGCGCGACCATGTCGCCGAGCACTGGCAGACCCTGCTCGCAGGCCGCCTGGCCAAGGTGCGCAGCGTACCGCCACTGCGGGTCGATGGCCTGTGCTGCACGGCCCGGGTCGAGGCGATCCAGCGCGAGCTGGACCAGATCGAAGGTGAAGTGATTCTGGTAGCCCACAGTGCTGGCGTGCTGATGGTCGCCCACTGGGCGGCGCGCTACCGGCGGCCGATCAAGGGTGCATTGCTGGCGGCGCCACCTGACCTGAGCGCGCAATGGCCGGCCCACTACCCAAGCCCGACCAGCCTGGCCGAGCGCGGCTGGTCGCCATTACCCCTTGAGCCGCTGCCATTCCCCAGCATTGTCGCGGCCAGCAGCAATGATCACCTGGCCAGCCTTAGCGCGGCCAGCACCCTGGCCCAAGGCTGGGGTAGCGAACTGGTCGCACTGGGGGCTGTCGGCCACCTCAATCCGGCCTCCGGCTTCGGCCCCTGGCCGCAGGCCGAGGCCTTCATCCAGCGACTGGACCAGCCCAACCTGCTATAGCGCATGGACGCCCCAGCCACGCTCGCAAAAGACGGGCGGCGCAAAAAACAATAACAATACGTGGAGCCATCGTAATGCCAGAACACCGCATTCACCGTGCTGTGAAACCACAGCGCTGCCTGCTCGCCTGCGCCATCGGCCTGCTCACGCTGCCCGCTGCCCAGGCGTTCGAAGTCGATACCGGCAATGAAAACTGGGCCGTGCGCTTCGACAACACCGTCAAGTACAACTATGGCGTGCGCACCGAAAGCGCCGACAAGCGCATGCTGGGCACGCCGAACAGCAACGACGGTGACTACAACTTCCGCAAGGCCGGCACCAACATCACCAACCGGGTCGACCTGCTGACCGAACTGGACGTGGTCTACCAGGGCAACACCGGGTTCCGCGTCAGCACCGCCAGCTGGTACGACAAGGCCTATGACAACACCGGTTCCAATAGCAACCCGTTCGTCAACGGCAACGGCGGCCAGTCCGGCATCAACCCCAGCCTCAATGGCTTGCCCGGCACCGGTGTGCCGCTGGGCAGCCCGCACCTGAGCAACTACGCCCAGCGTTACTACAGCGGCCCGTCCGGTGAAGTGCTGGACGCCTTCGTGTTCTTCAGCCGTGAAGTCGGCGAGGCCTCGCAGGTCAGCGCCAAGCTGGGCCAGCACAACCTGTTCTGGGGTGAAACCCTGCTCAACCCGGTGCATTCGCTGAGCTACGGCCAGTCCGGCCTCGATCTGGCCAAGCTGGCCGCCTCGCCGGGCACCGAGGCCAAGGAGCTGTTCGTACCGCGCAACCAGCTGTCGACCTCGTTCCTGGTCAACTCCGAACTGACCCTGGGCGCCCAGTACTTCTTCGACTGGGACGCAGCCCGCCTGCCCGAAGCCGGTACCTACTATGGCGGCTCGGACGTGGTAGGCGAGGGCGCCCAAAGCTTCCTGCTCGGCCACACCGGCACCCCGGGGCTGATCCCGGTGCGCGGCGCGCTGACCACCATCCGCCGTGGCCATGACCTGAAACCGGGCAAGAGCGGCGACTGGGGCATCATGGCCAAGTGGTCGCCCGAGTGGCTGGGCGGCACCCTCGGCTTCTACTACCGCAAGACCTCCGAAATTCTCCCGCAGGCCTGGCTCGACGCACGTGGCATGACCGTCGCCAACGGCCCGTTCGGCAACCCACCGGGCAGTCGTCAGGGCGCTGTCGGCAACCTGTACAACTCGCTGCAAAGCACTACCTACCAGTTCGCCTACGCCGACGACATCGACATCTACGGCCTGAGCCTGTCCAGGGATGTGGGCGGCATCAGTGTCGGCAGCGACCTGAACATCCGCCACAACATGCCGCTGGCGAGCATCCCGGCAATCGTCAGCGCCCCCGGCCAGGGTGGCCTGGGCGGCGGCTTCGGCCTGCTGCCGGCACGCCTGCCTGGCAGCGGGGTGGTCTACGACGTGCCCAAGGATGGCGACAGCCTGAGCGCCACCGGTGACACCCTGCACTGGACCTTGAACGGCCTGATGACCATTGGTGACACGCCGCTGTTCGATTCGGCAACCCTGCTTGGCGAACTGTTCTACAGCAACCTGCTCAAGCTCGATAGCCACAACGAGGCCTTGTACAAGGGCAAGAGCAGCTACCGCGGCATCGACAAGGCCACCCGCGACAACTGGGGCATCGCCGTCAATTTTACCCCTACCTGGTACCAGGTGCTGCCGGGCATGGACCTGAGCATGCCGCTGTCGGTCAACGTTGGTCTGGACGGCGTGTCGCCGGTGCAGGGCGGTGGCGCCGAGAACACCGGCAACTATGCGGTAGGCGTGAGCGCCGCGATCTACAACCAGTACTTCGTCGACCTCAAGTACGTCGACAGTTTCGGTGAGACCAAGGCCTGCAAGGACGGCCAGACCGACGGCAGCACCCCCAACGCCCTGGACGGCGAACAGGATTACACCTGCTACGGCGGCGGCTACGCCTCCTTCTCCGGCGGTGGTGCCACCACCGAGGACCGTGGCGCCCTGTACCTGACCGTCAAGACGACCTTCTGAGTCATGTTTCCTACAGCCTACACAGGAAGACAACCATCATGAATTTCGTACGTACCCTGCTGGCCTCGTGCCTGTCACTGGCCGCCCTGAGTGCTGCCCAGGCCGCCGTTTCCACTGACCAGGCCGCGCGCCTGGGCACCAGCCTGACCGTCATTGGCGCGGAAAAGGCCGGCAACGCCGATGGCTCGATCCCGGCCTACCAGGGCGGCCTGCTGACGCCGCCGGCCAGCTACCAGAGCGGCGCCAGCATGCGCCCCGACCCGTTCGCCAGCGACAAGCCGCTGCTGGTCATCGATGGCAAGAACGCCGAGCAGTACAAGGGCCAGCTGACCGCCACCACCCTGGAACTGCTCAAGCGCTACCCCAGCTACCGCGTCGATGTGTACCCGACCCACCGTAGCGTGGCGCTGCCGCAAGCGGTACTCGACAACACCCGCAAGAACGCCACTGGCGCCAACAGCAAGGAGGGTGGCACTGCGGTAGACAATGTGCTGCCCGGCATACCGTTCCCGATCCCGCAGAACGGCGCCGAGGCCATGTGGAACTTCCTGCTGCGCTACCAGGGCGTGAGCATGACTGCCAAGTACGACTCGTGGAACGTCGACGCCGCCGGCAAGCCATCACTCTCGACCACCGGCCAGGCCAATATCAGCTACCCGATCTACGAGGACATGGCCAAGCCGATCGGTGCCAAGGACACCTACTACCAGATGAAGCTGGTGTACACCGGGCCCGCACGCCGTGCCGGCGAAGCGATGATGCTGCGCGATGCCGCCAACCCGCTGGTGCAGCCACGCAGCGCCTGGCAGTACCTGCCGGGCCAGCGCCGGGTCAAGCTGGCACCGAACCTGGCATACGACACGCCCAACCCGGGTACCTCGGGTTCGGGTACCTACGATGACGTGTTCGTCTTCAACGGTGCGCTGGACCGCTACGACTGGACCCTGGTCGGCAAGCAGGAAATGTACGTGCCGTACAACACCTATCAGCTGACCTACAACACCGACGTCAAGCAGGTGATCACCCCCAACCACCTGGCGCCACAGTTCGTGCGCTGGGAGAAACACCGGGTGTGGGTGGTGGAAGGCAAGCTCAAGGACGGTGCACGGCATATCTACCACAAGCGCCGCTTCTACCTCGACGAAGACAGCTGGATCGCCCTGGCCTCGGACCAGTACGACGCCCGTGGCCAGCTGTACCGCGGCTCGTTCGCCTTCCTCACCCAGAGCTACGACAAACAGACCCCGGACGCCACGCCGTTCATGATCTACGACCTGATCGGCGGCACCTACAACCTCAATGGTGTAGTCGGAGCCTACGGCGGCATCCGCTACATCGACCCGCTGTCGAAAACCCAGTGGTCGCCCGAGTCGCTGGCCGGCAATGGCATCCGCTGAACGCACGGAGCATAGATGGCAATGTCTGTCTTCAAACGATGCAGCGTGGTCGTTCTGACCTTGGCCGCGCTGCAGGGCGCGGCCCAGGCGGCGCCCTTCACCGATGTGCTGGACCTGCCCGCGATGCCCAGCGCCCTGGTCGCCAGCAGCGCCTTGCGCGATGTAACCCAAGCCGGGCAGCGCCTGGTTGCGGTGGGCCCGCGTGGGCACATTGTGTATTCCGATGACCACGGCGCGCACTGGCAGCAAGCCCAGGTGCCGGTCAGCGCCGACCTCAATGCCGTGAGCTTCGCCACGCCCGAACTGGGCTGGGCAGTGGGCCACGATGGCGTGGTGCTGCACAGCCGCGATGGCGGCGTGCACTGGCAGAAGCAGCTGGATGGCCGGGCGCTGGCCGAACAACTGCCGGGCACGGGTAGCGACAATGCCTTGCTCGACGTGTGGTTCAGCGATGCCCGCAATGGCTATGCGGTCGGAGTGTTCAACCTGCTGTTGCGTACCGTTGACGGCGGCGAGCACTGGCAGCCCTGGCTCGACCACAGCGATAACCCGCAAGGCCTGCACCTGACCAGCCTGGCCGCGGTGGGGGACGAGCTGTACATCACCGGCGAGCAAGGCCTGCTGCTGAAGCAGGACGGCGAGCGCTTCAGCCGTGTCGAAACACCCTACGCCGGCACGCTGTTCGGGGCTGTCGGCAAGCCCGGCGTACTGCTGGTCTATGGCCTGCGTGGGCATGCCTACCGCAGCACCGACGGCGGCCAGCAATGGCAAGCAGTCAGCAGCAGTGTGAACACCAGCCTCACCGCCGCTGGTGTCGACCGTGACGGCCAGCTGTGGCTGGCCAGCCAGGCCGGCGACCTGCTGCTCAGCCGGGACGATGGCGCCAGCTTCCGCCCGGTGCCGCAAAGCGCCCGTGGCCCGGTGACCGCGCTCGCCACCGATACCGGCAACGGCCTGGTACTGGTCGGCGAGCGGGGCGTGCGCAACCAGGCCGGTAACCCCACGCTGCACCCATAACAAGAGAAGACCCTGATGGCCGCTACCCGCCAAGACACCCTTCCGGTAATCCGTAATCTCGACGATTTCGACCCACGCTCGGGCAACGGCCTGGAGCGCCTGGTGTTCAACCATCGCCTGCCGTTCCTGCTGTGCATGCTGCTGGCGACCTTGGTGCTGGGCTACATGGCGCTGACCCGCCTGGAGCTGCGCCCCAGTTTCGACAAGATGCTGCCGCAGAGCCATCCCTACATCCAGAACTACCTGGAAAACCGCCCATCGCTGCGTGGCCTGGGCAACGCAGTGCGGGTGGTGGTGGAGAACACCCAGGGCGACATCTTCGACCCGGACTACCTGCAGACCCTGCGTCACATCAACGACGAACTGTTCCTCAGCCAGGGCGTGGACCGGGCCTGGGTGAAGTCGCTGTGGAGCCCGGCGGTGCGCTGGACCGAGGTGACCGAGGAGGGCTTCCAGGGCGGCCCGGTGATGCCCGACGGTTACCAGGGCGTGGCGGGTGACATCGAACAATTACGGCAGAACATCGAGCGCGCCAACATCGTCGGCAGCCTGGTGGCGCGCGACTTCAAGTCGAGCATGCTGATCGTGCCGCTGCTCGACCAGGACTCGGCCACTGGCAAAGGCCTCGACTACCATGCCTTCTCGCAAAAGCTCGAACAACTGCGCAGCCAATACCAGGCCAGCGGCCAGTACCGCATCCATGTCATCGGCTTTGCCAAGCTGATGGGTGACCTGATCGACGGGCTGATCCAGGTGATGGCGTTCTTCGCCCTGGCGGTGCTGACCAGCCTGCTGATCATCTACTGCTATACCCGTTGTGTGCGCAGCACCTTGCTGGTGGTGCTGTGTTCGCTGACTGCGGTGGTGTGGCAACTGGGCATCGTCGCCTGGCTGGGCTACGCCATCGACCCGTATTCGATCCTGGTGCCGTTCCTGATCTTCGCCATTGGCGTATCCCACGCGGCGCAGAAGATGAACGGCATCCTCCAGGACATCGGCCGTGGCACCCACCGCCAGGTGGCGGCGCGCTATACCTTCCGCCGCCTGTTCGTGGCCGGGGTGACCGCGTTGCTGGCCGATGCGGTGGGTTTTGCCGTGTTGATGCTGATCGACATCCCGGTGATCCAGGACCTGGCGATCACCGCCAGCATCGGCGTGGCGGTACTGATCTTCACCTCGCTGCTGCTGATGCCGGTGGCGCTGTCTTATGTAGGTGTTGGCCGCAAGGCTGCCGAGCGGGCCCTGGAAATTGATGCTCGTTGGGGCTGCAACGCAGCCCCAATCAATCCATGGGGCCTGCTCGACCGCTTCACCGAACGCAAATGGGCCAGCGCCGCACTGCTGGTGGCCCTGGCCTTGGGCGCCATCGGCATCTGGGGCAGCCTGCAATTGAAAATCGGCGACCTCGACAGCGGTGCCCCCGAGCTGCGTGCCGACTCCCGCTACAACCTCGACAACGCCTACATCACCCAGCACTACGCGCTGTCCAGCGATACCTTCGCGGTCATGGTCAAGACCGCTCCGGAAGGCTGCCTGCAATACCAGACGCTGGTCCTTGCCGACCGCCTGGCCTGGCAGCTGCAGCAATTGCCGGGTGTGCAGACCACCGTGTCGCTGGCCAACGCAGTGCGCCAGATCACCGCTGGCACCTACGAAGGCAACCCGCGCCTGAACAGCCTGCAGCGCAACCAGGATGTGCTCAACTACGCCGCCCAGCAGGCCTCGGTCAACGCCCCGGAGCTGTTCAACAACGACTGCTCGCTGATGCCGGTAATCGCCTACCTCAAGGACCATCGCGCTGACACCCTGGCCCAGGTGGCTGCCGTGGCCGAGCGCTTTGCCCAGGCCAACAGCAGCGCCGAACAGCAGTTCCTGCTGGCCGCCGGCAGTGCCGGTATCGAGGCCGCCACCAACGTGGTGGTCCGCGAGGCCAACCACCGCATGCTGTTGCTGGTGTACCTGGCGGTCACGCTGTTCTGCCTGTTCACCTTCCGCAGCTGGCGCGCCACGCTGGTGGCGATCCTGCCGCTGATGCTCACCTCGGTGCTGTGCGAGGCGCTGATGGTGGCCATGGGCATTGGCGTCAAGGTCGCCACCTTGCCGGTGATCGCCCTGGGCGTGGGCATAGGCGTGGACTACGCGCTGTACCTGCTCAGCGTGCAGCTGCACTACCAGCGCGCCGGGCTGAGCCTGGCCCAGGCCTACCGGAAAGCCGTGGCCTTCACCGGCCGGGTGGTGGGGCTGGTCGGCATTACCCTGGCGGCCGGCGTGGTCGGCTGGGCCTGGTCGCCGATCAAGTTCCAGGCCGACATGGGCCTGCTGCTGACCTTCATGTTCCTGTGGAACATGCTCGGCGCGCTGGTGCTGATCCCTGCATTGTCGCATTTCCTCCTGCGTGGCCAGGCCGCCCCGGCGCCTGCCGAGGCCCAGGCCACGCCGCTTCCGCAAACCCAAGAAACCGAGTGCTCGCCTCATGTCTGATTACCTTGCACCACTGCGCGACATGGATTTTCTGTTCAACGAAGTGTTCGACATCCCGGCCTGGTGGGCACAAACGCCCGCCCTGGCCGAGCAGGTCGATGGCGACACTGCCCGGGCCGTGCTGGAACAGGCCGGCAGGCTGATTGCCGAGGTGGTGGCGCCGCTCAACCGCAGTGGCGACGAGCAGGGCTGCCGCTGGGAGGCCGGCCAGGTGCGTACCCCCGACGGCTTCGCTGACGCCTACCGGGCATTCGCCGCGGATGGCTGGGTGGGCGTGGCCGGCGCCCCTGAGTACGGGGGCATGGGCATGCCGAAAGTGATCGGCGCCCAGCTTGAAGAAATGCTCAATGCCGCCAATCTGTCGTTCGGCCTGTACCCGATGCTGACCGCCGGGGCTTGCCTGGCGCTGCTCAACCATGCCAGCGAGCCGTTGAAGGCGCTGTACCTGCCGCCCATGTACCAAGGGCGCTGGACCGGTTCGATGTGCCTGACCGAGCCGCATGCTGGCACCGACCTGGGCCTGATTCGCACCCGCGCCGAGCCGGTTGCCGATGGCCGTTATCGCATCAGCGGTACCAAGATCTTCATCACTGGCGGTGAGCAGGACCTGACCGAGAACATCATCCACCTGGTACTGGCGCGGCTGCCGGATGCGCCCGCCGGGCCCAAGGGCATCTCGCTGTTCCTGGTGCCCAAGGTGCTGGTTGACGCCGACGGCGCGCTGGGTGAGGCCAATGCGGTGAGTTGCGGTTCGATCGAGCACAAGATGGGCATCAAGGCCTCGGCCACCTGCGTGATGAACTTCGACGGTGCAATCGGCTACCTGGTGGGCGAGCCGAACAAAGGCCTCAACGCGATGTTCACCATGATGAACTACGAGCGCCTGGGCGTAGGTATCCAGGGCCTGGCCCTGGGCGAACGCTCCTATCAGGGTGCCATCGCCTATGCCCGTGACCGCCAGCAGGGCCGTGCACCGAACGGCGCCGAAGCACCGCAGCAAAGCGCTGACCCGATCATCGTCCACCCGGACGTGCGGCGCATGCTGCTGACCATGAAAGCGCTGAACGAAGGCGGGCGGGCCTTTTCCACCTATGTGGCGCTGCAGCTGGACCTGGCCAGATACAGTGAAGCCCCGGTCGTGCGCGCCCAGGCCGAAGCCAGGGTGGCGCTGCTCACACCGGTGGCCAAGGCCTTCCTCACCGACATGGGGCTGGAGACCACCGTGCACGGCCAGCAGGTGCTGGGCGGTCATGGCTATATCCGTGAGTGGGGCCAGGAGCAGCTGATCCGCGACTGCCGCATCACCCAGATCTACGAAGGCACCAATGGTATCCAGGCGCTAGACCTGGTGGCGCGCAAGCTGTTTGGCGATGGCGGCCAGGCCTATCGCAGTGTGTCCGACGAAATCACCACCTTTGCCGAGGCATTGCCCACGGCATGTGCAGAGTTCGGCGCGCCATTGCTGGCCGCCGTGCGCAACCTCGACGAGCTGACTGACTGGTTGCTCGACCGGGCCCAGGGCAACCCGCGCGAGCTTGGCGCGGCGGCGGTGGAGTACCTGCAGGTGTTTGGTTACACCTTCTACGCCTACCTGTGGGCACGCATGGCCGTGGCATGCCAACACCATGCGGCCCCCGAGCCGTTCCACCTGAGCAAGCTGGGTACCGCGCGGTTCTACTTTGCCCGCCTGCTGCCACGTATTCACTCGCTGAGCGCCAGCGCCAGGGCCGGTAGTGACAGCCTGTACCTGCTCGAGGCCGGGCAACTGTGAAGGCCGCCGACATGATCACCACTCGCGTCATGCCCGCGGCCGAGCAGGCCTACGCCTATCCGCTGCTGATCAAGCGCCTGCTGCTGTCGGGCGTGCGCTACCAGCCCAATCAGGAAATCGTCTACGCCGACAAACTGCGCTACACCTACACCACGCTGCTCGAACGCATCCAGCGGCTGGCCAATGTGCTGACCGCCGCCGGGGTCAAGCCTGGCGACACCGTGGCCTTGCTCGACTGGGACAGCCACCGGGCGCTGGAGTGCTTCTTTGCCGTGCCGATGCTGGGTGCGGTGCTGCACACGGTGAACGTACGGCTGTCCACCGAGCAGGTGCGCTACACCATGAACCATGCCGAGGATCGCCTGGTGCTGGTGCATGACGACTTCCTGCCATTGATGGCGCAGTTACGCGAGGACTTGCCGACGGTCGAGGGCTTCATCCGCCTTGGTGACGGCGGCCCCGTGATGCAGGGCGTGCCGTTGCTGGGCGAGTACGAAGCGCTGCTGGCGGCTGCCGAGCCGCAGTTCGACTTCGCCGATTTCGACGAGCACTCTCTGGCCACGCTGTTCTACACCAGCGGTACCACCGGCAACCCCAAGGGCGTGTACTTCAGCCACCGGCAACTGGTGCTGCATACCCTGGTCGAGCAGGGCACCCTGGCTGCCTGTGGGGAGGTGCCGCTGCTGCGCAGCGGCGACGTCTACATGCCCATCACGCCGATGTTCCACGTGCATGCCTGGGGCGTGCCCTATGTGGCTACGGCGTTGGGCATCAAGCAGGTCTATCCCGGGCGTTACGAGCCCAATCGCCTGGTGCGTCTGTACCGCGACGAGGGCGTGACGTTCTCCCATTGTGTGCCCACGGTGCTGCAGATGATGCTGGACAGCGAGGAAGGGCGCTGCGCCGACCTGACCGGCTGGAAAATGCTGCTGGGCGGCAGTGCCCTGACCCTGGGCCTGGCGCAACGCGCCAGCGAGCGCGGCATCAGTGTGCATTGTGGCTATGGCATGTCGGAAAGCTGCCCGCTGCTCAGCATCACCCACCTGAGCGCCGACCTGCTGGCACTGCCCATGGCGCAACAGTTGCCGCTGCGGATCGATGCCGGTGTGCCGATTGCCCTGGTGGACCTGCGCATCGTCGACGCTGAAGGCAATGATGTGCCCCGCGATGGTGAAAGCCTGGGTGAAATCGTGGTGCGTGCGCCATGGTTGACCCAGGGCTACCTGCACGAACCGGAGCAGGGCGCCGCGTTGTGGCTGGGGGGGTGGATGCACACCGGCGACCTGGCCTGCATTGACCCGGCGGGTGTGGTGCGTATTCGTGACCGGATCAAGGATGTGATCAAGACCGGTGGCGAGTGGGTCAGCTCGGTGGCGCTGGAAAACCTGATCAGCCAGCACCCGGCTGTCGCGTCGGTGGCGGTGATCGGCATTCCGGACCCGCAGTGGGGTGAACAACCGTTGGCCTTGGTGGTCCGTTGTGACGGCATGCAGTTCGATCAGGCGGCATTGGCCGGGCACCTGCAGCCGTTTGTCGACAGCGGGCACCTGAACAAATGGGCGATACCGCGGCAGCTGCGTTGCGTGGACGAGATCCCCAAGACCAGCGTTGGCAAGATCGACAAGAAGCGGATCCGGCAGGCATTTCTCTGAACGCTGACAGGACTGGCTGATGGGCACCTGTGGGAGCCGGCATGCTCGCGAAGCAGGCGACGCAGTGGATGGCACCGGCTACGCCGGTGTTCGCGGGTAAACCCGCTCCCACAGGTACAACACACTCCTTCAGCTGGTGGGGGCCCTGTGGGAGCGGGCATGCCCGCGAAGCAGGCGACGCGGTGGATGGCACCGGCTACGCCGGTGTTCGCGGGCACGCCCGCTCCCACAGGTATGGCGCATTCCTTCAGCTGGTGGGGGCCCTGTGGGAGCGGGTTCACCCGCGAAGCAGGCGACGCAGTGGATGGCACCGGCTACGCCGGTGTTCGCGGGTAAACCCGCTCCCACAGGTATGGCGCATTCCTTCAGCTGGTGGGGGCCCTGTGGGAGCGGGTTCACCCGCGAAGCAGGCGACGCAGTGGATGGCACCGGCTACGCCGGTGTTCGCGGGTAAACCCGCTCCCACAGGTACAACACACTCCTTCAGCTGGTGGGGGCCCTGTGGGAGCGGGCATGCCCGCGAAGCAGGCGACGCGGTGGATGGCACCGGCTGCGCCGGTGTTCGCGGGCGCGCCGGCTCCCACATTGCTTGAGCAAGAAAGCGGATGCAGGCGGGGCTGTGGATGCGTACAGTAGGTTGATCGCAACCTGGCAGGAGCCCGCTTATGTCCAGCGCATTCACCTTCATGCAGTCGCCCGTCGGCACCTTGACCCTGGTAGCACGTGGCGAGTGCCTGGCAGCCGTACTCTGGGAGGAGGAGCGGGAAAACCGTGTGCGCCTTGGCGCCCTGCACCGTGACGACCAATGCCCGGTACTGCTGGAAACCGCCCGCCAGCTCGGCGAGTACTTTGCCGGCAAACGTCAGCGTTTCGAACTGGCGCTGGATTTTGCCGGCACCGAATTTCAGCGCCAGGTGTGGGCCGCGCTGCTGGCGATACCGTTCGGAGAGACCCGCAGCTACAGCGACATCGCCCGGCAGATCGGCAACCCCAGCGCGGTGCGTGCAGTCGGCGCCGCCAATGGTCGCAACCCGATCTCTATCATCGCCCCGTGCCATCGGGTAATCGGTGCTTCGGGCAGCCTCACCGGCTTTGCCGGCGGCCTGGCCGCCAAGCAGTACCTGCTGGCGCTGGAGGGCCGGCAAAGCCTGGCGCTGGACCTGTAAGGTGTCAGAACCAGCTGGCGACCAGGCAGGCCAGCACGGCCAGCGCCGTGCCGGCCATCAGGGTGTACTGCCGATGGGCACGGCGTGCATGGGGCTTGACGGCGCGCAGGTACTCGCCGGGTGTCGGCGCATCGGGGCGGTGACGCAAACCCTCGGCCACATCGGCTAGTTGGCCCTGGATGAGCAAACCAGTCAGGTAGTAAGTACAGGCATAGCTCAGCAACGCCAGAAACAGGTAGATCATGCCGGGTGCGGGTCCAGGGGGACCGCCATGGCACTGGCGTTGGCGGTGTCCAGTACGATCAGCCCTTCGCTGTGATCGTCCAGGCTGGCCAGCAAGCGCCCCTGGCTGTCCCACGCCGCCGAGCCACCGGCGCCGATGAAGGTGTCGGCCGGCCCCACGCAGTTGGCCAGCAACACCGGCATGCCCAGCTCGCGAGCCACCTCTGGGTAGTGCAGGTAACCCTCGCGGATGCCCTTGGCAGTTTTCGCCACGCTGACCAGGTACAGGTCGGCGCCGTGTGCCCGCGCGGCGGCCGCATGCGCCATGAACATCGATTCGTAGCAGATAGCAGGCGCTACCCGATGCGCGCCCACCTGCAGCAGCAAGGCTTGATCGCCAGGGGTGAACCAGGGCAGTTCATCATCATGCAGGCGCCGCTTGGCATAGGCCTGGCGCGGTGCCCCGGGGCTGAGGATTGGCATGCCGATGCGGATGCCGTCGGGTGCCGGTAGTGGCAGGCCCACGGCGACGGTGATACCCAGCCGGTCGCAGGCTGCCTGCAGCGGGTCCAGCCGTGCCGAGCTGACGGGCAGGGCGGCCTGGCGTGCGAGGCTTGGCTCATAGCCGGTCAGCGACAGTTCGGGGAACACCACCAGTTCGGCGCCAAGGGCCGCAGCCTGCTCGACGCAGGCCAGGTGGCGTTCGAGGTTGGCTTGCACATCGCCCTTGAGCGACGCCAGTTGCACGGCGCACAACTTCATGAAAAAACCTTCCCTGGTACAGGTTGAAGGGCTGAGCATACTACCGGCACCGAGGCCTGTTCCAGTGAAGGGTTTTTCAGGATGCCGGGTGGAGGGCGAAGCGCTGGCGGAACCAGTCGTTGAGCATGGCCTTCTCGGCATACAGGCGGTCGCTGCTGCTGGCGACCCGGCCCGGGCGGCTGAGGTACATCTTGTCGCTGACCCGCTCCTGCGCCTGCTGGTCGGGTTTGCCCGGTTGGCTGAGGGTGTAGCTGAGGTCGATGGTTGGCCAGGTGATTTCGCGCATGAAGCGTACATCGTAGGCCTGGCTGTGCCAGGGCTCGAAGCGCCCGGCCAGGTCGATGTCGCGGATGTTGATGACCAGTTGCTGGCCGGGTTGCAGGTAGCGTTGGCCAAGCTTCTGCAGGTACTGGGTCAGGGTGTTCATCACATAGGCGTCGGCGCCACGCTCGTACCCGTGGCTGTCGAGGCTGGCATCGCGGAATTTTTCCGGGTGGTCGAAACGCACCTCGACCTGCGCGGCCGGAGCACCTTGTGCCATGCTGTCCAGTGACAGCGCCATGAGCACGGCACACACGAGGGCGGTACGCATGATGCACCTCCGGAGTGGGTTGGCTGTGCCTCCATTTTACCCCTGGCATGGCGGCACCAGCAGAGGAAGATTGTAATGGGACGGTTTCGGCGTCTGATGGCCAACCTGCGGGGACGTGACCTGGCGGTGGGCGATATCCATGGTCACTTCCAGCGCCTGCAGCAATGCCTGGATGCGGTGGGGTTCGATCCGGCCGTGGACCGCCTGTTCAGCGTGGGTGACCTGGTCGACCGTGGCCCGGAAAGCGAAGCGGCGCTGGAATGGCTGGCGCAGCCCTGGTTCCATGCCGTGCAAGGTAATCATGAGGCCCTGGCAATTACCCGCGTACGCGGCGGGCGGCTCGATCTGGACATGTATCGCGCCGCCGGGGGGAGCTGGTTTCTTGACCTTCCACGGAGCGAGCAGTTGCGTTTCGTGGAGCGCTTCGAGAAGCTGCCGATTGCGATAGAGGTTGAAAGTGCGGCGGGTCTGGTAGGCCTGCTGCATGCCGACAGCCCGTATTCCGATTGGGCAGTATTAAGGACCTGGCTGGAACTGGATGACGACCCTGAAGTAAGGGAAGTGTGCCAATGGTCGCGGCGGCGGCTGAAGGTAGGCGATACCCAGCCCGTACAGGGCCTGCGTGCCTTGTTGGTGGGGCACACGCCGGTGCTGGAGGCCAAACTGCTGGGCAACGTCTGGCACCTGGATACCGGGGGCTGGGCCAGTGGCCATTTCACCTTGATGGACATGCGGACCCTGCAACTGCTCAGCCCCAGGCCAGGTGAAACAGCAATGCCGCAGCCAAAAGCACCAACATGACGCCGGAGGCCCGCTCCAGCCACGGCAGGCTGCGGGCGAAGCGCCGTAGCACCAGCGGGTTGCCGATGGCCACGGCAACCAACAGGTCCCAGAGCAGTACGATGCTGAACATCCACATGGCGTAGGTTGCTTTCCAGGCAATGCTGGCGTTGGCGACCATGCTGACCAGGCTGGCATAGAACAGCGCATTCTTGGGGTTGAGGATGCCGGACAGGAACCCCATGCCCAATCCCCGCCACCACCCCTGGACTGTTTGCTTGCCGGTGACTGAGCCCAGGCTGGTGTGCCCGGCGTGGCGCAGGAACAGGGTGCCGATGTACAGCAGGTAGCCGGCACCGGCCAGTTGCAGGATGGTGAACAGCAGGCTGCCTTCCTGCAGCGCTGACAGACCGGTGAAAGCCATGACGATGAACACGCCATTGGCCAGGGCGATACCCAGGCAGGCGCCGCTGGCAACCCGCCAGCCACTGCTGACCGAGGTACGTGCGACCAGGAAGAAGTCCGGGCCGGGAGAGAGCAGGGCGAGGAAGTGGGCGAGGGCGATGATCAGGAATTGTTCCATTGGGGTGGGCGGCTCTGGCGGAAAAGCCGAACTCTGCCCTTCGGCGCACAAACCGTATTGAACAATATTGCAGGCTCATTGCCGGGGCTGCTGCGCAGCCCTTTCGCGACACAAGGCCGCTCCCACATTGAACGGCGTACGCAGCACCTGCGGTCGCGAAAGGGGCGCAAAGCGCCCCAGGTTCTCAGAATCCGTGCAAATCCCGATACTGCCCTGGCGTCACCCCCACATGGGCCTTGAACACCCGCTGGAAATGACTCTGGTCGGCAAACCCGAGCCGATAGGCCACCTCAGCCAGGGCCTGCCCCTCGCTCAGCAGCTGGCGCCCACGGTTGACCCTGGCATTGAGCAGGTAGGCATGCGGCGTAAACCCGGTAGCCGCGCGAAATGCGCGAATCAACTGATAGCGCCCAAGCCCGGCGTGCCGTGCCAGTACTGCCAGGCTCAACTGCGCCGGGTCCTGGCCTTCGATATGCGCGATCAGCCCACTCAGCTCGCTCGCCCCCAGGGCAGGTGCCGGCGCCAGCGGCGCGTGCCTGGCAAAGTCCAGGTCGCCCAGAAAGGCAATCAGCGCCGCATCCTTCTCACCATTGCTGGCGTTGGAGAACAGCAGACTGTTCAGTTCGCAGAACTGCCGATACACCTCCGGCACCTGGCAGATACGTGCCGGCTCGCCGGGCCCGGTAGCCTCCAGCCCGGACTCCAGGCGCAGCTGCGCCAGCCAGTCGGCATCCACATGCAGCATCTGGTAGCTCCACGCTTGCCCGGGCTCGGGGTTGCAGGCATGTACCCGGTGGGCCGGGACCAGCACCAGCGTGCCGGGCGTCAGGCGTTGCTGGCCGTTGCCGGCACCGGTGAAATGACTGTGGCCGGCATCCACCACACCGATGGAAAACGTCGGGTGGCTGTGGGCCTTGTAGCAGGCGCGGCTATGGCAGGCGCGGCGGCTTTCGACATGCGGCAGGGCCGGGTCGCGCCACAGCGCGGCATGGGAACGGGGCATCACAGGGTCCTCGGTATGCCCGGCAGCTTATCAGGCGCTGCGCACCCATACAGTTTTTTCCGCTGGCTGTAACTTGACCGCACGGCCCGGTACCCGCCGAAATAGGCGGCTGTTGCCAAAGGAAAACAATTATGGACCTTTCAAGCCTGCTGCTTTTCATTCCCGCCTGTTTCGCCCTGAACATGGCGCCGGGGCCGAACAACCTGCTGTCGCTGCACAATGCCAGCCGCTACGGCCTGCGCACGGCCTGCGTGGCCGGTGGCGGACGCATCGTCGCCTTCAGCGGCATGATCGCCCTGGCGGCCATGGGGCTGGCCGTGGTGCTGCACACCAGCGAATACCTGTTCCTGGCCATCAAGTTGGCGGGGGCTGCCTAACTGTTCTATATCGCCTGGCAACTGTGGCGGGCACCGGTGGGCGAGGCGGCGGTGGCAGGTGATCAGCCGCGCGGCACCTGGCGCCTGGTACGCCAGGAGTTCTGGATGGCTGCTGGTAATCCGAAGGCTATCCTGATCTTCACCGCGTTCCTGCCGCAGTTCGTTTCGGTCGGCAGTACCACTCCGGTAAGCGAGCAGTTCCTCTGGCTGGGTGCGTTGTTCCTGTTGCTGGAATGGGCCGCCATCGCCATCTACGCCGGCCTGGGGGCGTACCTGCAGCGCTGGTTCAGCCAGCCCGGCCCGCGCCGGTTGTTCAACCGGGTCAGCGCCTCCTTGCTGGGTTGCGCCGGCCTGGGTCTGCTGGCTGCGCGTCGCACTTAATCGCGGTAGAAGGTCTGCACCAGGTGGTAGCCGAACTTGCTCTTGATCGGCCCATGTACCACGCGCAGGGGCTTCTTGAAGATCACCTGGTCAATGGCGCCAACCATCTGCCCGGGGCGGATTTCACCCAGGTCGCCGCCCCGCTTGCCCGAAGGGCAGATGGAGAATTTTTTCGCGAGCACGTCGAAAGCCTCGCCATTGGCGATGCGCTGCTTGAGCTTTTCGGCTTCGTCAGCGGTCTTGACCAGGATGTGGCGGGCTTGGGCTTTCATGGGGTACCTGTGCTTCGGGGGCGAAAAAGGCGCGCATTATGCCTGAGCGAGCCGGGTTGAGGCCGTTGTGGGAGCGGCCTTGCGTCGCGAAAGGGCTGCGCAGCAGCCCCAGGATTTCAGCAGCGATGCATGAATTGCCGGGGCCGCTTTGCGGCCCTATCGCGACACAAGGCCGCTCCCACGATGACGGTGAATACCTTCATTATGGGGTACGCAACTCCTCACGATCCCGAAACTGCTCCAGCGCCTCGGGGTTGGCCAGGGCATCGGTGTTCTTCACCGGCAGGCCATGCACCACATTGCGAATCGCCAATTCCACCAGCTTGCCGCTGATGGTTCGCGGGATGTCATCGACCTGGGCGATCACCGCCGGGACATGGCGGGGCGTGGTGTACTGGCGGATCACCTGGCGGATGTGCTGGCGCAGGGGCTCATCCAGTTTCAGGCCGTCACGCAGGCGAACGAACAGCACCACCCGCACATCGCCTTGCCAGTCCTGGCCGATGGCCACGCTTTCCAGCACCTGCTCGACCTTTTCCACCTGACGGTAGATCTCTGCCGTGCCAATGCGCACGCCACCGGGGTTGAGAACCGCATCGGAGCGGCCATGAATCACCAGCCCGCCATCGGCACGCTGTTCGGCATAGTCGCCTTGGGCCCACACCCCCGGGAACTGGCTGAAGTAGGCATCGTGGTAACGGCTGCCGTCCGTATCCTTCCAGAACCCCAGTGGCATGGACGGGAAGTTGCGCGTGCATACCAACTCGCCTTTTTCGCCCTGCACCGGCTGGCCGTGCTCGTTCCACACCTCCACCGCCATGCCCAGGCCCTTGCACTGGATTTCGCCACGGCGCACCGGCAGGGTCGGGTTGCCCAGCACGAAACAGGAGACGATATCGGTGCCGCCGGACATCGACGCCAGGCACAGGTCGGCCTTGATCTTGCGGTACACGTAGTCGTAGCTGTGTGGCGACAGTGGCGAGCCGGTGGACAACAGCAGGCGCAAGCGCCCCAGTTGATGGCTTGCCGCAGGCTCCAGGCCCGCCTGCTCCAGCGCCGCCAGGTACTTGGCGCTGGTACCGAAGGCCTGGATGCCCTCGGCGTCGATCAGGTCCAGCAGCCGCTCGGGGCCGGGGTGGAAGGGCGAGCCGTCGTACAGCACCAGCGTGGCGCCCACCGCCAGGCCGCTGGCCAGCCAGTTCCACATCATCCAGCCGCAGGTGGTGTAGTAGAACAGCACGTCATCGGCCTTCAGGTCGTTGTGCAGGCCATGTTCCTTCAGGTGCTGCAACAACACGCCGCCGGCGCGGTGGACGATGCACTTGGGCACGCCGGTGGTGCCGCTGGAGTACAGGATGTACAGCGGGTGGTCGAAGGGCAGCGGGGTGAAGCTGGGGGCGCCGCCAGGCTGAAAGAACTCATCCCATAGGCTGACGTTGGCGGCCAGGAACTCGTCGGCGCGCGTACCATTGCGGGTATGGGGCACCACGATCAGCCGTTCCAGACCGGGCAACTGCGCGCACACCTGGTTCACCTTGTCCACCTGGTCGATGGCTTTGCCGGCGTACTGGTAGCCGGCGCAGGCGATCAGCAGCTTGGGCTCGATCTGGCCGAAGCGGTCGATGATGCCATGTACGCCGAACTCGGGCGAGGAACTGGACCAGACCGCACCGAGGCTGGTGCAGGCAAGCATGGCAACCAGTGTCTGCCAGGTATTGGGCATGACGGCGGCTACCCGGTCGCCGGGGACGATGCCGGCGGCCTTGAAGGCTTTTTGCAGGCCGGCCACCTGGGCGGCCAGCTGGGCATGGGTGAACTGCTGGCGTTGGCCGTCTTCGCGCACGGCGACCAGGGCCGGGCGGTCGTCGCGGCGGCGCAGCAGGTGTTCGGCGAAGTTGAGGGTGGCGTTGGCGAACCACTGGGCTTCGGGCATCTGCGGCCCTTCGCTGAGCACCTGGCTCGGCGGGGTATGCCAGTGAACGTGGAAATAGTCGGCAAGGGTTTGCCAGAAGGCAGGGCGCTGCTCGATGCTCCAGCGGTGCAGCGCCTGGTAGTCGTCGAGTTGCAGGTTGTAGCGCAGGTTGACCCGGCGGCGGAAGGCATCCATCCGGCTGGCCTCGATCTGCGCCGTGGAGGGGCGCCAGAGCACTTCGTTCATGCCGAACCTCCAGGTGATCATTTGGATTCGACGGCCTATTCGCGGGCACGCCCGCTCCCACAGGTACAGCTCAGACTTCAAGGTCAGTGCTATCCTGTGGGAGCGGGCGTGCCCGCGAAGAAGCCCCCTGGCAGCAGGGGCTTGCGCGTTACTCTACTTTAGCCTTTTGCACGTCCTGCGACGCGCTCCAGACGCGGTAGCGCACTTCGACATCCTTGGGCACATACACCACCACCGGTAGCTTGCTGTTGTAGCGCAGCATGAAGCCTTCACCGACCACCGGCACGAAGGCCTCGGTCTTCTTGCCATCGGGGCAGGCCATCAATGTGCTGACCGGGCCGCTGACCTTGTCCAGGTGGTAGTAGCTGTAGCCCCAGCCTTCCAGGGTTCGTTCCTCCAGGCTGCCGCCCAGGCGCTGGCGATTGCAGTCCACCTTCAGGGTCTTGCCGGCGAGGATTTCCAGCTGATAGGCCGATTCATCAGCCTGGGCCGGCAGGTGGATGACCTGCCGGGTGAAGCCTTTTTCCGCCTCGGGGTAGGGCGCGACGTCCTTCAGGCTGGCTGCCATCGCGGGTGCGGCGGCAGCCAGGGTCAGGGCCAGGATCGCGGTCATCGGGGTTGGGCGCATAGGGCCTCCTTGCAGATAAACGAATGCAAGACCGCCGCCAGGCCCAGGCCGCCCGTCACTGGGCCAACCAGCCACCATCGACGTTCCAGGCGGCACCGCGAACCTGGCTACCGGCCTCGCTGCACAGGAATAGTACCAGCTCACCCAGGTGTTCGGGGGTGACGAAGGCCAGTGATGGCTGTTTTTCTGCCAGCAGATCGTGCTGCGCTTGCAGCGGATCGCCACCGTTGGCAGCACGATCGTCGATCTGCTTCTGTACCAGCGGGGTCAGCACCCAGCCAGGGCAGATGGCATTGCAGGTGACGTTGCTGGTGGCGGTTTCCAGGCCTACCACCTTGGTCAGGCCGACCACGCCGTGCTTGGCCGCCACATAGGCCGCCTTGCCGGTCGAGCCGACCAGGCCATGCACCGAGGCGATGTTGATGATGCGCCCCCAGTTGCGCATGCGCATGCCGGGCAGGGCCAGGCGCGTACCGTGGAACACGGCCGACAGGTTGAGGGCGATGATCTTGTCCCAGCTTTCCAGCGGGAATTGCTCCACCGGCGCCACATGCTGGATACCGGCGTTGTTGACCAGAATGTCGACGCCGCCGAACTCGCGCTCGGCCAGGGTGAACAGCGCTTCGATCTGGGCCACGTCCGACAGGTCGGCCGGGTGATGGGCTACCTTCACCCCGTGCCGGGCGATCTCGGCCAGCGCCGGTGCCGGGTCGCCGAAGCCGTTGAGCATGATGTTGGCGCCTGCGCGGGCCAGCACCTGGGCAATGCCCAGGCCGATGCCGCTGGTGGATCCGGTGACGAGTGCAGTCTTGCCTTTGAGGGTCATGCAAAGCTCCTTAGACGATGCCGGTGGCGTAGAACGTGGCGATGACCACGAACACCGCCAGGGTCTTGATCAGGGTAATACCGAAAATGTCCTTGTAGGCCTCGCGATGGGTCAGCCCGGTTACGGCCAGCAAGGTGATGACCGCGCCATTGTGCGGCAGGGTGTCCATGCCGCCGCTGGCCATGGCAGCCACCCGGTGCAGCACTTCGAGCGGGATGTTGGCGGCATTGGCGGCGGCGATGAAGCT